>CAZDYQ010000004.1:0-77674 GCA_964509685.1 uncultured Burkholderiaceae bacterium
GGACACTACCCTTTCACGGTAGGTACAGGGGTTCGAATCCCCTACGGGACGCCACTTCCCCCGCCAGTTCGCCGCCGCACGGCGCCTCGCCGGACAGCGTTGCGCGGCGAACCTGCGCTCCTGTGATCCCTTCGTCAGTCCCGCGTCATGCGCAGTCGCATCCGACTTGCGCCGCGATCGCCCGATGGAGCTGCACGAAGCGCTTCTCGATGTTCTCGACATCCTCCCGAAACAGCGGGTCGGAAGCGCTCGCCTGCGCCGTGGGCGCAATGGCCGCCCAGTCGTCCTCGTCCAGGTGGCGCTGTGCGGCGGGAAAGAGGGTGAGCTCCTCGAGCACCATGTTGTGGCGCAGGCGCTCGGCGTAGAGGCGCGCGCCTGCGATGGCGAGCTCCGGCGGCATGGATTCCTCGCGCACGGCGCCCTCGAGATCGGTCAGGAGCGCGAGCCCGTCCTGCGCGAGGCGCTCGTGCTGGGCCTCGATTTCGCGCGCCTGGTCCACGGGCATCGCATTGCGGGCGAGCAGGCGCTCGGCGATCCTGTCCTCGAGAGGATGATGGCTGACGTCGGGAAAGCGGGTGAGGTAGACGAGGGCGTCCACCATCAGGCCGATCTCCGGCGCGAATGGCTCGGCGCGAAGCTCGCGGTGGCGGCCAAGCCAGTCCACGAGACGGAAGAGGTTCCGGTGCTCGGCGAGCAACCGGCCCATGAGCGAATGCACGGCTCGCCCTCGCGGTTCCCGGGCGTCCGGATGCGTCCGCGGACGTCCGTCGGGGAGATGACGACAGCCTTCAGGCAAGGGTAGGCAGCGCGCGTCGATCCTGTCAAACCCCACCGGCTTCAGGCGCCATCCCGGTCCGTTATGATTGTCGCTTCGCATCTCCGGAGGGCACGTTTGGTCGCGCCTCAAGAATCGGTGGTGCGTGCGCGAGGCCGCTCCGCCGACCTGTTCTGGTGGGTCGTCGCGGTCGCCGCCGGCGTCGTGGCCATGGCCTTGCGCACGTTGTTCGACGAGCTTGTCGTTGGCGACGCCCTGCCGTACCTGTTCGCGTATCCCGCGGTCGCGCTCGTCGGCCTGCTGATCGGGTCGGGCCCGGCCCTGGCGACCATGACGGTCTCCACCGTCTGGATCCTGCTGCCATGGGTCCCCCCGGCGGCCTCCGCCACCTGGCTCGAGACGCTCGTCTTCGTGCCGATGGCCACCGTCCTCGCGGTGGCGGCGGCCAGGTATTCCGACCGCAAGGGCGGCTCCCCGCCGATCCCGGACTCGCTCACGGACGGGGCGACCGCGCGCACGTTGCGGCTGACCATCTGGGTCGCGCTGCTGTTGCCTGCGCTGCTGTTCGCCATCGCTGCCGCCTTCAGCTACGAGCGCGCATTCACCGCCGCGAGCGAGCGCGCGACAAGGTCGGTCCGGGCCGTCGAGGAGTACGTGTTGCGCGCCATCGAGATCAACGAATCCGCGCTCGCCCGCACGCTCGAGGCCGCCGGCGACCTGAGCCCCGCCGACATCCGGAAGAACGAGCGCGCGATCCATGATCGGCTCGTCTGGATCGCCGATTCCAGCTCCCAGATCCAGCATGTCGCGCTGTGGAGCGAGACCGGCCAGGCGCTGGCGCACAGTGGCGAGTACCCGGCGCCGCCCGATATCGGCGTGGGCGACGAGGCCAGCTTCGCATGGTTGCGCGCGCATCCCGGGGAGACTTTCATCGGCTGGCCGGACGGCACGAGTCGGGCAACCGACGCGCATGCGCTCGCGCTGGGCAGGGCGCGAATCCTTGCCGACGGACGCTTCGCGGGGATCGCGACGGCCACGATCTATCCCGAGTCGCTCACCGCGTTCTACGACACGCTGGCCAGGTCGGGCGAGGGCATCGGTTTCAGCCTCCTGCGCGAGGACGGCCGCGTGCTCGCCCGCTGGCCATCACCCTCCGGGCCATGGATCCGCCTGGACGAGACGAACGCCATGTTCTCGCCGATGGCGGGCGCGGTCCCCGGCGGCGTGCTCGATATCGAGGCGACGGCGCAGGAGGGACGCCGGCTCGTGGCCTTCCAGAAGGTCGGCGACTATCCCCTGTATGCGACCTGCAGCGTGGAGCACGCGAGCATCCTGGCGGGCTGGTACCGGGATGTCGGCGTGCTGGCGGCCTTCACGTTCCCGACGGCCTTCGCCTTGATGGCGGTGGCATGGATCGCCCTGATCCGGACGCGGCGCGAGATCTCGGCGGTGAGGAAGCTCAAGGCCGAAGCCGAGCACCGGGTGCAGGTCGAAGGCGCCTTGCGCGAGGTGCAGAAGCTCGAGGCGCTAGGCCGGATGACCGGTGGCGTGGCGCACGATGTCAACAACCTGCTCATGGTCATCAGCAACAGCCTGCATATCCTGAAGCGCCTCAAGCCCGAACTGGAATCCCATCCCCAGGTCGACGCGATCGAGCGCTCGGTCACCGCGGGAGGCCAGCTGACCCGGCGGCTCCTCGCCTTCTCGCGACGGCAACCCCTCAGCCTCGAGGTGTTCGACCTCGCCGAGCGCAAGGAGGCCTTGCTGCAGCTCGTCCGCGCCACCACGGGAAGCGGCGTGACGGTGCAGTTCCGGATCGAGGAAGGCACGGCGCCCATTCGGGCGGATCCCTCCGAGCTGGAACTCGCGTTCATCAACCTGGCGGCCAATTCGCGCGATGCCATGCCCGAAGGTGGGCGCATCCAGATCCGGGTGCGCAACGCGACGCCCGGGGAGTGCGCCGGGACCGGCATCCCCATGGTCATGGTCGCGTTCTCCGATTCCGGCAGCGGCATCCCGCCGGAGCATCTCGGCCGGGTCTTCGAGCCTTTCTACACGACGAAGTCGGTCGGCAAGGGCACGGGACTCGGGCTGAGCCAGATCTACGGCCTGTGCGTGCAGTCGGGCGGCACGGCCACGGTCGAGAGCAGTCCGGGCGCCGGCACGACGGTCCGGATGTTCTTTCCCGCGGCCGAGGGAAGCGCCGCGGCGGTCGACCGCAATCCGGAGGTGGCCGCGCTGCGGGGCCTTCGGGTGCTGCTGGTCGAGGACAACCGGGAGGTCGCCGACGCGACGATTCCCCTGCTCGAGTCGCTGGAGTGCCGGGTGGAGCATGTCTTCGATGCGGAAGAAGCCGAAGGCGTGCTGGCGGAGCGGGCGGGCGAGTTCGATGCGATGCTGTCGGACATCGTGATGCCCGGCCGGCTGAACGGGCTGGGGCTTGCGCGCCGGGCGATCAGCGAGTACCCCGGCCTCGGCGTCGTACTCATGACGGGCCACGCCGACGAGGTCCAGAGGGCGTCGGAGCTGCCGGTCGCGGTGCTCCAGAAGCCGGTGGCGCCCGACGTGCTCGCTCGCGCCCTGATCGACGCGATCTCCGGCACGGGCCCCACCGAAGAGGCCCAGGCGGCCCACAGCGCCTGAGTGATCCGTGTTGGGGTGGCCCCGGGGTGGGGCCACTGCGCGCCTGTCAGGCGCCCGTGGCCGCGCCCCCCGGGCGTTCGGCCAGCAGGCGCCTGAGCTGGGCCTTCATGAGCTTGCCGTTGGGATTGCGCGGGAGCAGCTCGGGGACGATCGCGATGCGCACCGGCACCTTGAAAGCGGCGATGCGACCCGCGACGAAGGCCTGGAGCTCCGCCTCGCTCGCCTGCGAACCGGGGGACAACGCGACGACCGCGGCAGGCTCCTCGCCGAGCGTAGGGTGCTCGATACCCACCACCCCGGCGTCCATGACCGCCGGGTGGGCATACAACGCGGCCTCGACTTCCGCGCAGTAGATGTTCTCGCCGCCCCGGATCACCATGTCCTTCTTCCGGTCGACGATGTAGAGGAAGCCCTCCTCGTCGACGCGCCCGAGGTCGCCCGTACGCACCCAGCCGTCGACGAAGGTCTCGGCGGTCTCGCGCGGCTTGTTCCAGTAGCCGCGCACCACATTGGGTCCGCGCGCGAGCACCTCGCCGATCTCGCCCGGCGGCAGCGGGTTCCCGAAGTCGTCCGCGATCCGGATGTCACAGACGGGCAATGGTAGGCCACAGCTGTCCGGTCGCAGCTCGTAGTCTTCCGAGCTGGTGGAGGTGAACGTGGCGGACGTCTCGGTCATGCCCCAGCCCGTTCCGGGCGCGGTCTTCGGGAACACCGCCTTGATCCGGCGAACCAGTTCCGACGCTGCCGGCGCCCCGCCGTACGAGATGCTCTCGATGCTGGAGAGGTCGTACTCGGCGCGTCGCGGATGCTCCAGGATCTGCCATGCAATGGTCGGCACTCCGCCCGCGGAGTTGATGCGCTCGGCCTCGATCAATGCCATCGCGCGCTCGACCTCCCAGCGCCGCATGGTCACGAGCTTGCTGCCCGCATAGAGCGCGGGACACAGGATCGCCTGGCAGCCGGTCGTGTGGAAGTAGGGAACCGAGAGCAGGACCGCCCGCTGCGGGCGGGTGGACGGGTCGGGCAGGGGTTCGCCACGGCGCAGCAGGGCCCGCGCGGTGCCGTAGCCGGCGGACAGGATCGTGCAGATCGAATTGCGGTGCGTGCCGACGGCGCCCTTGGGCCTGCCCGTCGTGCCCGAGGTGTAGAAGATCGTGGCGTCGTCGTCGGGCTCGATGCCGACGCAGGGCAGCTCGCCCGGGGGCAATCGGTGCCAGTCGGGTGGCGTGCCGATGATGCGCTCGAGCGAAGCGAGGCGATCACCGGAGGGCGGCGCATTCGTCCGGCAGGTGTAGGTGCGCTCGAGGGCCGCGCACGCGGGAAGGTGGGGCAGGATGCGGTCGAGCCGCTCGGCATCGACGATCGCGACCTTCGCCCCGCAGTCGACGAGGGCGTACTCCAGCTCGGGTCCGGTCCACCACGCATTGAGCGGCGTGGCGATACCGCCGAGGATCACGGTCGCGAAGAAGGCGACGGGAAACTCCGGCAGGTTGCGCATCGCGATCGCCACCCGGTCCCCCTTGCCGACGCCGCGGGAGCGAAGTTCGGCAGCGACCGCCAGCGTGGCGCGCGCGAACGATTCGAAATCCGCCCGCTCGCCTTCGTACACGAGGAAGGTCTTCGCGCCGTGCGCGCGTCCGGCCACGAACACGTCGCGCAGGTTCGATGGGCCGGCCACCCAGTCGCGCAGCCGGATGCCCCGGACTTCCACCTCGCCCATTTCGTACGGCCCGCCCGGGCCGGTGAGCAGGGCCGTCACCTCTTCCAGGGATCTGAACGGGAAAGGGGTGCCGTCGAAGTTGAGCAGGGGTGGTCGCGTCATGGGGTTGTCTCCGGGGGCCGGCCGATGGCCGTGTCCATGACTCGAAGATAGCAGAGCGCGGCTCGAGGGACGCCTGCCGTCGCAATGCGGCGACAAGGCCCTTTGGAAAAGCGGGTATGCTGCAACGCGGTAAGGACAATTCCCTAGGCCGAGGTCGCGGAAGGGTCTTGACCGATGCCGGGCGGGTGATATTCTCGACGCAAAGCCACACCACCGCACGCGGTCCGGCGGGCGCCCACAAGAGGAGACAGCAATCCGATGCAGGGTCTGCGGATTGGGATAGAAGAACGGGTATGGTGCTTGCCCGGCCCGGCCGCGAAGGCTGGGCGACGCTTCCCCGAACCTTGCCCGCGGCCGCGATGAACGCCTACGTCATTCGCCGCCTGCTGGCGCTCCTGCCCACGCTGTTCTTCGCGAGCCTCATCGTCTTCGCCAGCATCCGGTTGATCCCCGGCGACGTCATCGACCTCATGCTGAGCCAGAACGACGTCGGGGCGGACCAGCTCACGCGCGACCAGCTGGTCGCGGCGCTCGGGCTCGACAAGCCCATGCTCACCCAGTACTTCGACTGGATCGGGGCCATCCTGCTGCATGCGGACTTCGGCCGGTCGCTCTGGCACAGCACGCCGGTGCTCGACCTGCTCCTGCAGCGCTTGCCGGTCACGTTCGAGCTCGGGTTCCTCGCGCTCGTCATCGGGCTGCTCGTGGCCATTCCCGTCGGCGTGTACTCCGCGATCCGCCAGGACACGGCGGGCGACTACCTCACGCGCTCGGCGGCGATCCTCATGCTGGCGGTGCCGAGCTTCTGGCTCGGCACGATGGCGATGGTGCTGCCGTCGATCTGGTGGGGCTGGGCGCCGAAGGTGGAATTCGTCCCGTTCTTCGAGGACCCGGTGCGCAACCTGAAGCAGATGATCCTGCCCGCGGTCATCCTCGGCACCTCGCTGTCGGCGATCACCATGCGCATGATGCGCACCATGATGCTCGAGGTGCTGCGCCAGGACTACATCCGCACGGCCTGGGCGAAGGGCCTCAACGAATGGCTCGTGGTCGTCCGGCACGCGCTGCGGAACGCGCTGATCCCGGTCGTGACCCTGATCGGCCTGATGGCGCCGCTGCTGATCGGCGGCGCCATCATCATCGAGCAGATCTTCGTGATCCCGGGGATGGGGCTCCTGCTGCTCGATGCCGTCAACCAGCGCGACTACCCGATCATCACCGGCGTGTTCCTCATCGTGGGCGTGGCCGTGATGCTCATCAACCTGGTGGTGGACCTGAGCTACGGGCTGCTCGATCCGAAGGTGAGGACGGGCTGATGGCCGCGATTCCTTCCGACATCGTCGTGGAGCGCCGCCCGAACGGGGCGCTGGCGTTCGTGCGCCGCCTGTTCCGCGAGAAGCCGCTGGGTGCGTTCGGCGCGATCATCTTCCTGGCGTTCCTGTTCTGCGGCATTTTCGCCGACCTGATCGCGCCGTACGGCATGAACCAGATCAGCCCGCTCAACCGGCTGAAGCCGCCGTCCTGGCAGTTCCCGTTCGGCACGGACCACCTCGGCCGCGACATGCTCTCGCGCACGATATACGGGGCCCAGCTGTCGGTGATCATCGGGATCTCGGGAGCGGCGCTGGCGACGGTCATCTCGGTCGTGATCGGTGTCGTCAGCGGCTACATCGGCGGGCGCACCGACATGATCACCCAACGCGGCGTGGACGCCTGGATGAGCTTCCCGGATCTTGTCATCCTGATCGTGGTCGTGTCCGTCCTCGGCCCGGGCATGCCGCAGATCATCGGCACGCTGGGCCTGCTGTTCGGCATCGCGGGTTCGCGCATCATCCGCAGCGCGGTGATCTCGGTGCGCGAGAACATGTACGTCCACGCGGCACAGTCGATCGGCGCGTCCACCTGGCGCATCCTCTGGCGCCACATCCTGCCGAACGTGATGGCGCCCGTGATCGTGCTCTTCACCCTGCGCGTGGGCACCGTCATCCTGGTGGAATCCGGCCTTGCCTTCCTCGGGCTCGGCGTGCCACCCCCGGCACCCACCTGGGGCGGCATGCTTTCCGGCAGCAGCCGTACCTACATGTTCCAGGGGCCATGGCTCGTGATCGTGCCGGGCCTGTGCCTCACGCTGGTCGTGTACGCGACCAACGTCCTTGGCGATGCATTGCGCGATCTCCTGGATCCGCGAATGCGCGGTTCACGATGAAGCCCCGGTCGGCCACGTGACCTGATCCCGACGACCGGTATTCCACAAACAGACGAGGAGACGACCAGACCATGGCGAAGAGACTGCACAAAGGCGCGCTCGGGGTGGCGGGCGCGGTAGCCCTGGCGGTTGCCGCGGCAGTGCCCGCGGCCGCCCAGGAGAAGCCCCAGTACGGCGGTACCCTGACGACGACCACGGTCAACCCGACCCTGAGCGTGCTGACCTGGGATCCCGCCGACTGGAACTGGAAGATCAACCAGGACGCCGGCCAGATCTACGAACAACTGTTCGCCGCCGACCTCACCAAGGCGAAGCGGCTCGGCGGCAAGCACTCGTTCTATGCCGATGCCTGGCTGCCCTCGGACGCGATCCGCGGCGAGCTCGCGGAATCGTGGGAGTGGAAGGAGGATCCGCTTCGCCTGGAAGTGAAGCTGCGCAAGGGCATCATGTTCCCGGCCAAGCCCGGCGTCATGGAGTCGCGCGAACTCGTGGCCGACGACGTCGTGTTCAGCTACTACCGCCTCGACAAGAGCCCGAAGAAGATCCCGACCTACTTCGACCACATCGACAAGGTCGAGGCCACCGACAAGCACACGGTGGTGTTCACGTTCAAGAACTACCTCTCGGAGTGGGACTATCGCTTCGGGTGGGGCTACTACTCGGCGATTTACCCCAAGGAAGTCGCCGATGCCGGGGCCACCAACTGGAAGAACGTGAACGGCTCGGGCCCGTTCATGGTGACCGATTTCGTGCAGGGCAATTCGGTCACGTACGAGAAGAACCCGAACTACTGGGACAAGATCGAGATCGGCGGCCAGGAGTACAAGCTGCCCTTCGTCGACAAGCTCGTCACCCGGACCATCAAGGACGAGTCCACCCAGCACGCGGCGCTGCGTTCGGGCCAGATCGACATGCTCGAGTCGGTGCGCTGGAGCGCGGTCGAGGAGCTGAAGAAGAGCGCGCCGCAGCTGCAGTGGTCGCGCTGGCTCGCCACCACGGGGACCTTCCTCTCGATGCGGGTGGACACCAAGCCCTTCGACGACATCCGGGTGCGGCGGGCCCTCAACATGGCGGTCAACAAGAAGGAGATCGTCGAGGCGTTCTACAACGGCAACGCCGAGCTCTTCGCCTATCCGCAGCACATCGATTACCTCGGGTACTTCGAGCCGCTCGAGGCGATGCCCGACTCGGTGAAGGAGCTCTTCGAGTACAACCCCGAGAAGGCGAAGAAGCTGCTCGCGGAAGCCGGCTATCCGAAGGGTTTCACCTTCAAGACCCAGGTCTGCGCCTGCAATCCGGACCACATGGAGCTGCTGCCGCTGGTGGCCGCCTATCTCGAGCAGGTCGGCGTGAAGATCGAGATCCAGCCGATGGAGTACGCCGCGTTCCTGTCCGCCATGACCAGCAAGACGCATGCGCCGGGCTACTTCATGAACAACGGGCATACCAACCCCACGACGACGATCCGCAAGAGCTTCGTGACGAAGCAGACGTGGAACCCGTCGATGTGGGCCGACCCCAAGTTCGACGCGCGCGTCCAGGAAGCATACGAGGAGCGTGATGAAGCGAAGCGCCAGGAGATCATCAAGGAGCTGACCCGCGAGATCGTCGATGCGGCGCCCTACATCTGGCTGCCGACGCCGTACCAGTACTCGGCCTGGTGGCCCTGGGTGAAGAACTACGGTGGCGAGCTTCGCGCCGGGGCGGTCCGTCCGGGCCCGATCTACGCCCGCATCTGGATCGACCAGGAGCTCAAGAAGAAGATGGGCTTCTGATCCATGGCCACGCCCCTCCTCGAGGTCCGGGACCTCACCACGAGGTTCCGCACCGACCGTGGGATGGTCACCGCCGTCGACCGGGTTTCGTTCGACCTGGCCGGCGGCGAGACCATGGCGATCGTGGGCGAATCGGGCTCCGGCAAGAGCGTCACCGCGCTCTCCATCCTGCGCCTGATCCCGAGCCCCCCGGGCGAGATCGTGACGGGGCAGGTCCTGTTCGACGGGCAGGACCTGCTTCGTCTCGAGGAGGCCGGCATGCGGTCGATCCGCGGCAACCGGATCGCGATGATCTTCCAGGAGCCCATGACTTCGCTCAACCCGGGAATCACGGTCGGGCGTCAGGTCGCCGAGCCGATCAACCTGCACCGGGGCCTCCCGTGGAAGCAGGCCGAGGAAATGGCGGCCGAGCTGCTGGCGAAGGTCCGCATCCCGGATGCAAAGAGGCGCCTGTCGCACTATCCGCACCAGTTCTCCGGGGGGATGCGCCAGCGGGTGATGATCGCCATGGCGCTCGCCTGCAGGCCGCGCCTGATCATCGCCGACGAGCCGACGACCGCCCTCGACGTCACCGTCCAGGCCCAGGTCCTCGACCTCCTCAAGGAACTGACCCGCGAGACCGGCGCATCGCTCATCCTCATCACCCACGACCTCGGGGTCGTGGCGCGCTACGCCGACAAGGTCGCCGTGATGTACGCCGGCCGCATCGTGGAAAGCGCCCCCGCCAGGGAACTCTATGGCCGGCCGGCCCATCCCTATACCCGCGGACTGATGGCCTCGGTGCCGCGTCTCGACGGGGACACGAGCCGTCGCCTGGTTCCCATCGAGGGACAGCCTCCCGACCTTTCGACGCTGCCCGAGGGCTGCTCGTTCGCGCCGCGCTGCAAGCTCGCCTTCGACCGCTGCCGGCGCGAGCGCCCGGTGCTCGGCCCCGTCGGCCCGGACCATCTCAAGGCGTGCTTTGCCGATGTCAGCAACTGAACTCGAAACCCGGCCCGCAGCGACCGCGCAGGACGAGGCGCGTCGCCACGACGAGATCCTGCGCGTCGAGAACCTCGCCGTGCACTTTCCCGTGCTGAGCGGCACCTTCATCCGCCGCCAGGTGGGCGCGGTCAAGGCCGTCGATGGCGTGAGCTTCGGCCTTCGTCGCGGCGAGACGCTCGGCCTGGTCGGGGAGAGCGGCTGCGGCAAGTCCACCACGGGGCTCGCCATCCTGCGCATGGTCCCGGTCACCCGCGGTCGCATCGTCTACGAAGGCGAGGACATCACCCATCACGATCGCCGCCGGCTGCGCCAGTTCCGCCGACACGTGCAGATGGTCTACCAGGATCCGTATGGTTCGCTCAACCCGCGGATGAGGGTGCGCGACATCATCGCCGAGCCGCTGGAGGTGCACGGGCTCGCGGGCAGCCGGGCCGAGATGCGCGAGCGGATCGACGCGATCCTCGCCACCGTTGGCCTGCTGCCCTACATGGCGGATCGCTATCCGCACGAGTTCTCCGGCGGCCAGCGCCAGCGCATCGGGATCGCGCGGGCGCTGGCGCTGGAGCCGAACCTGCTCATCTGCGACGAGCCGGTGTCCGCCCTCGACGTCTCGATCCAGGCGCAGGTCGTGAACCTGCTCATGGACCTGCAGGATCGCCTCGGGCTCAGCTACCTGTTCGTCGCGCACGACCTGGCGGTCGTGCGGCACATCAGCGATCGCATCGCCGTGATGTACCTCGGCCAGGTCGTGGAGATCGCCGGTCGCGACGACCTCTACCGGGAGCCCCTGCATCCCTACACGCAGGCGCTCATGTCCGCCGTGCCCGTGGCCGATCCGGTCGCCGAGGCCGAGCGACCCCGGATGGTGGTGAGCGGCGAGGTGCCGAGCGCGCTGAACCCGCCGGCCGGCTGCCGCTTCCACAACCGGTGCCCGCGGGCCATGGCGATCTGCAAGGAGGTCAATCCACCGCTCGCGGCGCTCGACGACGAGCGCTCGGTCGCCTGCCACTTGTACCCGGCGCCGAGCTGAGCACGCGCGAGGATCATGCGGCGGCCTGGCCGCCCGGGGAAACGGATCGAACATGAGGGCGCCGAACGCGCAACGCCAGCGCCTGCAGGCGCCGGAGGCCTCGTCGGCGCCGCCCGTGGACGCCCAGGGCGAGGAGCCGACCGATCGCTACCTGCGCAAGCGCGAGGATATCCTCGCGGCGGCGGCGCTGACCTTCAACGAACTCGGCATCGGCGGGGGCACGCTGGCCGGCATTGCGCGGCGCGTCGGGCTCGCCACCAACAGCGTGACCTACTACTTCCGCCGTAAGGAGGACCTGGTCGCGGCCTGCTTCATCCGGGCGATCGAGGTCCATCGGGAGGACATCCGCCAGGCCGCCGGGGAGCCGACCGTCCGGAAGCGCGTCGAGACCTGCCTCGCTCGCCAGGCCGCGCTGCTCGCCGACATCGCGACAGGGGCTCGCCGCCCGCTGGTCGTGTTCAGCGAGCTGCGAACCCTGGAGGGGCAGACCGGCGCGCGGCTCCACCGCGCGTACACCGACCTGTTCCGGGACATGCGCGCGCTGCTGACGGGGCCGGAGACCGCGGCGCTCAGCCGGGCCGACCTCAATGCGCGCGCGCACATGCTGCTCTCGGCCTTCCACATGCTGCGCGTCTGGATCACGCGGGTCGAACCCGACCAGTACGTGCGGGTCGCGAGCCGGGCGGCCGACATCCTGCTGCACGGCATGGGGGCGCCGGGATCGCGCTGGCCCTCGGGCGATTCGACCGGGGGCGACTGGACGCTCGTCGACGACGCCGATACGCCGGGGGATCGCTTCCTGCGGGCGGCGACCGACCTGCTCAACGAAAAGGGCTACCACGGGGCTTCGGTGGACCGGATCTCGGCGCGGCTGAACGTGACCAAGGGCTCCTTCTACCACCATATCGAGCACAAGGACGACCTCATCCTGGCCTGCTTCGAGCGAACCCTCACGGCGGTCCGTCGCGCCGCGACGCGGGCGCAGGCGCTGCCGCGCCCGGGATGGGAGCAGGCCTGCGCGATGGCTCGCTCGCTCGCATGCCTGCAGACGTCCGGGATGGGGCCGCTGCTGCGTATCGGCGCGCTCGGCGCCCTGCCGGCATTCGACGGCAGGGCGCAGGCCTACCGACGCATGTTCCAGCTGACCGAGCGGATCCGCGACCTGATCGTCACCGGGATGATGGACGGTTCGATTCGACCGCTCGACTCGGGCATTGCCGCGCACCTGCTCGGCGGCGGCATCAACTCGCTGGCCGAGCTCCATCACTGGGTGGCGCCCTCGGAGCATCACCGCCTCGTGGACCTCGGCCTCAAGCCGGTGTTCGAGGGACTGCTCGCGCCGCCCTCCTAGCCGGACCGGTGGGGCGGCGTGCCCGCAAGGGGCAAGGCGGGGACCGGCCGTGCCCTCAGCGCAGCCGTCGCCACTGCATGTAGAGCACGCCCGCGAGCACGATGGCCCCGCCGCCGACCTGCTGGCCCGTCGGAAAGATGCCATAGAGCATCGACACCAGGACGGCAAACACCGGGACGGTGTTCTGCCAGAGCGAGCCCGCCGCGAGGCCCGCGCGCTGCACCCCCATGTTCCAGCTGAAGATCGACAGGGCGGTGGCGAAGATTGCGGTGACGAACAGCAGCGTGGTGGCCTCGGCATCGGGATCGAGCCGTGGCGCATCGACGATGCCCAACGCCCAGGCGAGCAGCCAGGCGCCGACCAGCCATGGCAGCGAGGCGACGCTGGCCACGTAGGTACGGCGAAGTTGCGCCGTCTCGGGCGGAAACCAGCGCTGGGAGGCGATCGTATAGACGTTCCAGCAGGTGAAGGCGAGCACGATGAGCAGCTCGCCGCCGCCGAACCCGAAGCCCGCCCCGGCCATGCCCGGCCTGCCCTGGATCGCGATCCAGGCGCCGATGCCCGTGAGGACCGCGGCCGGCGCGAATCCCCTCTCCAGGCGCGCCCCCGTCAGCACGCGCAGGGTGATCGCCGCATAGACGGGCGCGCCGGCCATGACCGCGGCCGCCGTGATCGGGTTCGAATACTGGAGCCCCAGGTTGTACGACACGAAGAAGGCCGCCATGGGGAGCGCGATCAGCAGCGCGCGCCCGGGCCCGACCGGCCAGGCCAGCTCGCGGGCGCCGCGCGTGAGCAGGACGAGCAGAGCGAGGACGGCGCTGGCGATCACGAGCCGCGCCGGCGCGAGGAAGTACGCATCCCAGGTCGCGAACATGCGCGTGGTCATCGGGACGTTCATGCCCCAGAAGACGGCCGAGAAGGCGAAGAATGCTGTGCCGAGGATCCATGCCTGGCGCGAATCGCCCGCCGCCGGCCGGACGAGGGGACCGGTCGCGCTCACCGACCGGCGCCGCGGGCGAGTGCGGCCTCGACGAGGGGCAGGGCGTCGTTCCCGAAGTACATGTCGTCGCCATCGACGAACATCGTGGGCGAGCCGAAGCCGCCCCGGCGGACGAGTTCATCCGTGTTGGCGCGCAGGCCGGCCCTGGCGGCCTCGCTCGACGCGAGCGCGAGCATCTCGTCGGCGTCGAGCCCGCATGCCCTGCAGATTTCGACGAAGGCGTCCTCCGTCGAGATGTCCACCCCGGCGCCCCAGTAGGCCTCGAAGGCCGCCCGGGCGAACCGCGTCATCGCGGGATCGTCCTGCAGCGCCACACAGGCACGCATGACGCGCACGCTGTTGACCGGAAAGACGGGCGGGGGGAAACGGATCTCGATGCCGGCGAGCCTCGCCCAGTCGGCCATGCTTTTCACCATGTAGGCCTGCTTGGCGGGCACCGGGTTCTCGCGCGCGGCATAGACGCTCGGGTTGACGGCATTGAAGACGCCACCGACCAGGATCGGTCGCCAGCGCACCTGGACGCCGGCGCGAGCCGCGACGGCGGGCAGGTTGTGGAAGCAGAGGTACGTCCAGGGGCTCGAGCAATCGAAGAAACACTCGAGCCGGTGCCCGCCGGCCCCGGCGCCATTCTCGCCCGGCACGGGGGCTTCGGCCTGGGTACCCTCCCTGGCGTTCATCGGACCGTCTCCCGTTGTTTGCGTCACCGTGGCGCATAAGCGTACCACCGCCGGGGAGAGCCCCTCCGCGGCGGCGGGATACCGCGCTGCAGCATGGTCATGCCGGCCGGCAAGCGACCGTTCCCGCCGGGCCGTGAGCGAGGCGGCCGGGGCCCTTCGCGGGCCGTCCGCGGCCTTGCGAGGGGCCTTTCGCGCGGACGTTCCGAATTCCGCCGCGAAGGCGGGTGGCCCGTCCGGCCATATCCGGAATGAGGTATTCGGAAGGAGGAGGGCCGGCGCGTGCGGTGCGCGACGTCAGTCGTCGAAATCGATGCCCACGTCGCGCGCCGTAATGACCGCCTGCGTCCGGCTGGACACCGCGAGCGCGCGCAGGACTGCGCTGACATGGACCTTCACCGTGCCCTCGGCGAGCTGGAGCTCGCGGCAGATCAGCTTGTTGGGAAGCCCCTGCATCATGAGCCGCAGGACATCGACCTGTCGCGCGGTGAGGCCGAGCGAGCGAGGATTGCGGGGATCCGGGCGAGCGGGTCGCATGCTGCGCTCCATGCTCGCATCGGCGAGCGCTTCGCGTGGCACGTACACCTGCCCCGAGATCGCGAGCCGCAGTGCGTGACGAACGACATCGGCCTGGAGCGACTTCGGTATGTACCCCATGGCCCCCATCTCGAGACAGCGTACGATCACGTCGCGCCGCGCGTCTCCCGTCACGACGATGATGGGTGTGTCCGGTGCGAGCGCGCGCATCTGCACGAGGCTCTCGTGGCCCGCGCTGTCGGGCAATTGCAGGTCGAGCAGCACGTAGTCGTAGCGCCGGCCGGTGGCGAATCGGTTTCGCGATTCCTGGAGAGACGTCGCGAGGTCGGTGCGGCTTCCCGGGATGAGGTCGGCGAGCGTCTGGCTGATGGCGTCGCGCAGGATGGGATGGTCGTCGACGAGCAGGAACTGCTTGGCCGCCGGCACGTCGGCCGTTTCCCTGGCTAAGGCGTGAGGCATTCCCGAATCTCCATGTTGTTTGTCGTCGCCGCTCCTCGCCCATGACGGAGCGGGGAACGCCACGCTAGGGCAGGAGCGTGTGCGCGTAAAGTCGGCCGGAAGGCCGATCGGGGCGCCGATGGGTATCGCGAGGGCCGCCGGCCGAGGCCCCGCGAGGTCGTTCCGGCCGGCTGGCGCATCCACGAGGCGGGTACCCCTGCGCGCCTTCCCGCGTCCTTCCGCGGCTGCCGCATATTGCGGCGCAAGACCGCGCCGCGGCACACGCGCCGCGGATGTGTAACATCGGCCGGTCCGGCCCCCATCGGCCGGGGCCGGGTGCCCCCGGTCGCCTGCGGAACCCCTGGATGCCTGCCACCTCTCACACCCCCGGCCCCGGCTTCGATTTCCTGCTCGAAGGCTACAGGCCGCTTGCCGGAACGCCGGACGAGATGCTCGGCCCGGATGGCCGGCCCCTGGCGCACTGGCGTCGCTTCCTGGAGCTGCTGGGGTCGCTCGGGGCGGACGAACTGGCGCGCCGCTTTGCCAGCGCCGATCGGTACATGCACGAGGCGGGCGTCTACTATCGGACCTACGACGAGGTCGGTGGCTCGGAGCGGCCCTGGCCGCTCGCCCACATGCCGCTCCTCATCGCCCCTGGGGAATGGGCGAGCCTGAGCGCCGGGCTGGTCGAGCGCGCCGAGCTGCTCGAGGCGCTCCTGCGCGACCTGTACGGACCGCAGATGCTGGTCCGCGAGGGCGTGATACCGGCGGCTGTCGTGGCGGGCAGCCCCGCCTTCCTGCGGCCGATGGTCGGCGCGGGACGGCAGGAGCACCATCTTGCGTTCTACGCGGCCGACGTGGGGCGAGGTCCCGATGGCCGCTGGTGGGTCCTCGACGACCGCAGCGAGGCGCCCTCGGGGGCGGCCTACGCCCTGCAGAACCGGATGGCGATCGAGCGCTCGCTCGCCAGCATCTTCCGGGGCATGCGGGTGCACCGCCTCGGGGACTTCTTCGACGCCTTCCGTCGCACGCTGGCCGAGATGGGGGGCGGGGCCGACAGGCGCATCGGCCTGCTCACGCCGGGCATCGAGAACGACACCTACTTCGAGCATGCCTATCTCGCCCGCTACCTCGGCCTGCTGCTGGTCGAAGGGGGCGACCTGACGGTACGCGAAGCCCGGGCGTACGTGCGCACCGTCAGGGGACTGCAGGGAATCGATGTCCTCTGGCGGCGGCTGGACAGCGCCGTGGCCGATCCCCTGTTCCTCGATTCGTCGTCGCAGCTCGGGGTGCCGGGGCTCGTGCGGGCGGTCAGGGAGGGGAAGCTGCGGATCGCCAACTCGCTGGGCGCGGGCCTTGCCGAGTCGCGCGCCCTGCTGGCGTTCGTGCCGGCCGTCGCGGAGCGGCTCCTGGGGCGGGCGCCCGCGCTGCCCAGCATCGCCACGTGGTGGTGCGGCGACCCGGACGCCCGGCGCACGGTCCTCGACGAGCTGGACCGCCTGCTCGTCGCTCCCGCGCACGAGGGCGCCATCACGGGGGACGGGCTGCCCCGGACGCCGGTGGCGGTCTCCACCCTGGATGCACAGGCGCGCTCCCGCCTCGTCGAGGCGATCGAGCGCCGAGGGATCGACTTCGTCGGCCAGGAGATGGTGAAGCTGTCGACCATGCCGGCCTGGGACGGGAGGCGCCTGCAGCCGCGGCCGTTCCTGCTTCGCCTGTTCGTCGCCCGCACGCGCCGTGGCTGGAAGGTCATGCCGGGCGCGTTCTGCCAGGTGTCGGCCGGCGTCAACCCGCTGGCCATCTCCCTGCGCGCCGGCGGCCGGTCGGCGGACGTGTGGGTGATCGCGGACGGGCCGGCGGACTCGAAGTCGCTGCTGCCCGCGGACGACGACGCGGCGGTCCGGCGCCATACCGGGGCCCTGCCTTCGCGCGCGGGCGACAATTTCTTCTGGCTCGGCCGCTATGTCGAGCGGACGGAGGCGGCGCTGCGGCTTCTTCGTGCCTACATAGGCCGGATGACCGACCAGCCCGACGATGCGGCGCCGGTCCAGGAGGAACTCGCCGACGCGCTGGCCGAGCTTGGCGTCCTCGATGGGCCTGCCGACCAGGCCGGGCCCATGCAGGTCGCGCGCGCCGCATGCGCGGGCCTGCCGCGGATCGTCGGCTCGACCTTCAATGCGGCGGCCCGGGTGCGTGACCGGTTCTCGCCCGACGGCTGGCGTGCATTGCGCGACCTCGATGCGCTCGTGGCGACGCCTTTCGGCCCGGAGGCGACGGAAAACGACCTCGCCGACCGGATCGGGCAGGCGCTGCGGCTCGTTGCGGCTTTCTCCGGCCTCGCGCAGGAGAACATGAGCCGCCACAGCTCCTGGCTCTTCCTGGAAACCGGCCGGCGCCTCGAGCGGGGAAGCTACACGGTTCGTTTCGCGCAGCGCTTCGCGGCCCCCGCCATGGCGCCGCTCGGTTTCGATGTCCTCCTCGAGCTGATAGACAGCTCGATCACCTACCGGCAGCGCTACTCGATCCAGGCATCGAGGGCGACGGTCATCGATCTCGCCGTGCTGGACCCGGGCAACCCGCGCTCGGTCGCGTTCCAGGTCGAGCGCATCGTCGAGCATGCCGCCGCGCTGGCCGGCAGGGCCGGCCGCGACATGCCCGCGGAACTGGAAGCGCAGGCGAGGCGCTTGCGGTCGCGTCTCGCATCGGCCCGGGCGTCGGCTGTCCACGACGCATTCCTGGACGAGAGTGCTGCCGGCATCCATGCCATGGCGGCGTGGGTGGGGGATTCCTTCTTCGCCGACGAGGAACCCGTCGACGATCCGGAGGCAGGGGGCGAGGCATGAGCGCGCCGACCCGCTACGACGTGCGGGTATCCATCGCCTATCGCTACGGCTCGCGAGTGCCGTTCGCCAAGCACATGCTGCGCATCGAACCGGAGATCGATGCCGGGCAGAAGGTCATGCACGCGCGGCTCGAGATCGATCCGGAACCGTCGGGACAATGGCCGGACATCGACCACTTCGGCAATCGCACGAGGATGTTCGCGCTCGACCGTCCGCACGACCGGCTCGAAGTCCGGTTCGCCGCGAGAATGGAGGTGGCCGGTGTCGAGCCGCCGCCCGACAGTCCGCCGTGGGAGACGATTCGCGACTCGGTGCCCGCCATGGCCGACCTGTCGCCACGGGCGCCCGCGCACTTCGTGTTTCCGTGCCGCACGACCGTCGCCGATCGCGCGATCGTGGACTACGTCTCGGAGAGCTTCACGCCCGGTCGGCCGGTCGTCGATGCCGCCGCCGAACTCGCGCGGCGCATCCATGCCGACTTCCGGTATGCGCCGGGGGCGACGACCGTCCGGACCACGGCGCTCGAGTTCATGCGCGGCGGCGCCGGCGTCTGCCAGGATTTCGCGCACCTGATGATCGCCGGCATGCGGGCGATCGGGCTCCCGGTCGCCTACGTCAGCGGCCTGCTGCGGACGATTCCGCCGCCGGGCAGTGCCCGGCTCGAGGGGGCGGACGCGATGCACGCCTGGGTCGCGGCCTGGGCCGGCGAGGAGATCGGCTGGGTGGGCCTGGATCCCACCAACGCGGTCTTCGCCTCGAGCGACCACATCCGGGTGGGCATGGGCCGGGCCTACACCGATGTCGCCCCGATCGACGGCGTGATCGTCGCGGCCGGGGAGCACGACAGCGACGTGGCGGTGGACGTGATTCCCCTGGACGAACAGGCGACCTGAGCACCGGGACAGCCGGGGTCGGGGGCCGATCGCGGTCGCGCGGGCCGCGGTCACGGCTCGACTAGAATGCCGCCATGCGATCCCCTCGATCCCACGCCTTCTGCGTCGCGCCGATGGTGGACCTCACCGACCGGCATTGCCGGTACTTCCATCGGCTGCTCAGCCGGCGCGCGCGCCTCTATACGGAGATGCTCGCGACCGGGGCCGTCCTCCATGGCGACCGTGAAAGACTGCTGGGCTTCGACGCGAGCGAGCACCCGGTCGCGCTCCAGCTCGGCGGAAGCGAGCCGTCGGAGCTGGCGGCGGCGGCACGCATCGCCGCGGACCTGGGCTACGACGAAGTCAACCTGAACTGCGGCTGCCCGAGCGAACGGGTGCAGCGTGGGGCCTTCGGTGCCTGCCTGATGGCGGAGCCGCAGCGCGTGGCCGAGTGCATCGACGCCATGCGCAATGCGGTGGACGTCCCGGTGACGGTCAAGCACCGGATCGGCCTGGGTCGCGACGAGAGCTACGGGTTCGTGCGCGACTTCGTCGGCACTGTCGCGCGAGCGGGATGCGAGCTCTTCATCGTCCATGCGCGCAATGCATGGCTCGAAGGGCTGAGCCCCAAGGACAATCGCCGGGTCCCGCCCCTGCGGTACGAGGTCGTGCACCGCCTGAAGGCGGATTTTCCCTCGCTTCGTTTCGTGCTGAACGGGGGCCTGGTCGATCACGATGCCGCGAGCGGGGCCGCGCGGGGGCTCGATGGCGTCATGCTCGGACGAGCCGCCTACGAGAACCCCTGGCTTCTCGTGCAGGTGGACGAGCGCTGGTTCGGCGAGCGGCGGACCCATCCGGATCGCGCCGCGGTCGCGCTCGCCATGCGGGACTACGCGCGCGAGCGCCGGCGCGAAGGCGTGCCGCTGCGCGCCGTCACCCGGCATATCCTGGGGCTCTTCAACGGGCTGCCCGGGGCGCGCCGGTGGCGTCGGACGCTGAGCGACGCCGCGTTGCTGCGGGAGGGAGACCCGGACCTGATCGTACGGGCGCTGGAGGCCGCCGGGCAGGAGCAAGTCGGTCGGGCCGAGCCCCTGCCCGCCCAGGGCGGCTAGGGCGCCGGCGGGCCGTCCGGACGCTGCCCGGTCGTCTCGCGCAGGGGCGCCGGGCGGGTGCGGCGGGCATGGGCGAGGACCGCTCCCCAGGTGAAGACCGCAAGCGCGGTCTGTGCCCAGGCGACCGCAACCGAGGGCCCCGTATCGCTGGTCGCGCGCACGATGGCCTCGGTGAAGTAGAGCAGGAGGCCCATCGACCACCACTGGTAGGCACGACGGTGGCCGCGAGCGATCGCGGGCACCGCGAGGGCGAGCGGCAGCATCTTCAGCGAGAGTACCCAGGCGCCCGGACGAACCGGCGCGAGCCAGGTTTCCCATGCGACGCCGAGCGCGACCATGAGGATGCAGCCGGCGGTGGCGAGGAGGCGGGGGGAGGGGATCAAGACGCGTATGGAGGGTGGAGGGCGGTGCGACGGGAACTGGGCCGCAAAGTATCATATGCGGCCATGGCCGAGCCCAGCCCAGTCCAGTCCGTCACCCAGCGGCTCGGTACCCTGCTGCTGCGGATGGCGCGCCAGGCGCGCGAGCTGCACCTGCAGAACACCGCCGCGAGCCTTGCGTTCCTGTCGCTGCTCGCCATCGTGCCGATCTTCTCGATCGTGCTCTCGGTGCTTGCGGCCCTCCCGGTGTTCGACTCCTTCCGCGATGCGCTGCAGGGCTTCTTCGCGCGCCATCTCTTTCCCTCGACGATCAGCGACACGGTCCTCGAGTACGTGAACGCATTCGCGGCCCAGGCCAGTCGCCTGTCGCTTGCCGGCGCCGTGCTGTTCTTCGCCACTGCCCTGGGCTGCCTGCTGATGATCGATCGCAGCCTCAACCTCATCTGGGGCGCAGACCGGCCCCGACCGCTCACGCAGCGGCTCACGCTGTACTGGGCCCTGCTCACCGTGGCTCCGCTGGTGATCGGCGCCAGCATCAGTGCCAACGGCATCATCGTGAGCCAGTGGCTGGGCGGCGGCGAGTTCGAGACCGCGCGCCGGTACTGGTTGGCCTCGCTCACCTGGATCGCGACCGGCGTCGGCCTGCTGCTGCTCTACAAGCTGGTGCCGAACACGACGGTGCGCTGGCGCGAGGCCGCGATAGCGGCCGTCGTCACCACGGTGCTCGTAGAGGGATTGCGCAACGCGATCGGCAGCTATCTCGGCAGCCTTCCCACGTACACGGTCATCTACGGCGCCTTCAGCGTCCTGCCCGTGCTGCTGCTTTGGCTCTTCATGGCGTGGCTCTTCGTCCTGCTGGGCGCGTTGCTCGCCTCGAACCTGCGCTACTGGGCGCACGACATCGCGCCGGGCCCGGTTCCCGAGCCGGCCGACCGGTTCGCCGACGCGCTCGCCATCGTGCGGCTGCTCGCCGAGCGCGCGCCCGAGGGACCGGGCCATGCCTTGCCGGCGCATACGTGGCGCGCGGTCTTCGACGACGATTCGGCGCGCGCCGAACGGGCGGTGCGGCTCGCGGCATCATGCGGCTACGTCGAACGGATGGCGGCCGTGGAGCCGCTCGCCGAGCCACAGGGGGATCCGGTATGGGCCGAGTACTGGTCGCTCGCAATGCCGGCCTCCCGGCTCACGCTGGCGAAGCTTTTCGCCGGCGTCTGGGGCGGCCCGCTCGAAGGGGTGCACGCGCCTGGGCTGGACCTGTCGCTCGACCGTTGGGTCGCCACGGTTCCTCGCGGCCCATCGCGGCCGTTGCCGACCGATTCCGGGGGTGACTCGGCCGGGCATTGCCAGGGCCGCGGGCCCTGAACGGGCCGGCCGGAGGCCCTACGGGAGCAGGAAGTCGCGCAGCGCGGCCAGCACCTCGTCCGGCTTCTCGCTCATCATGGCGTGGCCGCAGTCCGGTATGACGACTCGCGAGGGCTCGATGCCTTGCTGCCCCCTGGCGATGGCGGCGGCGAGTTCGCCGGCCGCCTTCGGCGGCGTCATCATGTCACGTTCACCCAGCACGAAGAGCACCGGGCAGCGGACCGCGGCGGCGGCCTCGAGGCCGCGCGTGTAGCTGTCGCAGGCGCGGAAATCCGACAGCAGCGTGCCGGGAGCCTGGCGGGCCATCAGCCGGCGGTTCTGCCAGTACACCGAGAAGCCCGGGGCGGGCGCGCCCGGGCGAAAGGTGATGCCACTGTGCGACCAGCGGTTGATCATGTCCATCGCGCGCGGCTCGTCGTTCTTCGCGGCCTCGAGCAGGGCCTCCGACACCCGCATCGGGTAGGCGGCGCCCAGCAGCGCGATCCGGTCGACGCGGTCCGGGGCGCGCGCCGCGCACTCGAGGGCGATCAGCGAGCCCATGCTGTGGCCCACGATCGCGGCCCGCTCGACGCCGGCGGCCGCCAGGGCAGCCAGGACAGTGTCGGCCATCGCCTCGACGGTCGTGTCGAGCGGGCCGTCGCTGCGGCCATGGCCGGGGAGGTCGAGCGCCAGCACGGAGCGGGCGTGGTGGGCGATGTAGCGGCTCTGCAGGATCCAGACGCTATGGTCGTGCTGCGCGCCATGGACGAACGCGACGGTCGGCAGTGATGCATCGAACTCGCGCCCGCCGGTGTATGCGTAGAGCTTGCGCCCCGGGGTTTCGATCCACATGTCAGCCCTTCGCGGCGGCGCGGAAGGCGCCCTTCAGGTCGTTGATGAGGTCGTCGGCATCTTCCAGCCCGATGGACAGCCGCAGGGTGCCCTCGCGGATCCCGGCGGCCTCGAGGGCGGCGGCGTCCATCCGGAAGTGCGTCGTCGAGGCGGGGTGGATGACGAGCGAGCGCGCATCGCCGACGTTGGCCAGGTGCGAGAAAAGCCGCAGGCTCTCCACGAACCGCCGGCCCGCCTCGCGATCCCCCTTGAGCTCGAAACTGAACACGGCGCTGCATCCTCGCGGCATCAGCCGCGACGCGAGCTCATGGTCGGGATGCGAGGGGAGGTCGGGATGCGAGACCGAGGCGACCTGGGGATGCTCGGCAAGGAAATGCACGATGCGTCGCGTGTTCTCGATGTGCTTCGCCATGCGCAAGGGCAGCGTCTCGATGCCCTGGAGGATCTGGAAGGCATTCATGGGGCTCATGCTCGCGCCGAAGTCGCGCAAGCCCTCGCGCCGGGCCCGCAACAGGAAGGGCGCCACGGTCGATTCCTCGGAGAAGACCATGCCATGGAATCCTTCGTAGGGCTCCGTGAGCTCCGGGAACCTGCCGGATGCGTCCCAGTCGAAGGCGCCGGAATCGACGAGCACGCCGCCGACTACGGTGCCATGTCCGCAGAGGAACTTGGTCGCCGAGTGGAACACCAGGTCCGCGCCATGCTCGAAGGGGCGCAGCAGCCACGGGGTGGTGAACGTCGAGTCCACCAGCAGGGGGATGCGCGCCTCGTGGGCGACCTGCGCCACCCTCGGGATGTCGAGGACGTCCAGCCCCGGATTGCCGACGGTCTCGCCGAAGAGCAGCCGGGTCTCGGGCCGGATGGCGCTGCGCCAGGCATCGATGTCCCGGGGATCGACGAAGGTGGTCTCGATGCCGAAGCGAGGCAGCGTGTACTGGAGCAGGTTGTGCGAGCCGCCGTAGAGCGCGCGCGACGCGACGATGTGCGAGCCGGCGCCGGCGATGGTCGCGATCGCCAGGTGGAGGGCGGCCTGGCCGGTGGCCGTCGCGATCGCGCCGACGCCGTGCTCGAGCGCCGCCATGCGTTCCTCGAACACGGCCACGGTCGGATTGCTGATCCGGCTGTAGACGTGTCCCGAGCGCTCCATGTTGAAGAGCGACGCGGCCTGGTCGGAATCCCGGAACGAGAAGGCGGTGCTCAGGTAGATCGGCGTCACGCGCGCGCCGGTCGCGGGGTCGGGCAGGGCGCCGGCATGGACCGACACCGTGTCGAACCCGTAGTAGTCTGCTTCGCTCATGGGGCTGGCTCCTTGCGGCCGATGCTAGCATGGCGCCCGCCGGCCGACGGCTGGGGGCCGCCGGCGGTCGGGGCGATGCGCGCGTGCGCCCCGGACGGCACCCCGCGGGCTTTCATCAGGTCGCCGGGCGGGCCACAATCGGGCGATGGCAGCCGGCAGAATGCGTCAGGGCGTGACGCGATGATGGACAAACCCCTGTACCGCGTGGCGGCGGCGGGGCTCGACCCGCGTGATGCGCGGCTGATCGAGATCGTCTTCCGGCACAGCCAGTACAACCGGTACGCGTTCGAGTTCGTCCCCACCGGCTCGTTCGAGTCCGTCGATATCCTCATCGTCAATACGGTCGAGGCCGAAGGCCTGCGCGCGCTCGCGCGGATGCGCACGCTCGGCGCCGACGTGCCGGTCGTGGCAGCGGTGCCGCGCGGGGCGCCGAGCTCCTCGAGGTATGCCATCTCCATCGACCGGCTCACTCTCCAGCTGCTCCCGATCCTGAACCGCGTGGTGGAACTGGAGCTGGTGGATCCGGAGACGCGACCGATGGGCGTCGAGCCGGCGAATGCCCGGGCCCCGGCGCTTTCGCCGGGCCCCGCCGCGGCGCCGGTTTCCCCCGCACCGGGTTCGAGGGCGCCGGCGACCACGGTCGCGGGTGCGGTTTCCGGCGCGAGCCGGTCCGGCCCGGGCGTCCCGGCCACCGCGCCGGCGCATGCGGCTGCCGCCGTGGTGTCCACCGTCGCGCCCGGCGTTGCACCGGCCCCGGCCGCTCCCCGGTCGCCCCCGCAGGCGCCGCCCGGCACCGCGCCGGCCGCCCCGGCGGTCCGGACGCCCGCCCGGCCCGGCGCGTTCCCGTCAGGGTCGCCCGAGCTGCCCCGGCGACGCGTCGAGGGAAAGCCGGCCCCCGGGCCGGCCGGCGCGGGACCGGCGGCCCAGGCTCGCCAGGCGCCGTCGCGGCCGGTGGCGGGGCATCCGGGATCGGCCGGTGGTCCCCCGGTTCGCGACGCCGCGCCAGTTCCGCCGCAGGTGCCGCAGCGACCCTCGGCGCCCCGGGTCCAGGTGCTCGTGGTGGACGACAGTCCCACCGTCCGCCGCCAGCTGACGCTCGCCTTCGACCGCATGGGCGTGGCGTGCGACGCCGTGCCGAGCGCGGCGGCGGGGCTCGAGCGCATGTCGGCCATCCGCTACGACCTCGTGCTCGTGGACGTGGTGATGCCCGAAGTGGACGGCTACCAGCTCACCCGCGAGATTCGCCGCCGGCACCGCGGCATCCCGGTGATCATCCTCACCAGCCGCTCCTCCCCGTTCGATCTCGCCCGGGGGGCGCTCGCGGGTTGCTCCAGCTACCTCGTCAAGCCGGTGACGCTGCGCAAGCTCGAGTCCGCGGTCGTCAAGGTGCTTCGCAAGACGCTCGCCATAGACGACCTGAGCGGATTGATCCGGCCGATCTCGTTGTATGCTCCGGCGTCGAGCCGGCCGTCCGAGCCGGGCGGATCGAGAGGACCGGGCGGGCGAGGATAGCGCCGGCCCGCGGGCAGGCAGCCGAGGGTGGGAGTGCGAATCCATGCAAGCGCGTAGCGCCGCGCCGGAGGCCGGGCGAGGGCCCGTCCCGGGCCGCTTCGGGGTGGTGCTCGGCGATTTCGGCCTCCTGCTTCCCGCCGGGCTGCCGTGCGAGTTTGTCGATGCGGCCGATGTCCACCCGGTGCCCGGCGCGCCGCCCCGGCTGCGCGGGCTCATGCAGCGCCACGGGCGCCCCCTGCCGGTCTTCGGACTGTCGCCGGCGGCGACCTTCGGGCGCCAGCGCCTGCGCGTGCTGGTGATCGACGAGGGCCGCAATGCCGCGGCGCTCGAGATCGACTTTCCCCCGGAGCCGGTGGAGCTCGCCGCGACCTGTGACGAGTCCGCGGCGTACCCCGGCGCCTGCCCGCCGGGTGCGCTCGAGCGGGCATGGCGCTGCGCCGGGCATGACGAGGCGTTCTGGGAGTTCGAACCGGCGAGGTTCTTCGCACTCCTGGGCGGTCGTCGATGAGGCCGCGCGGCGCGTTCGAGGCCCCGCGGCGCTGGCTCTCCGCCTGGCGACGATGGACCGCCGATCCCGCGGTCGCGGGATGCGTCGCCGTCGCGGTGCTGCTGGCGGCAGCGCTCGCGCAGGTCGGCTGGAGCGCGGCGCGCGCCGGCACGGAGGTCGCGGACGACGTGGCGGAGGTCGAGCGCGACCACCGGGTCCGGGCGATCGCCCGCCTTGCCGACGACGCGCTGGCCGCCCTCCGGGCCACGGTGGCCAGCGACGGCTGGAAGGGCGCGGCGCCCGGGCTCGAGAAGGCGGCCGCTCGACTCGAGGCGGAAGGGATCGACCTCCCTGCCATCGCCGTCGGGCCGGACGGCGGGCGCGACGGCAACGGCGAGCGAGTCCTCGGCTCGTCCGCCGCCGCCGACTATCGATGGGCCGTCGGCGAGCTTCGCAGCGCGCTCGCACCGCTCCTCGCGAGCGCCGCCATCGACGCCATCCGGGTCGTCCGGCGCGCCGACGGAAGGGTCCTGCTCGACAGCACGGGCGAAACCCTCGGACGGATGGTGCCCGAGGTCCTCGATGCCCTGGCGGGCGGCCGGGTCGTCGACGGGCTGCAGGTGGCGGCCTTCCCGACACTCGCTTCCCGCAAGGGAGGGCTGACGATGGTCGTGGCCGAGACGCCCGATCCGCCGCTCGTGCTCACGGCAAGCCTCGCGCTCGCGAGCCCCGCGGCGGGAGCCGATGCCGCAGGACGCATCACGCTGGTCGACGGGAGTGGCCGCATGCGGTCCTGGCGAAACGGGACTCCCACGGCGGTCAGCGAGGAGGCGACGCGCCTGTATCGCGCGTCGCTTGCGAACGATCCCGACCCCCGCGTCGCGCGCGCGGTGGCGCGCATACGCGTCGCCGGCGTGCCGCTGACGCTGGTCGTGGAACCGGAAGCCGCCAGGCAAGAGTCCGCCCTGGCCGGCGTCCTCTGGCCGGCGCTCGCCCTTTGCCTGGTGGCGGGGCTCGCAATGGCCTGGCTGTGGCGGAGGTTTCGCGGTCCGGCACCACCCGCATCCGGAAGCCCTCGCCGCGCGGTGCCGGACGATCCCGATGTCGAGGAGGGCGGGGACGATCTCGACGATTCCGTCATCGCGATCATGCGGGCGGTCGGCCGCATCGCGACGAGTCGCGACCTCACGATCCGCGTCCCGGTGACCGAGGATGTCACCGGCGCGATCTCCGACGCGCTCAACCTGTTGACGGAGGAGACGGGGCGCGCCTTCCGGGAGGTCGGCGCCGTCTCGGGCGACGTGGCCAGGGCGACCATCGCGGTGCGCGAAGAGGGCCAGCGCGCGGCCGATGCGTCCCGGGCCGAGCTCCGCGAGGTGGACCTCGCGGCGCAGGAGCTGGCGGCGGCGGCCCGCGCCCTCACCGGCGTGGCCGAGCTCGCCCGCCGCGTGGACCGCAGCGCCGCGCTGGCCGTCGCCGCCAACGCCGCGGCCGCCGCGGGCGTCGAGCGGACCGGCGAGGGCGTGGCGAGGGCGCGTGACCTCATCCGGGACACGGAGAAGCTGGTCAAGCGCCTCGGCGAGCGTTCGCAGGAGATCGGGCAGGTCGTCGCGCTCATCCGGTCTATCTCCGAACGCACCGGCATCCTCGCCCTCAATGCGTCGATCCACGCGGCCGCGCATCGCGAGCAGGGACGCGGATTCGGTTCCGTTGCCGACGAGGTCAAGCGCCTCTCGGAGAGCACCCGGGAGTCCACCGAGCGTATTGCGCACCTGGTGGCGGCGATCCAGACCGACACGGCGCAGACCGTGGCCGCCATGAGCGAGGCGATCTCGCAGGTCGCGGAAGTCACGCGACTGTCCGAGCAGGCGAGGGAACAGATGAACGGCAGCCGGGACCGCACCCGGCGGCTGGCGGCCGACATCCGGTCGATCGCGCGAACGACGGAAAGGCAGGCGCGCGCAAGCGACACGCTGAAGGACCGGGCCGACCGCATCCGTGCCTCGAGCGCGCAGACCGCCAGCGCCCTCGAGGCCCAGGCTGTCGAGACACAGCGGCTCGCGGAGTCGGCGCGCCGCCTGCTCGCGGCCGTCTCCAGCTTCAAGGTCGATCCATGAGCGCGCAGGAGGAAACCGGGCTGCATCCGTCATCGGAGAATGGGCGGGAATCGCTCCCCGCGCTCGAGGCGGCCGCGGTCGCGATGCTCGAGCCGCTGATGGCCGAACCTGCGCAGGATGACGCGCCCTCGTGGGCCGGGCCGATGGCGCAGCGTGCCGCCGTTCTCGGCGATCGCGCGAGATCGGCCGGGCTGGAGGGCATCGCCGTCGTCGCCGACATGGTTCGCGACGGGCTCGTGTCGGGGGAGGGCGGGACGACGACCGATCTGGCGCTGGCCGGCCAGTGGGCGAGCGGACTCGTGGCGTTCGTGGGCGGGAATCTCGAGGTGGCGGGACGCCGCGCCTGGACAGAGGACCTGCGGCGCTGGCTCGAACCCGCGATGCGTCTCGATGATTCCGCCGTCGAGCGCCTCGAGGCGCTGCTCCTTGCCGACGAGGAGCGGCTCGCGCAATGGCGGGAGACGCCCGACGTGGCCGCCGAGGCGACCGAGGTCGCGCGCGACGAACTGCTCCTGCTCGCCGACGCCTGCGCAGAACTCGACGAGCTGCTGAGGCCCGTGTTCGCCGCCTGGTGCGCCGACGGTGACGGCCACTGCGCCGACCCCGATGCGGTGCGCGAGGCGATCGAGGAGTTCACCGACCGCCTGGGCAACTTCGGGGCGGCGCTCGGCTTCATCGGGCTCGATGCGGTCGGGGCGCTCCTCGCCGAGGGCGCGGCGGCAGTAGCCGGTTTCCGCTCCGATCCCGCGGCGGCGCCGAGCGGCTCGCGGCGCGCGCTTCTCGACTGGGCGAATCGATGGCGCGAGGCCTTCGGCCGCAACGACCCCGAGGCGATCGACGCGGCCCTGCGGCTGCATCGCGATGGCGGGCTCGGCGAGCCGGCGTCCATCGGTCGCGCCGCCGGCCAATGGCATGCGGCCCGGGAGGTGGGATCGCGACGCGTGGAAGGCCATGTCCCTCTCGCGGAGGGCGAGCGGCTCTCGCTGGCCATCGCGGACGATACGGATCCCGCGGTCCTCGCCCAGCTGCTGCGGGAGCTGCCCGCCTTGTGCGATGCGCTGTCGCACGGCATGGAGCGGCTGCTCGCCGGCGACACCACGATGTTCGAGCCGACGCGTCGCGCGGCGCACACGCTCAAGGGCGCCGCCAATACCGCGGGCATCGCAGGCATAGCGCGTTTCACGCACGCGCTCGAGGACCTGCTGCTGCTCGTGGAGCAGTCGGGTGCCCTGGGCGACCCGGTGCTCGCCGATGCCCTCGGGGAGTCGGCCGACACCCTGGCCGGCATGGTCGGTGCGGTGGCCGGGCTCGAACCGGCGCCGCCCGCGATGACCGACGTGTATCGCACCCTGCTCGGTTGGCTCGAGCGCCTGCGCGCCGACGGGGATTCCGCCGCGACAGCGATGCCCGACGAGTCCATCGAGGCTTCCGGGCCGGACCCGTTGCCACCACCCGCGCGGGCGGGCGCGGACCCGGCCGTCGCCGCCGGCACGGTTCCGCCGACCGGAGAGGGTGCGCCCGCCCGGGCCGCGGACGACGAACCGGCGCTGCGCGTGCCGGAGGCCCTCGTCGACCGGTTGGTGGATACCTCGACCGAGGCGGCCATCGCCGTCGCGCAGATGCAGGAGCGCCTCGACGAGCTGGGGCGTATTCGCCGGGCGATCCGTCTCGGCGCCCAGCGCGCGAGGGACCTGGCAGAGGAGGCGGAGCGGCTGGTGGATGCGGTGCGCAGGCTCGCGCCCGAACGCTTCGGCGCCCGGGCGGGTTCGGCCGAGGCCGACGAGCTCGGGCTGGCGCGCCATGACGACCTCGACCGCCTGGCCGGACGCATCGCCGAGGTCGGCGCGGACGGCCAGGTCCTGGAAGCCGAGCTCGGCGACCAGCTCGATGCGATGGCCGAGCTCGCCGCGCGCCTCGACAGGGCGCAGGGAGAGCTGCGCGACACCGCGTTGCGCGCCCGCATGATTCCGGTCGCAGACATCGCGCCGCGACTCGCGCGCGCGGCGCGCCAGGCCTCGCGCATGGCGGGCAGGCAGGTAGAGCTCGCCATCCACGGGCGCGACCAGCTGTTCGAGGCGCGCCTGTTGCAGGGGCTCGTCGAGCCGCTCGGCCACCTGATACGGAATGCGGTCGATCATGGCATCGAGGATGCGTCGGCGCGCGCCGCGGCCGGCAAGCCCGAGACCGGCCGCATCGAGGTGTCGTTCGAACGGGTAGGCGGCGGGCAGTTGCGCGTGATCGTCGAGGACGACGGACGCGGCCTCGACATCGATCGCGTCCGGCGCCGCGCAGCCATGCGCGGCATCGAGGTCGCCGACTGGGACGATCCGTCCGAGGTGGCGCGCGTGCTCTGTGCCCCCGACTTCAGCACGCGCGACGAAGCGACCCAGCTGTCCGGGAGGGGACTCGGCCTGGGGCTGGTGGCCGATGCGGTCGCACGGCAACGCGGACGCCTCGAGATGGGGCCGGCCGCCGGTGGCGGATTCCGGGTAGTGGCGAGCCTGCCCCTCGAGTTCGCCTCGGTCGGCGTCCTGCTGCTGCGCTCGCCATCGATCTCGCTCGCGATCACGGTATCGTCGATCGATTCCATCGTGCCCGCCCATCCGGCCCGGCGCGGCACGGACGGTGAGCTTCTCGTGGAAGGCCCGAACGGTCCACTGCGGATGGTCGCGCTCGGCGAGCTGCTCGGGCTGCCCGCGGGGGCGCTCGCGCCTGCGGCCGACGAGGCGCTGCCCGGGCCCGAGGTCGCGCTGGTGCTCGCTCGGCCGGTCGGCACGGTCGATGCGGTGAGGGTGCCGCCACCGGGTGCCGCGCGCCAGGTGGTCGTCCATCCGTTGCCCGCGTTCATGCCGCCGATCCCCGGCCTGGAGGGCGCCGCGGTGCTCGGCGACGGCACCGTGGCGCCCGTGATCGACCTCGCCGCCGCCGCGCAGGGCGATCCGCGTCCGGTAGTGGCCACGAGGCAGCCGATCGAGGAGCGACGGCCGCGCTGCCTCGTCGTCGACGATTCGGTGAGCGTGCGCCGCGCGATGCAGGCCCTTGCGACCGACCTCGGCCTCGCGGTCGATGCGGCCGGGGACGGCATCGAGGCGCTCGCGCTCGTCGATCGCAATCCGCCGGCGATCGCGCTGATCGACCTCGAAATGCCGCGAATGAACGGGCTTGAACTGGCACGCGCCCTGCGTTCGCGGCCGGAGACGGCCGACATCCCCATCGTCATGCTCACGTCGCGCGCATCGGCAGCGCATCGGGCCCACGCGATGGCGGCAGGTGTCTCGCACTTCCTGCCGAAGCCCTTCGTCGAGGACGAGCTCTCCAGGCTGGTGATCGACGTTCTCAGGGCGCGCTGACGGCCCCTTGTCCCCCCGTCGACGGTTCTATAGGATGGGCTCCAGCGAACTGGAGGCGGACATGCGCGTCAACGAGATTCTGAAGGTCAAGGGCAACACCTTGTTCACGGTGTCTCCGGACGAGTTGCTGTCCGAAGGCGTGATCACCATGGCCGAGAACGACATCGGCTCGCTCGTGGTGATGTCGCAGGGCCGCCTCGTCGGCATGCTGACCTTCCGCGAGGTCCTCAAGGTACTGGCCAGGCGCCAGGTCGAGCACCGGGCCGGACCGACGCCTCCCGTGGCGGAGATCTACATCCGCGACGTCATGAAGCCCGACCCGCGCGTGGTTTCGCCCGACATGGACGTCAACGACCTGCGGCGCGTCATGCTCGAGTCGCGCGAACGCTACCTTCCCGTGATGGACGGCGACGTCCTGCTCGGGGTGGTCTCCTTCCATGACGTCGCGCGCGCGGTTCTCGACGAGCAGAGCTTCGAGAACAAGATGCTCAAGGCCTATATCCGCGACTGGCCGGCGGAGGGATAGCGGATACGTCGCGCCTCACGATTCGCGAGGGGCTGCGCGGATGCAACGCTCGTGCCCCGTGGATTCGATAGAATCCACGCATGCGGATCCTGATCAGCAACGATGACGGCTATTTCTCCCCGGGGATCGCCGCACTGGCCGAGGTCGCCCGGGAGTTCGGGGAGGTCACCGTCGTTGCTCCCGAACGCGACCGCAGCGGGGCGTCGAACTCGCTGACGCTGGACCGGCCGCTCACGGTTCGCCGGGCTTCATCGGGATTCCTCTACGTCAACGGCACGCCGACCGACTGCGTGCATGTCGCCATCACGGGCCTGCTCGAGCAGCGGCCCGACCTGGTGCTCTCCGGCATCAACGATGGCGCCAACATGGGCGACGACACGATCTACTCCGGCACGGTCGCCGCGGCCACCGAGGGCTACCTGCTCGGTATCCCCGCGATCGCCTTCTCGCTTGCCGTCAAGGGCTACGAACACCTCGACACGGCCGCGCATGCCGCGCGCGAGATCCTTGCGCGCTATGCGCGCAGTCCCGCCAAGGAGCCGATGCTGCTCAACGTCAACGTGCCCGGCGTCGCGCGCACGGACCTGCGCGGCGTACGCACGACGCGGCTGGGCAAGCGCCACATGGGCGAATCGGTCGTGCGCGCCACGAGCCCGCGCGGCGAGACGATCTACTGGATCGGTCCCGCCGGCGAGGCCCTCGACAGCGGGCCGGGCACCGACTTCGGCGCGGTCGCCGGCGGCTGGGTGTCCGTCACCCCGCTGGACGTCGACCTGACCGCCCACCAGCGCCTTCCGGCGGTACAGAATTGGCTCGATCGGACGATCTGATGCGCAGGCCCGCCGGCTACGGCCCGAAGGGCTGGACGCCGCCGCCCGCGCGCGTGAGCCGCGTCGGCGCCGCCGCGACGCCGGTGCCGGCGACGGGCCTGGGGCTTGCGTCGGCGCGCGGGCGCGCAGCCATGGCGGAGCAGCTGAGGCGGCTCGGCGTGCGCGACGAGGCGGTGCTCGCCGCGATGTCGACGGTGCCGCGACACGCCTTCGTGGACCAGGGTCTCGCGAGTCGCGCCTACGACGACGTCTCGCTCCCGATCGGCCTCGGCCAGACCATCTCGCGACCCAGCACCGTCGCGCGCATGCTCGAGCTCGCGCTCGAGCCCCTCGACGCCACGACGCGCGCCTCGGCCAAGGTTCTCGAGGTCGGCACGGGCTGCGGGTACCAGGCCGCGCTGCTCGCGCATCTCGTCGGGGAGGTCGTGTCGATCGAGCGCCTGCGCGGACTGCACGAGGCAGCGAGGGCGAACCTGCGCAGCCTGCGACTCGGCAACCTGCGCCTCGTCTTCGGCGACGGGCGCCTGGGCGTGCCGCAGATGGCGCCCTACGACGCCATCGTCGTCGCGGCAGCGGGCGACGAGATACCGCAGCCGCTCCTCGAACAGCTGCGCCCAGGGGCGCGTCTCGTCGCGCCGGTCAACGACGGCACGCGACAGACGTTGCATCTCGTCGAGCGCCGGGACGAGCAACGCTGGCAGTTGCAGGTCCTCGATGCGGTACGATTCGTTCCGTTGAAGGCCGGCACCGAATGATGCAGTCGGCCGGTTCGAGGTAGTTCCCATGAAACGAGGCCACGACACGCGGGTACGCGCCGCCGATGGCATCGCGCCCGCCTTGCCCGCGGCGTTTCGCGCCAAGGGCGCCGGACTGGTCCTGGCAACCCTGGTTCTCGCCGCTTGCGCCGGGCCACGGACGCCCGCGCCCATCAGCCATCGCGCACCCATTCCGCGCGCGCCGGCCACGGTCGTGACGCCCGCCGCCCAGGCGACCGCCCCGGGCCAGGCCGTCGCGCCCGGGCAGGGGGGCGAGCAGCAGGCACCCGTGGTCGAGGCCGCGCCCGTGATGGGCGGTCGCGTCGAAGCGCGACCGCTCGGTGGCTCGGTGGCCTTGCCCGAACCCGCGCCCGAAGCCGCCGGGGAGGTTCGCCAGGGGCCCAGCGGCCTGAAGCGGCCCTATAGCGACGAAGCCTATGCCCGGCTCGCCGCGACGCCGATGCAGGGCAAGCGGCCGAGCGCGGCGGCGGCCCCTGCGGCGGGTCCGGGCGGGGCTGTCGCGGCCGCGCCCGCTTCCGCGACGGCGAGCGCACAGCGCGACACCGGCAAGTTCGCCTGGCCCGTCAAGGGCAGGCTGATCCAGCGCTTCACCGATCCGGCGAGCATGGGGATCGCCATCGAAGCCGCCCAGGGCACGCCGGTGCATGCGGCGGAGGCCGGCAAGGTGATCTTCAGCGGCCCCGGTCCGCGGGGCTACGGGAACCTCGTCATCGTGAAGCATCCGGACGACCTGCTGTCGGTCTACGCGCACAACAGCAAGATCCTCGTGAAGGAAGGCCAGAACGTTACCCGCGGCCAGAAGATCGCCGAGGTTGGCTCGACGGGCACTACCAGCGCACGCCTCGGCTTCGAGGTTCGCCGCGACGGCAAGCCGATCGATCCCCTGAACTTCCTCGCCGGCGGCTGAGGTCCGGCTCGACGCGTGATGCCCGAACGCCATGCCCCGGTGAGCGCGCCACGCGGCGGAGCCTGAGCCATGTCCGCGCCCGTCCTCGTCTTCGATATCGAGACCGTTCCCGACGTCGCGGGGCTTCGCCTGCTCAACGATATCGGTCCGGAGGTGCCGGACGAGGCCGTGGTGGAACTCAGCGAGCGCGATTTCCAGCCGCTGCACCTGCATCGGGTCGTCGCGATCGGATGCCTGATGCGCACGGGCGAGCGCTTCCGGATCCGCTGCCTCGGCGAACCGGGCGACGACGAGGGCGCACTGATCCAGGAGTTCTTCGACATCGTCGAGAAGACGACGCCGCAGCTGGTGTCCTGGAACGGGGGCGGCTTCGACCTGCAGGTGCTGCACTATCGCGCGCTCGTCAACCGGGTGAGGGCGGCGCGCTACTGGGAGACCGGCGAGAACCGGCAGGAGTTCCGCTGGAACAATTACCTCGGGCGGTACCACACGCGGCATCTCGACCTGATGGACCTGCTCGCGCTGTACACGCCACGGGCGAGCGCCCGCCTCGACGATCTCGCCAGGCTCTGCGGCTTTCCGGGCAAGCTCGGGATGGACGGCTCGCAGGTGTGGGAGGCCTACCGGCAGGGTCGCCTGCCCGAGATCAGGGCCTATTGCGAGACCGACATCGCGAACACCTATCTCGTCTATTGCCGCTTCCAGCTCTTCAGGGGCATGTGGACACCCGACGAGTACGATGCCGAGCTGCGGGCCTTCCGCCACCATCTCGAATCGCTGGACGGCACGCATTGGCCGGAGTTCCTCGGGCGCTGGCAGGACGAACGATGAGCCGTGCCGGGCGTTCCGCGCGGGGCGCGGCGGACGAGGCGACCTGGCGGCTCGAGATCGAGTCGCTCGATCTCGAGGCGCGTGGCGTCGCGCGGCACGAGGGCAAGGTTGCCTTCGTGCGCGGCGCCCTGCCGGGCGAGCGCGTCCTGGCCCGGCGGGTGCGCAGCAAGCCCAGCTACGACGTGGCGGAGACGGTGGCGGTCGAGCGCGAGAGCAGCCAGCGAGTCGTTCCGGCCTGCCCGCACTTCGGCGTGTGCGGCGGCTGCTCGATGCAGCACCTGCATCCCGCCGCTCAGCTGGCGATCAAGCAGCGCGTGCTGGAGGACCAGCTGGAGCGCATCGGCGGACTGCGGCCCGGCATGATCCTGCGTCCGATCGCCGGGCCCGCATGGGGCTATCGTTTCCGCGCCCGGCTGTCCGTGCGCCACGTGCCGAAGAAGGGCGGGGTGCTGGTGGGCTTCCACGAGCGCGGTTCCAGCTACGTTGCGGACATGCGCGAATGCCATGTCCTGCCGCCCGAGGTCTCGAAGCTGCTGGTGCCGCTGCGCGAGCTCGTCGCGGGGCTGACGATCCGCGACCGGCTGCCGCAGATCGAGCTCGCGGTCGGCGAGACGGACGCTGCACCGGGACGGACGATCGCGCTGGTGTTCCGCATCCTCGAGCCGCTCTCGCCGGAGGATCGCGAGAAGCTGCGCGTCTTCAGCGACCGGCCGGGGCTGGAGCTCTGGCTCCAGCCGAAGGGCCCCGACAGCGTCCTGCTGTTCGCCCGGGAGGGCCGGCTCGTCGAGTCGGACCAGGAATCGCGGCTGGGCTACCGGCTGCCCGAGTTCGACGTCCGGATGCCGTACAGGCCGACGGACTTCACCCAGGTGAACCACGGCATCAACGAGGTCCTGGTGCGCATGGCGGTCAGGCTGCTCGATCCCGAGGCCCACGAGCGAGTGGCCGACCTGTTCTGCGGGCTGGGCAATTTCACCCTGCCGCTGGCGCGTCGCGCGCGCGAGGTGCTGGGCCTCGAGGGCAGTCCCGCTCTCGTGGAGCGGGCCTGCGCGAACGCAAGGTTGAACGGTCTCCAGGCCCGGGCCGCGTTCCGGGTGGCGAACCTGTTCGAGCTCGATGCGCACGCGTGGGCGCGCCTGGGCCGGCTCGACAAGGTGCTGGTCGATCCGCCCCGGGAGGGAGCCCTGGCGGTGGCGAAGGCGCTGGCCACTCCCCATGCCCGTCCGCGCCGGATCGTGTACGTGTCCTGCAACCCGGCCACCCTGGCGCGGGATGCCGCCGTGCTCGTGCACACGGGCGGCTGGCGGCTCACGGCGGCCGGCGTCGTCAACATGTTCCCGCACACCTCTCACGTCGAGTCGATCGCCGTCTTCGAGTAGGGGACGGGCGGATGGAAACGAACGAGGGCCGCCGGCAGGAGTCGCCGACGGCCCTCGGGGACGGCGTGCCTCAGGTCACGCCTATTCGTCGCCGCCGAAGATGCCCAGCAGGCTCAGCAGGTGCACGAAGATGTTGTAGAGGCTCAGGTAGATGGACAGCGTGGCCGTCACGTAGTTCGTCTCGCCGCCGTTGACGATGCGCTGGACGTCGTAGAGCAGCCAGGCCGAGAAGAGGCCGATCGCCATCACGGAGAGGGCGAGGTAGAGGGCCGGCATCTGCAGCCAGATGTTGGCGACCATCCCGACGATGACGACGAGCAGCCCCGCGAAGAGCCATTTGCCGAGGCCGGAGAAGTCGCGCTTCGACACCGTGGCGATCGTCGCCATGGATGCGAAGACGACCGCGGTCCCGCCGAAGGCCGTCATGATCAGGCTGGCGCCATTGGCGAAGCCCAGCACATGGCCGAGCAGCCGCGAGAGCATGAGCCCCATGAAGAAGGTGAAGCCAAGGAGCAGGGCGACGCCCACGCCGCTGTTCTTGTAGCGCTCGATCGCATAGAAGAAGCCGAACGCGACGGCGAGGAACAGCACGAAGCCGATGAAGGGGTTGCCCGCCATCCAGGTGAAGCCGAGCTGCAGCCCCGCCCATGCGCCGATCGCCGTGGGCACGAGCGACAGGGCGAGCAGCGCGTAGGTATTGCGCAATACCCGGTTGCGCGATGCGGTCGCTACCGCGCCTGCCGGCGAGTAGCCTCGGGTTATGCTGCGGTTCTGGTCGAGAGCCATGAATAGCCACTCCTGTCAGGGATACAAGGTCCAATATAGGGCCGCCACCTCCCTGGTTCAAGCCAGGGGTTTGCCCGCAGCCGCGCGCACCGCGGCCTGGCGGCGCAACAGCCGGCCGGATGCCGTATGGTAGAATACCTGGCTACGCATCACCTTCAGAAACCCCCGTAAGCCCTTAATTTCACGGGGTTTTCGCCCAAACAACGGCTCAACCAGCACGGATTCCCATGGCAATCGAACGCACCCTGTCCATCATCAAGCCCGACGCCGTCGCGAAGAACGTCATCGGCCAGATCTATTCCCGCTTCGAAGAAGCGGGCCTGCGGATCGTCGCGGCCCGGATGATGCACCTCTCGCGCGCCCAGGCCGAGGCCTTCTACGCGGTGCACCGCGAGCGGCCCTTCTTCAATGACCTGGTGGATTTCATGACGTCCGGCCCGGTGATGGTCCAGGTGCTCGAAGGGGAGTCCGCCATCAGCAGGAACCGCGACCTGATGGGCGCCACCGACCCGAAGAAGGCGGCCCCGGGGACCATTCGTGCCGACTTCGCCGACAGCATCGATGCCAACGCCGTCCACGGCTCGGATGCCGCCGAGACCGCCCAGGCCGAGGTCGCGTTTTTCTTCCCCGGCATGGACATCCACTCCCGCTGAACCGGGGGTCGACAAGAGCGTGACGGGAGCGGCGAGCGCGAAGACCAACCTGCTGGGACTCGATCCGCAGGCGCTGGTCGCATGGTGCGCGGACATGGGCGAGAAGCCCTTCCGCGCACAGCAGCTCCTGCGCTGGATCCACCAGCGCGGCGAGGACGACTTCGCCGCGATGACCGACCTCGCCAAGTCCTTCCGGGCCATGCTGGCCGAAAAGGCCTGTATCGAGCAGCCGCGGGTCCTCTCCGACCACCAGTCCGCGGACGGCACGCGGAAGTGGCTGCTCGACGTCGGCGACGGAAACGCGATCGAGACCGTCTTCATCCCGGAGACCGACCGGGGCACCCTGTGCGTGTCCACGCAGGCCGGCTGTGCCGTCAACTGCGCCTTCTGCTCGACCGGCAAGCAGGGCTTCTCGCGCAACTTGCGCACCGACGAGATCGTCGCCCAGCTGCGGCATGCGAACCGCGCGCTCGGGCAGTACGAGGGCGACTCCACCGCCGCGGGACACCGCCGGGTCACGAACGTGGTGTTCATGGGCATGGGTGAGCCGCTGCAGAACTATGCGGCGACGATCGCGGCGGCCCGGCTGATGCTCGATGATCGCGCCTACGGCCTGTCGCGCCGGCGGGTGACGGTTTCCACCTCGGGCGTGGTCCCGCTCATGGACCGGCTGCGCGACGAATGCCCGGTGGCGCTGGCAGTCTCGCTGCATGCGCCCGACGATGCCCTGCGCGACCGGCTGGTGCCGCTCAACCGCAAGTATCCGCTCGCCGAGCTGATGGCCGCCTGCCGACGCTATCTCGAGCGCTCGCCGCGCGACTTCATCACGTTCGAATACGTGATGCTGGACGGCATCAACGATTCCGATGCCCATGCGCGGGCGCTTCTCGGGCTGGTCGCCGACGTCCCCTGCAAGTTCAACCTGATTCCGTTCAATCCGTTCCCGGGATCGGGACTGCACCGATCGGGCAGGGAGCGGATCCGGTCCTTTGCGAGCATCCTGGTCGATGCCGGCATCGTGACCACGGTGCGTCGCACGCGTGGCGACGACATCGATGCGGCGTGCGGCCAGCTCGCGGGCGAGGTCCGTGACCGGACCCGCCTTGCCGAGCGATCGTCCCGAATCCAGCCGATTGCGGAGCTGCGCTGATGGTCCCGAACCTCCCTCGCGGAAAGTCCCCGAACTGGCGCCTCGCCCTCGCGGCCGTGGTGCTTGCCGGCATGGCCGGCTGCGCCTCGACGGGGGACCCGGCGTCCGGCGGCGCCACGATCGACGGGCAATCGGTGGTGCCCAGGGCCGAGGTCGATACCGAGGAGCGTCGCCGGGCGCGGATACGCCTCGAGCTCGCCTCCGGCTACTACCAGCAGAAGAACTACTCCGTCGCGCTCGACGAGCTGCGCCAGGCGCTCACGATCGATCCCGACTATGCGGCCGCCTTCGGCATGCTCGGCCTGGTGTACATGGACATCAACGAGAACGAGCTGGCCGACCAGAGCTTCCAGAAGGCGCTTCGGCTCATGCCGGCCAACCCCGAGCTCAACAACAACTACGGCTGGTTCCTGTGCCGGACCGGCAAGCAGGAACAGGCGCTGCCGTATTTCGAGAAGGCCGCCAGCGATCCGCTGTACCAGACGCCGGCCAGGCCCCTGCACAACGCCGGCATCTGCATGCGCCAGCTCGGGGACGAGGAGAAGGCGCTCGCCTACCTGCACCGCGCCTTCCAGATCGAGCCCTCCAATGCGGTGACGCTCTACAACCTCGCCGACATCTACCTGGGCCGCGGTGACGGCGAGCGCGCCAACTTCTATTCCCAGCGCCTGCTGAAGTCCTACCAGCCGACGGCGGCGACGCTCTGGCAGGGTCTGCGGATCGCGCGCATGCGGGGCGACTCCATCGAGTTCGACAGCCTCGCCTCGCAGCTGAGGCGCAGTTTCCCCACGTCGCCTGAAGCGAGCCTGCTCGCAGAGGAAAAGTTCGGTGACTGACCCCAGGTTCGGCGAAGGCGAGCCGAGGCTCGCGAAGGACGAGCCCAGGATCGCCGACGGCGATGCGCCCGATCGGCCGGCCGGGACGGCGGGGGCCGACGGGCCCGCGGCGGGCGGCGACCTGGCGCCCGGGATCGACCCGGTCGTCGAGACGGGCCCCGGCCCGGAGCTGGACGAAGGGACGCCTCCCGAAGACGGAACCATCGCGAAGCCGACGCACTTCACGGCCGTTCGCGAAGCGAAGGGCTGGTCGGTGAACGAGGTCGCCGGCCGCCTGCGCATGCAGGTGCGCCAGATCGAGGCGATCGAGGCCGGTCGCTGGGGCGATCTCCCGGGCACGGCTTTCGTGCGTGCCGCCATCCGCTCCTATGCGCGCCTGCTGGGGCGAGACCCCGCGCCCCTGCTGGCCACCGTCGCGAAGCTCGACACCGGCGCCGACCTGAGGCCGTCCAGTCGGGCCCCGGTCGCGATTTCGCCCACGAGCTCCTTCGACGAGTCCTCCGGCATCGGTCGCTGGGGCCTGGCCCTGCTGGGCCTGCTCGCCGTCATCGCGATCGCGGTCTACTTCGCGCCCAGCACCGACCTGCGCTGGCCTTCGCAATGGTTCGAGGGCGAGGGCGCGCCGTCGGCCGGCGCCGGCCCGACCGCCAGCCCGGCTCCGGCGCCCGCTGGCGCCGTTCCGGGCGCGGGCCGCGACGGTGCCCCTTCCGCGGGCAGTCCCAGTGACGAGGCTGTCGCGGCGGCGGCCCGCGCCGCCAACGAGCTGCTGGCGAGCCAGGCCGGCCGCCGTGATGCCGGGACCGGCGGCGTGTCGCCATCGGCCGGCGCCGCGCAGGGCGCATCGGCCTCCGGCGTCGCCGTCCAGTCCGGCGCGGCCGACGGCGGGACCGGGGCGCCGGCCGCGGAGGCACCGGCGAGCGCGGATGATGCCTCGCGGGCGGACACCGGCGGGGCACCTGCCCGCGCGGACGGCGCGCCGGGCTCCGATTCCGCCGTCCCGACGGGCGCCGCCGCCGATGCCGACCAGGCGGCGCAGGGCGCTGCGACGGCGGCCGACGCGAGCCCTTCGCAGGCGGTGCCCTCGCCGGCGTCTTCCGAAGAAGTGCCGGCCTCGAGCCTGGTGATGATCTTCGACGCGGAATGCTGGGTCGAGGTGACCGACGCGCAGGGCAGGCGCATCGTCTACGGCTTGCAGAAGCCGCGCACCAGCCTGTCCCTGGACGTTCCCGGTCCCGTGTCTGTGCTCGTCGGCAATGCGGACGCGGTCACCCTGACCCGGGGTGGCGAACCCGTGGATGTCCGGTCCATGGCGCGCGACGGCGTCGCGAAGCTGCGGCTGCAATGAACGCCCCCCTCGAGCCGCAACCCACCCGCGCCGGGCCCGCGCCGCGCCGCCCGAGTCGAAGCGCGGTCGTCTGCTGGGGCGACCGGCGGGTCGTCATCGGCGGCGATGCGCCGGTGGTGGTCCAGTCGATGACCAACACCGACACCGCGGACGCGATCGCGACCGCCATCCAGGTCAAGGCGCTGGCGCAGGCCGGCTCGGAACTGGTGCGGATCACCGTGAACTCGCCCCAGGCGGCCGCGGCGGTGCCGGCGATACGCGAGCAGCTCGACCGCATGGGCGTGGACGTGCCGCTGGTGGGCGACTTCCACTACAACGGCCACAAGCTGCTCACCGACTATCCGGAGTGCGCGAAGGCGCTGTCCAAGTATCGGATCAATCCGGGCAACGTGGGCGCGGGCAGCCGCCGCGACGACAACTTCTCGCGACTGATCGAGGTCGCGTGCGCCCATGGCAAGCCGGTGCGCATCGGCGTCAACTGGGGAAGCCTCGACCAGCGGGTGCTCGCGCGGATGATGGACGAGAACGCGCGCCGGGCCGGCCCGTGGGACGCCGCCGCGGTGATGCGCGAGGCCCTCGTCGTGTCGGCGATCGAGAGCGCGGAGCAGGCCGTGTCGCTCGGCCTGTCGCCCGATGCGATCGTGCTGTCGGCGAAGGTCTCCTCGGTGCAGGACCTCGTCGCCGTGTACCGCGAGCTCGCCCGTCGCTGCGACTGGCCACTGCACCTGGGCCTGACCGAGGCGGGGATGGGCAGCAAGGGCATCGTCTCGTCGGCCGCGGCCATGGCCGTCCTGCTGCAGGAAGGGATTGGCGATACCATTCGCGTCTCGCTGACGCCGGAACCCGGCGGCGATCGTACCCGCGAGGTCCTCGTGGCACAGGAGCTCCTCCAGTCCATGGGCCTGCGCGCGTTCGCGCCGCTGGTGGTGGCCTGTCCCGGCTGCGGCCGCACGAGCAGCACGTACTTCCAGGAGCTCGCCGACCGCATCCAGCGTTTCCTGCGCGAGCAGATGCCGGCATGGCGACGGCGCTATCCCGGCGTGGAGACGCTGCAGGTCGCCGTCATGGGCTGCGTCGTCAACGGGCCGGGCGAGAGCCGTCATGCCGACATCGGCATCTCGCTTCCCGGCTCCGGGGAGGCGCCCGTCGCCCCGGTCTTCATCGATGGCGAGCGCTCGGTGACGCTCAAGGGCGAGCACATCGCCGAGGAGTTCCAGGCCATCGTCGAGAATTACGTCGCGCGTCGCTACGGCGGTGCGGCGAACCAGGATTCGTGAACCCATCCGGGCACCGGGCGACTGCGCGACCCGGGCCGACCAGGCAATGACCAAGATCGAGAAAATCCGGGCCGTCCGGGGCATGAACGATGTCCTGCCCGCCGAGGCCCATTGGTGGCGAAGGCTCGAGGAGGCCGTGGCCGGCGCCATGGCGGCCTACGGCTACCAGCAGATCCGCACGCCCATCGTCGAGCCGACGGGCCTTTTCGTGCGTGGCATCGGCGAAGTGACCGACATCGTCGAGAAGGAGATGTACTCCTTCATCGATTCGCTCAACGGCGAGGCCCTGACGCTGCGCCCCGAATGCACGGCGAGCGTGGTCAGGGCGACGATCGAGCACAACCTGCTCTACGACGGCCCCAAGCGGCTCTGGTACATGGGGCCGATGTTCCGCCACGAGCGGCCGCAGAAGGGACGCTACCGCCAGTTCCACCAGGTAGGCGCGGAGGCGCTCGGCTTCAGCGGTCCCGATGCGGATTGCGAGATCATCCTGCTCTGCCAGCGACTGTGGAACGATCTCGGCCTGACGGGCATCTCGCTCGAGCTCAATTCGCTCGGCCAGCTGCCCGAGCGCATCGCGCACCGGGAGGCGCTCGTCGCCTATTTCGAGAAACACGTCGACGAGCTCGATGCGGACGCGCGCCGCCGGATGCACTCCAATCCGCTGCGCATCCTCGACACGAAGAATCCCGCCATGCAGGCCCTGGTCGAGGCCGCGCCGAAGCTCGCGGACTTTCTCGGCGAGGAATCGCGTGCCCACTTCGAGTCGCTGCAGGCGATGCTGCGCGCCCAGAACGTACCGTTCAGGATCAACCCCAGGCTGGTCCGGGGCCTCGACTACTACAATCTCACGGTCTTCGAGTGGGTGGCCGACGGACTGACCGTCTGCGGCGGGGGCCGCTACGATCCGCTGATCGAGATGCTCGGCGGCAAGCCGGCACCCGCATGCGGGATGGCGCTGGGCGTCGAGCGGGTCATCGACCTGATGCGCGCCGCGGGCCACGTGACGGCCGATCCCGCCTGCGACGTCTATGTGGTGCATCAGGGCGAGGCGGCGAGCCTGGTCGCCCTCGACCTGGCCGAACGGCTGCGCGACCGGGGCCTCGACGTGATCCTCCATTGCGGGGGCGGCAGCTTCAAGTCGCAGTTCAAGCGGGCCGATGCATCGCTCGCGACCGTGGCGCTCGTTGTCGGCGAGGAAGAGGCGGCGCAGTCCCGGGTGGGCGTGAAGTGGCTGCGCAAGCCCGGCGCCGCGCAGGAGAGCGTTCCGCTCGCGGACATCGACGAATGGCTGATCGACCGGATGGCCGGATCGATCGACGACCTGCAGGGGGATGACTGAGGATGGCTTACCACCACGAGGAAGAAGAACAGCTCGAGGAGCTCAAGGCGTTCTGGCGCAAGCACGGGAACACGATCCTCACGATCGTCACCGTCGTGCTCCTCGCCGTCGCCGCGTGGCGGGGCTGGGAGTGGTACCAGGCCAACCGCTCCGCGCGGGCCGCGGCGGTCTATGACCAGCTGAAGGTCGCCGTAGAGCAGGGCGATGCCGAGCGCATCCGGTCGGCCGCCCAGGTCCTGCGCGACGATTTCCCGGGAACGGCCTACGCGAGGATGGGCGCGCTCGTCGCGGCGCATGCGCAGGTCGGGGCCGATGCGAAGGACGGCGCCGCGGAGAACCTGCGCTGGATGGTGGAGAAGGATGACGACGAGATCTTAGTCCTCGTCGCCCGCCTGAGGCTCGCGTCGATCCTCATCGAACAGGAGGCGTTCGACGAGGCGCGACGGGTGCTCGATGTCGAGGTGCCGCCCGCCTTCGCCGGGCTCTATGCGGATCGTCGCGGCGATATCGCCCTGGCCCAGGGGCGGGTCGACGAGGCGCGGGAGGCCTGGTCCAGGGCCCTCGAGACCCTCGGGCCGGCCACCTCGATCGCGCGCCTCGTGCAGCTCAAGCTCGATTCACTCGGCGCCAGCGAGACCGGGTCGTGAAGCGACGCGCCTTTCTCGTGACCGGCGCCGCGCTGGCGCTGGCGGCATGCTCGTCGGGCCGCAAGATCCCGCCGTTGCCGGCGCTCGCCGCCGAGCGCGGGACGATGCGCTGGTCGGTCGATCTCGATGGCGGCGGCTACGGATTCGCTCCGGCGGTCCTCGGCGAGAGCGTCTATGCCGCCGGCAGTCGGGGCAGCCTCGCGCGAATCGCGCTCGCGAGCGGCGCCGTCGAATGGCGCATCGATACCGATGCCCGCCTGATCACCGCGGTGGGCGCGGCGCCGGGGCTCGTGGCGGTGACCGACGAGGACGGCATGCTGCGGGTGTTCGACGACGCCGGCAAGCCGCGCTGGCAGGCCTACCTCGGCGCCGAGGCCGTGTCGGTCCCGGCGCTCGATGCCGACGTGCTGGTGGTCCGGGGCAGCGACAACCGGGTGATCGCGTTCGACGCCTACACCGGGCGCCGGCGCTGGGTGTACACCCGCCAGAACCCGCCGCTGGTGCTGCGCCAGACCAATCGGCCGCTCCTCGATGGCGCGACTGCCTATGTCGGCCTTCCCGGCGGACGGCTCGTGGCGCTGTCCACCGAGACGGGCGCCCTGCGATGGGAGTCCGCCATCTCGCTGCCGCGGGGCTCCAACGAGATCGAACGGATTGCCGACGTGCTCGGCGAGCCCGTGCTGGTCGGCCGCCAGCTTTGCGCGGGCAGCTACCAGGGCCGGGTCGGATGCGTCGATCCCGGCTCGGGCCGTCCGCTCTGGAACCGGGACATCTCGGCGGTCGGCGCCATCGACTTCGACGGGCGACGGCTGGTCGCCGTCGATACCCGCGGACGGGTCCATGCCATCAACGACGCCGGGGAGCCGATCTGGATGCAGGAGGCCCTTGCGGGCCGCCTGCTCGCCGCGCCCGCGCTGATGGGCAATGCGGTGGTGCTGGGCGACGAGGAAGGCTACCTGCACTGGCTCGACGTGGACGACGGCCGGCTGGTGGGGCGCGTGAGGATCGACGGGAGCGCGATCGTGGCGGCGCCGCGTCGCGCCGGTAGCCTCGCGATCGTGCAGACGGTTCGCGGCCGGGTGGCCGCGGTCGGGCTGGACTGAGGCGGGCGCCTTCGCCATGTCGCTGCTGCCGGTCATCGCGCTGGTCGGACGAACGAACGTCGGTAAGTCGACGCTGTTCAACCGGCTCACGCGCAGTCGCTCGGCCCTGGTGGCCGACATCCCGGGACTGACCAGGGACCGGCAGTACGGCCGGGGCCGCGTGGGCGATCGGCCCTTCATCGTGATCGATACCGGCGGCTTCGAACCGGACGCGAAGTCGGGCGTCTATGCGCAGATGGCGCGCCAGACGCGGCAGGCGGTGATCGAGGCGGACATGGTCTTCTTCGTGGTCGACGGCCGGGAGGGCCTGACCGCGCACGACGAGGAGATCGCCGCCGAGCTGCGCCGGCGTGCCCAGCGGGTGATGCTCGTCGTGAACAAGGCCGAGGGTCGGCCGCGCGACCAGGTCGTCGCGGAGTTCCACGTCCTCGGGCTCGGCGATCCCGTGGCCGTGTCGGCGGCCCATGGCGACAACGTGCGGCAGCTTGTCGAGGCCGCGCTGGACGCCATCGCGCCGCCCGTGGCCGACGCATCCCTCGAGGCCGCGCGAGCCGACGCGCCGGAGGCGGAGACGACCGAGGGCGGCGCTGCCGGCCCCGACGCGGCGAAGCCGCGCCGCACGCGCGTGGCGGTCGTCGGCCGGCCGAACGCGGGCAAGTCCACGCTCATCAACACGCTGCTCGGCGAGGAGCGCCTGGTGGCCTTCGACCAGCCGGGCACCACGCGCGATGCGGTCGCCATCGATTTCGAACGCGGCGGCCGGCAATACACGCTCGTGGATACGGCCGGGCTTCGCCGGCGAGCCCGGGTGCGCGAGACCGTCGAGAAGTTCTCCGTGGTCAAGACCCTCCAGGCGATCGAGGACTCCAATGTCTGCATCCTGATGCTGGATGCCACGGAGGGCATTGCCGACCAGGATGCGAGCATCGCGGGCTACCTGCTCGAGGCCGGGCGGGCCGTGGTGGTGGCCGTGAACAAGTGGGACCGCGTCGGCGGGGGCGAGCGCGAGCGGATCCGCAGCGAACTGGACCGGAAGCTGCATTTCCTGCGCTTTGCGCGGGTGCACTACATTTCCGCGCTCGAGGGCACCGGGATCGGGGCCCTCATGAAGTCGGTGGACGAGGCCCATGCGGCCGCCATGAGCAAGCTGCCGACCCCCCGGCTGACCCGCGCGCTGCACGAGGCGGTCGAGCGACAGCAGCCCGCGCGTCGCGGCCCGATCCGCCCCAAGATGCGCTACGCCCACCAGGGCGGGCAGAATCCCCCGATCATCGTCGTGCACGGCAGCGCGCTGCAACACGTGACCGAGGCCTACCGGCGCTATCTCGAGGGCTGGTTCCGGGACCAGTTCGGGCTGGTCGGCACGCCGTTGCGCGTGGAATTTCGTTCGGGCACCAACCCGTACGCCAGCTGAGCGCTTGAAATCGGTCGCGAGGGCCCGAAATTCAGTTAAAGTGCGAGCGGATGCCCCCGGTCGGCAGGGGTCGTCTCCTCGATCATGAAAAAACGAGCGCTATGGAGCCGCCATGAGCAATAAAGGGCAACTTCTACAAGACCCGTTCCTCAACCTGCTTCGCAAGGAGCATGTTCCCGTCTCGATCTATCTCGTCAATGGCATCAAGCTCCAGGGCCAGATCGAATCCTTCGATCAATACGTCGTGCTGTTGCGCAATACCGTGACCCAGATGGTCTACAAGCACGCCATTTCCACCGTCGTGCCCGGCCGGCCGGTCCAGTTCCAACCCGAGAACACCGAAAGCTGACCCAATCGTCCAACGAATCACGCTGCCTGCTGGTACGGGTAGCCCTCGGTCCGGCAGTTCCTGACGAGCGGGAGCTCGACGAGCTCGCCGCCCTGGCCGAATCGGCCGGTTTCACCGTGGTCGGGCGACGCGTGTGCCGTCGCCCCCGGCCGGATGCGGCCCTGTACATCGGCGCCGGCAAGGCCGACGAGATCGCGGAACAGCTGCGCGAGGCCGACGCCGGCGTGGTGATCTTCGACCATGAGCTGAGCGCGGTCCAGCAGCGCAACCTCGGCGAGCGCTGGGGGGTGCCGGTGCTCGACCGCACCGAGCTCATCCTCGACATTTTCGGGCGGCGTGCCCGCAGCCACGAGGGCAAGCTGCAGGTGGAGCTCGCGCGCCTGGAGCACCTGTCCGCGCGGCTCGTCCGGGGCTGGACCCACCTCGAGCGACAGCGGGGCGGGATCGGCGTGCGCGGCGGCCCGGGCGAGAAGCAGATTGAGCTCGACCGCCGCCAGCTGGGGGCACGGGTGCGCCGGCTTCGCGCCGACCTCGAACGGATCCGCGGGCAGCGTCGCAACCGTCGTCGCAAGCGTGATCGCAACGCCGCCTTCAAGGTCTCCATCGTCGGCTACACCAATGCCGGCAAGTCCACCCTCTTCAACCGGCTCACGGGGGCCGGCGCCTTCGCGGCCGACCAGCTCTTCGCCACGCTCGACACCCTGACGCGGAGGGTCCGGCTGCCGTCGGGCGACGACGTCGTCGTGTCGGATACGGTGGGCTTCGTGCGCGACCTGCCTCACCAGCTCGTCGAGGCCTTCGAGGCGACCCTCGAGGAGACCGCCGAGGCCGACCTGTTGCTGCACGTCGTCGATGCCTCGGCGCCCGACCGGATGGAGCAGGTGGCCCAGGTCGAGCGCGTGCTCGACGAGATCGGCGCCGGCGGGATCCCGGTCATCCTGGTCCACAACAAGATCGATCGCTGCGGGCTCGAGCCCTCGGCGTCCCGCGAGGGGGCCTGTGGTAGGATCGGGCGCGTCGCCCTGAGCGCAGCCACGGGCGATGGCATCGACGGGCTGCTGGCGGCGATCGCCGAGCAACGCGCAGCCCGGCGCCCAGGCAGCAGCCCCGGCGAACCCCGCACAGAGCCCAGATCCGTGGCACCGGGTCCGGACGAGTTCGACATGCGCGAGCGCCCGGGCCAGCCGCTGACCCGATCCTCCTAGGCAAACGATTCCATGTGGAAGAGCATTCGATCGATCTTCTCGCTCAATGATCCCGGCTGGGGACGCGGCGGCGGTGGCGACAAGGACAGGGAACCCCGGCGACCGGGGCAGGACGGGCAGGACGGTCCCCCCGATCTCGACGAGCTCTGGCGCGACTTCAATCGCAGGCTGAACAGCCTGTTCGGGCGTCGCGGCGGTGGACCGCGCCTGCCCTCGGGGGGAGGAGGCGGCGGCCAGCCGCCGTCCTTTCGTGGCGCCGGCGTCGGGCTGCTCGTGCTTTTCGTGGCCGCTGCGCTGCTCTGGCTGGCGAGCGGCTTCTTCATCGTGCAGGAGGGTCACACGGCGGTCGTGCTGCGCTTCGGCAAGGTGGTCAAGCAGATCGACCGCGCCGGCCTGACCTGGCGGCTGCCGTTCCCGATCGAGGTGCACGAGCTGGTGAGCACGCAGCAGCTGCGCACGGTCGAGATCGGCTACCGTGGCAATCCGCGCAACAAGAACCTGCGCGAGTCGCTCATGCTGACGGGCGACCAGAGCATCGTCGACATGCAGTTCGCGATGCAGTACCGGATCAGCTCGCCGCGCGACTACCTCTTCAACAACGACCTCGGCGGGCAGCCGGGCGAGATCGTGCGCCAGGCCGGGGAGACGGCCATGCGCGAGGTGGTCGGCCGTTCGGGGATCGACCGCGTGCTCTACGAGGAGAAGGACCTCGTCGCCCGGGACGCCCTCGCGCTGGTGCAGTCGATCCTGGACCGCTACGGCCTCGGCGCCACGGTGGTGGACATCACCATCCAGCAGGTCCAGCCGCCCGAGCAGGTCCAGGAGGCCTTTGCGGACGCCAACAAGGCGGCCCAGGACCGCGAGCGCCTGATCAACGAGGGTGTCGCCTATGCGAACGACGTGGTCCCGAGGGCGCAGGGTATGGCGGCGCGGCTCCAGCAGGAGGCCGAGGGCTACCGCTCGAGCGCGATCGCGAGCGCCGAGGGTGACGCCGCGCGCTTCCTGCAGGTGCTCGAGGAATACAAGAAGGCGCCGGAGGTCACGCGCGAGCGCCTGTACATCGAGGCCATGCAGGAGGTCTTCTCCAACACGTCGAAGGTCATGGTGGACGGCCGCGAGGGTGGCAGCCTGCTGTACCTGCCGCTCGACAAGCTGATGGGCGCGGCCGGCGCCGCCGTCGCGGCGGATCCGACGCGGCAGCAGTCGTCCAGCACCACGCCGTCGCCGTCGCCGCGCGGCGCCGCGACCGACGACTACGCCGACACCCGCCGCGAGGCCCTGCGCAGCCGCGATCGCGACGCGCTCCGCTGACAGCCCGACCCGGAACCGACCCATGAATCGACTGCTTTCCATCATCGTCGCGCTGGTGATCGCGGGGCTCCTTGCCCAGTCATGCCTCTTCGTCGTGGACCAGCGCCAGTTCGCCGTCAAGTACGCGCTCGGCGAGATCCGGGAGGTGATCGACGAGCCCGGCCTGTACTTCAAGCTGCCCGTCCCGTTCCAGAACGTCGAGTACCACGACAAGCGGATCCTCACGATCGACAACCCGGACATCGACCGTTTCGTCACCGCCGAGAAGCTCAACATCCTCCTGGACTCGTACGTGAAGTGGCGCATCGTCGATCCGCGCGCGTACATCCGGTCGGTGCAGGGCAGCCAGCGGATCGCGGTGGACCGGATCCTGCGCAGCCTGCGCGACGGCCTGCAGAACGAGGTCGCGAGGCTGACCGTCGCGGAGGTCATCTCGCTCCAGCGCGACCGCCTGATGGAGCGGGTGAGGGCTAAGGTCAACGACGACAGCAACACCATCGGGGTCGAGATCATCGACGTGCGGCTCAAGCGGGTCGATTTCGAGCCGAACGTGCAGGAAGGGGTCTTCACCCGGATGCAGTCCGAGCGCAAGCGGGTGGCGAACGAGCGCCGCGCGATGGGCGCCGCGGAGTCCGAACGGATCCGGGCCGATGCCGAGCGCCAGCGCGAGATCATCCTCGCCGAGGCCTACCGGGAGGCGCAGGCCATCAAGGGCGAGGGCGACGCGCAGGCCGCGGCCATCTACGCCGAGGCCTTCGGCCGCGACCCGGAGTTCGCCGCGTTCTATCGCAGCCTGGGCGCCTACCAGTCGTCGTTCCGCAATCGCAGCGACCTGCTGGTGGTCGACCCGTCCGCGGACTTCTTCCGCTACTTCCGCGGGGCCTCCGGCGGCGGGCCCGGCGGGCGCTGATCCCCGTCGCTCGGAAGGGGGCGGCGGCTCGTGGATTCCAGGACCGTGCTCATGGCCCTCGGCCTGATGCTGCTGTTCGAGGGCATCCTGCCGCTGCTGGCGCCCCGGCAGTGGCGCGAGACATTCCTGCGGATCGCCCGGCTGCGCGACGGCCAGATCCGCTTCTTCGGGCTCGTCGCGGTACTGGCGGGCGGTTTGCTCCTCCTCGTCTAGTAGAATCATTCGTTTGGACGGCCGGTGCAGGAGCGCCGGCCGCTTTCGGCCTTGCGGTCCCCGACGGTCTCGGTCGGGCGGGGTGCAGGGCGCAACCCATCCCATCCGACATGCCGCGCTGGCTACTGCCCGAAAGCATTGCCGATGTGCTGCCCGCGGAAGCGCGGCGCATCGAGGAACTGCGCAGGTCGCTGCTCGACCTCTACCGTCGCTACGGCTACGAGCTGGTCATGCCGCCCCTGGTCGAGTACCTGAGTTCCCTGCTCACGGGGGCCGGTTCCACGCTCGAGATCCGCACCGCGCAGCTGGTGGACCAGCCGTCCGGGCGACGGCTGGGCGTTCGCGCCGACATGACGCCCCAGGTGGCCCGCATCGACGCGCACCTGCTCGGCCGAAAGGGGCCGAGCCGCCTGTGCTATGCCGGCCCCGTGCTGCATGCGCGACCGGCGGACCCGTTCGCCTCGCGCGTTCCCTACCAGATCGGTGCCGAGCTCTACGGCCATGCCGGCCAGGAAGCGGAGCTCGAGATCCTCGACCTGATGCTGTCCTCGCTGCGGATCGCCGGCCTTCGGCGGCTGCGGGTGGACCTGTGCCATGCCGGAATCGTGCCGGCACTGCTGCAGCACGCGCCCCATCTCGATGCCGGCGCGATCTACCGCATGATGGTCCAGAAGGACGTGGGCAGCCTGCGCGAGGCGATCGCCGGCACCGATCCCGTGATCGCCGAGGCGCTGCTCGCCCTGCCGACGCTCTACGGCGCCGTCAACGGCGCCACCTCGGTCCTGGACCGGGCGGCGGAGGTCCTGCCCGGGATCGACGGCATCGGCAGGGCGCTGGACGACCTGCGACGCCTGGTGTCCTCGTCCCTCTGGAAGCGGCTCGAGGACGTGGAGCTCGCGGTCGATCTGGCCGACCTGTCCGGCTACCATTACTACAGCGGCATCAGCTTTGCCGCCTACTCCCTCGACACGGTCAAGGCCAGTGGCGCGATCGCCCGCGGCGGGCGCTACGACGGCGTCGGCAAGGCTTTCGGCCGGGCGCGTCCTGCGACCGGCTTCTCCCTGGAGCTGCGCTCGCTGGCGGAGCTCACGCCCGCGGCGCCCGCTTCGCCCGCGATCCGGGCGCCCTGGGGGGACGACGCCGAACTTCGCGAGGCGATCGCCGCCTTGCGCGCACGAGGGGAGGTGGTCCTGGAGACCCTTCCCGGACACGAGCACGAGGCGCAGGAGTTCGCCTGCGACCGCGAGCTCGTCAGGCAGGACGGTCGCTGGATCGTTCGTTCATGTTGATGGGAATGGGATGGCAAAGAACGTCGTAATCATCGGCACGCAGTGGGGCGACGAGGGCAAGGGCAAGATCGTCGACTGGCTGACCGAGTCGGTCGCGGGGGTGGTCCGGTTCCAGGGGGGCCACAATGCCGGCCACACGCTGGTCATCGGCGGCCGGCGCCAGGTCCTGCGCCTCATTCCGTCGGGGGTGCTGCGCCCGAACGTCATCTGCTACATCGGCAGCGGCGTGGTGGTGTCGCCGACGGCGCTGCTGGGCGAGATCGACGAGCTGCGCGCCGCCGGGGTCGATGTCACGGACCGCCTGCGAATCAGCGGCACGTGTCCGCTGATCCTCCCGTACCACGTCGCCATCGACCAGGCGCGCGAAGCCCGGCAGGGCGACGCGCGCATCGGCACCACCGGTCGCGGCATCGGTCCCGCCTACGAGGACAAGGTCGCGCGCCGCGCGCTGCGCATCATCGACCTCCTCGACCCGCCGCGCTTCCGGGAACGGCTCGCGGAAGTCATGGACCTGCACAACTTCGTCCTCGAGCGCTACCTCGGCGCGAAGCCGCTCGATGTCGACCAGGTCGCCGACGAGACGCTCGCCCTGGCGCCGCGGGTGACGCCGATGATCGCCGACGTGCCCGCGCTCCTCGCCGAGTCGATGGCCCGTGGCGAGAACCTCCTGTTCGAGGGGGCGCAGGGGGCGTTGCTCGACGTGGACCACGGCACCTATCCGTTCGTGACCAGTTCCAACTGCCTCGCCGGCGCGGCCTCGGCGGGCGCCGGGGTGGGACCGCAGTCGCTGCACCGGGTGCTGGGCATCGTGAAGGCCTACACGACGCGGGTGGGGTCGGGCCCGTTCCCGACGGAGCTCTCCGACGACATCGGCCGGGGGCTGGCCGAGCGGGGCAAGGAGTTCGGCTCGGTCACCGGCAGGCCGCGCCGCTGCGGCTGGTTCGATGCCGCCGCGCTCAAGCGCACGATCCAGCTGAACGGCGTCGACAGCCTCTGCCTGACGAAGCTCGACGTGCTCGACGGCATGCCCACGGTACGCATCTGCATCGCCTACGAGCTGGACGGCAAGCGGGTCGACGTCCTGCCCTTCGGCGCGGATGCGGTGGAGCGTTGCATCCCCATCTACGAGGAACTGCCCGGCTGGTCGGAATCGACGGCGGGCCTGACCCGATACGAGCAGCTGCCGCTCAACGCGAGGCGCTACATCGAGCGTTTCGCGGAGGTCGCGGGCGCCCCGATCGACATCGTCTCCACGGGCCCGGACCGGGACGAGACCATCCTGATCCGGCATCCGTTCTCCTGACCTCCGGGGCCGCGCGACGCATGGGAACGGGAGACCTCAACGTCGGCTGGGACGAGTACCACCGGCTCGTCGAGCGGCTCGCCCTCCAGGTCCACGATTCGGGGTGGGACTTCGATGCCATCGTCTGCCTCGCCCGGGGCGGGCTGCGGGTGGGCGACGTGCTCTCGCGGATCTTCGACCGGCCGCTCGGCGTGATGTTCACCAGCTCCTACCGGGAGCAGGGCGGCAGGGAGCAGGGAGAAATCCGGATCGGCGAGCACCTCTGCTCGGCGGTGGAGCTGCCCGGAACCCGCTGGTTGCTGGTCGACGACCTCGTCGACTCCGGCCATACGCTCGGCGAAGTGCTGCGGATTCTTCCGCAGAGGTACCCGCAGCTGCGCGAGGTGCGCAGCGCCGTCATCTGGCAGAAGGCGATTTCGGTCGTCCGCCCCGACTATGTCGTCGAGTACCTTGCCGACAGTCCCTGGATTCGCCAGCCCTTCGAGGTCTACGACGCGCTTGGCCCGGAGGCCCTCAGGAACCGCCTGCCTTGACCCGCGCCTGCCATCGCCTCTTTCCCGGTGCCGGAACGGAAAAAGCCGGCTTGCGCCGGCTTTTGATCTATGGTGCCCAGAAGAGGACTCGAACCTCCACAGTGTTGCCACCGCTAGGACCTGAACCTAGTGCGTCTACCAATTCCGCCATCTGGGCATCGCGGCAGGCTTCAAGCAAGCCCCGCAGGAAAGGGCGAATTCTAATGGTCTATCCGGTTTTGTCAACAAGCGCCCGGGCTGCCGCCCCGCGCAAGGGAGTCGCGCGATGAGCCGTGGCGACAGGCCAGCCCCGGTCCGGGGGCGGGATGCCTCCGCGCCGCCAAGCCGCGAGGCGATCCTCGCATGCCTGCGCAAGGCCGGCGTGCCGCTCAGTCCCGCCGAGCTCATGGATCGCCTGGCGGTGCGGCCCGAGCAGCGTGAGCCGCTGCAGCGCCGCCTGGCGGCGATGGAGCGCGACGGCCAGCTCCTGCCCAATCGCAAGGGCGTCCTGCTGCTCGCCTCCAAGCTCGACTTCATCGCCGGCAGGGTGCAGGGCCATCGCGACGGTTTCGGCTTCCTCATCCGCGACGACGGCGGCCCCGACATGTTCCTGTCGCCGAGGCAGATGCGCAAGGCGATGCATGGCGACCGGGTGCTGGCCAAGGAGATCGGGGTGGACCATCGGGGGCGGGCCGAGGCCGCCATCGTCGAGGTCACCGAGCGGGCCAACCACGTGCTGGTCGGCCGCTTCCTCGACGAGCGCGGCGTCAGCATCGTGGTGCCCGAGAACCAGCGGATCAAGCACGACATCCTGATCCCGCCCGGGGACTCGGCGGGAGCCCGCCACGGCCAGGTCGTCACCTGCGAGATCGTGGACCCGCCGTCGGGCTATTCCCAGCCCATCGGTCGCATCATCGAGGTGCTCGGGGAGATCGACGATCCGGGCATGGAGATCGAGATCGCGGTTCGCAAGTTCGACGTCCCGCACGAGTTCTCCGAGGCGGCGCTGGAGCAGGCGGCGAAGCTGCCCGACAGGCTGCGGCCCGCCGACCTGCGGCGGCGCGTGGACCTGCGCGACATCGCCATGGTCACGATCGACGGCGAGGATGCGCGCGACTTCGACGACGCGGTCTATTGCGAGCGCATGGACGACATCCCGGGCAAGCGGGGCGGAGGATGGCGCCTGGTGGTCGCGATCGCCGACGTGGCGCACTATGTCCGCCCGGGCGACCCGATCGACGCCGACGCGCTGGAGCGCACCACGTCGGTCTACTTCCCGCGACGGGTGATCCCGATGCTCCCCGAAGCCCTCTCGAACGGCCTGTGCTCGCTCAACCCGGCGGTGGACAGGCTCGCCCTCGTCTGCGACATGGTGATCGACGACAAGGGCGAGGTGCGGGCCTACCAGTTCTACGAGGCCGTGATCCACTCGGCGGCCCGGCTCACCTACGACGAAGCCTGGGCGGCGCTGTCGGGCCAGCCCAGCTCGCTCCCGGGGCCGATCCGCGAGCGGCTCGACGCCCTCTACGGCGTGTTCAAGGTCCTGGTGGCCGCGCGACGCGAGCGCGGCGCGTTCGAGCTCGACACCATCGAGACGAGGATCGTGTGCGATCCCGCGGGCCGGATCCTGCGCATCGAGCCGACCCAGCGCAACGATGCCCACCGGCTGATCGAGGAGTGCATGCTGGCGGCGAACACGTGCGCGGCCGACTTCATGCAGCGAAGCAAGCACCCGGCGCTGTACCGCGTGCACGAAGGCCCGACCCCGGACCGGCTCGCGACGCTGCGCGAGTTCCTGCGCGGGCTCGGCCTGTCGCTCGGCACGACGGGGGATCCGACGCCGGCGGACTACGCCGAGCTCGCCCGGAAGATCCAGGGGCGTCCGGATGCCGAGCTGTTGCAGACGATGCTCCTGCGCTCGATGCAGCAGGCGATCTACACGCCGGAGAACAGCGGCCACTTCGGCCTCGCCTACGAGGCCTATGCCCACTTCACGTCGCCGATCCGGCGCTATCCGGACCTGCTGAACCATCGGGTGATCAAGGCGCTCATCCGCGGGACCCGCTATCGCCTGTCGGACAGGCGAGGCCGCGGTGCCGCCGTCGACGAGGCCGAGATGGAGGCCTGGGAAGCGATCGGGATGACCTGCTCGGAGAACGAGCGCCGGGCCGACGAGGCCTCCCGCGACGTCGAGGCCTGGCTCAAGTGCCAGTACATGCGCGAGCGGGTCGGCGAGCAGTTCTCGGGGAGGATCACCGGCGTCGCGCCCTTCGGCATCTTCGTCACGCTCGACACGCTGTTCGTCGAGGGCATGGTCCATGTCTCCGAGCTGGGCGGGGAGTACTTCCAGTACAACGAGGCCGGGCACGAACTGCGCGGCGAGCGCACCGGCAGGCGCTACCGGCTCACCGATCCGATCGACGTGCAGGTGTCGCGCGTCGATCTCGAGGCCCGACGCATCGAGTTCCGGCTGGTGCCGCGCACCGGCTACAAGGAGCTGGTCGAGAAGCCTCGGCGTGGCGATGCCGAGCCGGGTCGGGTGGCCGGCCGCAAGGCGGCGCCGGCGAAGCCGGAGTCCGCCGCCAGGGCGAGGGAAGCGCGCCTGGCCGAGCGACGCGGCAGGAAGGGCGGCGCGCGCAAGGCCGGCATGTCGCCGAAGGGCGGCAAGGCCGCGAAGCCGGGCAAGCGGGGCCCGCGCCGATGATCCTGCACGGCTTCCATGCGGTCGGCGGGCGTATCCGTCGCGATCCGGGGAGCATCTCCGAGCTGTACGTGGCCGAAGACCGCCAGGATGCCCGCATGCGCGAACTGCTCGCGCTTGCGGGGCAGGCGGGCTTGCGCGCGATCCCCGTCCCGGCCTCGCGCCTCGACCGTCTCTGCCCGGGCCGCCGTCACCAGGGCGTCGTGGCCATCGCCGAGGCGAGCCTGCCGACGGTGGACCTGCCGACGATCCTCGATCGCATCGAAGGACCGGCGCGCCTGCTCGTCCTCGACGGGGTGACGGACCCGCGCAACCTCGGGGCCTGCCTGCGGGTGGCGGACGGGGCGGGCGCCCATGCGGTGATCGCGCCGAAGGACCATGCGGCGCCGCTCACCGAGGTGGCGATCCAGACCGCCAGTGGCGCGGCCGAATCCATCCCCTACATCATGGTGACAAACCTGGCGCGCACCATCGACCTTCTCCAGCAACACGGTGTGTGGGTGGTCGGCACCGACGACGCGGCGCAGTCCGACATCTACGAGGCGGACCTGCCGGACTCCATCGCCTGGGTCCTGGGCGCCGAGGGCAAAGGGCTGCGGCGGCTCACGCGCGAACGCTGCGACCTGCTCGTGCGCATCCCGATGGAAGGCTCGGTGAGCAGCCTGAACGTGGCGGTCGCCTGCGGCGTGGCGCTCTACGAGGGACTCAGGCGTTCGCGCTCGGCGGCCTCCCGCCGCTGATCGCGCTGTCGCAGGCGGTACTCCCACGGCGCCTGCGCGGCGGGGTCGCCCCACAGGCCGATGCCCGCCTTCCGTGCCTGCGCCTCGGCGCGCTCGTAGGGCTTGCGCAGCTCCTGCGGGAGGTCGCTCCGATAGCGGCGGAAGTACCAGGCGTGCCCGGACTCGACCATCGCCAGGCCGACGTCGCGTTCGCCCACGCTGACCGCCGCGACGACCCGGCCCCAGGGATCCTTCTTGACCGGTGCCACGCGGACCCGCTTGCCCGCGACGAGTGCCTCCAGGGCCGCGCGCGACTCGTCGGCATGGGCCTGGCCCCGCTCCGGCGCATCGATGCCCGAGAGTCGCACGCGATGGGGGCGGGTCTGGCCGATCCGGCGCACGAGGAGGGTGTCGCCGTCCTGGACGCGCAACACGATCGCTTCGTAGGCGTCGTGTCCGCCTTGCCGGCCGTCGGCCGCGAACGAGGCTGCATGCGCGGCGAAAAGCAGGAGCAGCAGGAGGAAGCGCAGGGACCTGGACAGCATCGGGGCGGGTCGGTTCGCAAGCCCCGGAAGTCTCGCAAGCGAGCCGCCGCGGCGCAAGCCGGGCTTCGGCCGAGTGCGGGTCAGCGCGAGCCGTCCGCCGCTTTGGCCGTCGTGACGAAGCGGGACGCGAACGGATCGACGTCGAACGCGATGCGCTTGATCGATGGTACCGGCCGGCCGCCGACCAGGGCCGGCGCGAAGCGGGCGTGGCGGATCGCCCCGAACAGGGCCTCGAGCGCGTCCTGGTCGAAGCCCTCGACCTTCTCGGCGGCGAGCTTCTCGAGCGCGCCGTCCGCGCCGATATGGATCACGAGCTCGACGCTGCCGGGCCGGGTGCGTGCCAGCGCGAACTCCTCGAGGCCGACGGGCGGGAAGGTGAAGCGGGCGGGCGTGTCCACCTGCCAGGCCTCGGCATAGCCGCCTGTCGCCGTATCCGCCGTCGCGTGGCATCCCGCCAGGATGGTGGTTGCGACGAGGAGGGCGGCGGTCGTGGCGCCGAGGCGGGCCGGGCGGGCGAGACGGCGGCCTCGCCGCGGTGCCGCTCGCCTGGATCCGTGGTCGCCCATGCGCGCCGGCCTCAGCTGCCGGGTTCCGTGATCTCGCGCCAGCCCATCGAGCGTGGATCGAGATAGCGCAGGTAGCCCTGGGTGAGCTTGAGCTCGTTGAACTGGCCGGTGATCACGGCGCGGATGTTGCCCCCGACGCGCACGAGGCGCAGGCCGACGGCGCCGGTCTTCGGGTCGAAGGAGGTGATCCGCGTGGGGGTTCCGCCGGAGAGGGTGCTCGGGTCGTAGAGCTGGGACTGCCCCGTCTCGAAGTTCGCCGCATAGATGCGCGACGACCCGCCCTCGTTGCAGAGCTGCGTGGTCTGGGGGATCGTCCCGAGCCACGAGATCTTGCCGAGGTCGGTGTCCTGCGGGTCGATCACCACGCGCTCGCCGGCGGTCAGCAGGTCGTGGTACCAGCCGGCGGGCTTGTCCGGGTCCGGCGTGATCGGGTTCAGCAGGTCGGTATTAGCGACCATCACCGAACGCGTGATCGGGAAGGTCGGGGCGTCGCCTTCGCCGCTTTCCCAGCGCGCGAGCCGGGTGCCGTCGCGGAAGGCATAGAAGCTCTGCTGGTGCGTGGTGTAGATGTCGTCCTGGCCCAGCAGGCGGCCGGTACCGACGAACACGTAGCGATTGCGCGTGATCGGGGCGACCCGCACCACCGGGCCGGACGTAACGGACTGATTCGCGGGCAGCTTCGCGAAGAGCTCCGGCGCCGGAACGTCGGCGGTGGGGCTCGTGAAGTCGAAGCGCCAGATGTTGCCGTCCAGGTCGCCGCCATAGACTTCGGTGATCGTGCCGTCGGCGCTGTCCGGCGTGTACGCCGTGACCTGGGCGAGGCCGGAGGGGCTCTCGTCGCTGCCCGCGCCGGTCGAGACCTTCTGCAGGAGTGCGCCCGTCTTGACGTCCACGATGTAGAGCCAGCCCTGGCCGCCGCCGTTGGAGCCGTGCGAGGCGATGTTGTTGTAGCCCGAGGTGAGCAGGGCGACCCAGCCCCACTTCTTCGTCTTCACGACCTGGGGCGCCCCGTAGGAGTAGCCCATCGTCGAGTCCTGGAATTCCCACAGGACCTTGCCGGCCACGCCCGACTCGGTATCGAACGCGCCGGGATCGGTCACATCGATCGCGAAGAACCCGCGGCCACCCTTGCCCAGGCCCCCGATCAGGACCGTGCGCCAGTCGCCGCTCGCCTCGGTCGCGCCATTGGTGCGCGCGAAGTCCGCATCGAAGATCCACGCGGTGGCATTGACGTAGTTGCGGTGGACGTAGTTCTTGTTAGGCAGGTCGGCGAGGACGCCCGTGCCCGCGCCGGCCGCCTTCGAGTACAGGAAGGAGGGCACGTAGGCGAAGACCTCCGTGCCGCCGTCGTTCCCGGTCACGCTCGCGTCGAAGGCATGCAGCATGCCGTCGTTGGCCCCGACGTAGAGCATCTCCCGGCGATCCTTCCAGGTCGTCTTGAAGGTCCCGTAGCCCGGGTTGTAGGCATCCGAGAGCGGCGCATTGGGCGCACCGACGTAGCGCGCCTCGGAATCGATGATGTCGCCCAGCTTGGTCTCGACGATGTTGCCGGTGGCCGTCTTGCGCAGCCGCTTGCGGAAGGCGCCGATGTCGTTGCGCCCGCGCAGCCACTCGAGGACCTGCTGGTCGTTGTTGAGGGCGTTCTGCTGCCAGCCGGAGAGCTGGTTCCAGCGGAAGGGCTTCGCGGTTCCCGTCGACGCGGTGGGCGAGTTCTTCGTCCAGGTGACGATGCGCCGTCCGGTGTCCCAGCCCTGGCTGTCGAGCTTCTCGGCGGCATTCCACTTCTGGACGGCGGTGATGTTGCCGGAAGCCTCGTCGAAGCCGGCGTAGGTGTAGCCGATCACGTTGCCGGACCAGAAGGCCGGGTCGTAGTTGACCCGGAAGATGCCGGTGTCGGTCTGCAGCTCGACCGAGCGCGTCGACGTGTTGATGCCGACCGCCGAGGCGACCTGGGCGCGAATGGAGGAGAACGCCGCGCGCAGGCCGTCCACGAGGGCCTCGGGCGAGCCCGCCTCGTAGTAGTTGTCCGGCAGCCAGTCGCCGTCGCGGTCCCAGACGTCCCGGATGTCGATCACACCGTCGCTGTTCTCGTCGGCGATGGCGTCGCCGAGGTCCAGGGTCGCGACCGGGTAGGGCCCGCCGGGCGGGTCGACCGTGTTCTGGTCGATGTAGCCGCCGTACTTCGCGGCGAGCCAGAGCTGGTTGCGCCGGCGCGCATCGGTGCGCGAGACGCCGGTACCCCAGCTGCCGGATTCCCGCACGTCGACGAAGTACGAGCGGACCCGCTGGCGGCCACGCGACTGGATCGTGTTCTCGGAGTCGGGCCGGATGTCGCGGGAATTGGCGTAGTAGGCGAGCGATGCGAGGTAGGCGGAGCCGTCGCAGCAGTTCACCGGCCCGGGGGCGAGCGGCGTGCCGTTCGACTTCAGGAGCTGGACCCCCTCGTTGGTGAGCTCCGTCTGGATGATCTCGTTCAGCAGGGTGGCGACGTTGGCCGGGAAGCTCGCGGCATTGGACGGCTGCGCGCCGCCCTCGTTGACGGTGGAGGTGTTCCCGGGCAGCCGCTTGTCCTTGTGCGTGTTCGCGTCCGCGATCCCGATGATGAAGTTGTTCGGGCACCATTCGTCCGCGTCCTCGAATCCCGGCGGCGGTGCGAGCGGGTCGTCCCAGTTGGTGATCACCGGGAAGCCGTCGATCTTTCGCGCCGCCCCGCTGCCCGTCAGGCCGCTGGAGTACTCCGGCGTCGGGCCGAGGTTCATGTAGTAGCGCAGCGCCTCGTAGTACATCTCGCTGACGGGGTCGTAGTTCTTGTAGCCGTCGCGCCGGCCGAACCGGTTGAGGTACTGGGTCACGCCCGACTGGGTGATGGTGCCGGGGGTCGCCGCCGCATCGGCGGAATCGGGGTTGAGGATGTAGATGCCGGTGCTGGCATCCCATTCCGCATTGGCATTCGCGGTCTCGCCCGCCGCGCCCAGCACCGGGCGGGTCGGGCCGACGAACTTCATGCGGGCCCGGAGCACGCCGCCGTCGCGCAGGATGTCGTCATCGAGCAGGTAGCCCATGGCGGCAAACCGCACGTCCATCGCGTTGGCCTGGATGAGCCCGGTGGGCTTGAGCGTGCCGGCGGGGTACGCCGTGCAGGTGGTGGCGGTCTCCGGGAAGTTCGGGTCGCACACCTTCACGCGCACCTTGAAGTCCTGGGTGTTGCTGGTAATCCCGCTGTTCGAGGCGATCCGCATCGAGGTGTTGCGGCCCTCGACCGAGACGTAGAGCTCGTTCCAGGTGTACGGCGTCACGTTGCGCGGCGCGGTGATCGGCAGGCCGGAGAAGGCCTTGCCGAGCTGCTTGATGGGGAACTGCGCGGTGCCGCCCTGGCCGTCGTGCCGTGCCTTCTCGAGCACGGTGAGCGACTGGGTGTCGATGGCCCTGTCGCCGCCGGTCATCACCCAGCGGAACAGGTCGGTGGTCTGCATCGTGGCCCAGTTGAGGAAGTTGCCGCTCCATCCCTCGGCGCTGCCGCAACGCGCCGTCGAGGTGGAGGGCTGGTCCTTGTAGCCTCGGGTGGGATCGTAGCCGTCCGTGTAGCGGTAGGGCTCGAAGTACTCGCCGCCCGAGTTGTACCGGTAGCACTTGAAGGGATCGAAGTAGCCCAGGTAGGGCATCGACGCCTGGGGCTTGAAGCTCGGGTTGCCGACATTGGCGGCGGCCACGCGGCTCGCGCGCTCGCCGGGACTGAAATAGCAGGCGCTGCGGCCGTTGTCGCGGCCCGGACAGCCCGTCCCGCTGGTCTCGTCGTTGTAGGCCTGGACGTTGCCCGTCGGCCACTCCACCGAGAGGGCGAGCAGGACGTTGGCCGGGACGCTCAGGGTGGTGCGCGCCGGCTGGTCGGAGAGGTCCGTCTCGGCGGCCTGCGCCATGGGCGTCCAGGCCAGGAGGGTCGCGGCAACGATGGATGACCAGCGGGCGATCGCGCTGTCGCGCATGCGGTCCACGAAACTGGCCGGCGTTGCCGCGGGGCGATCAGCGGCGTGCGGGACGTGGCGTGTACGCTGCATGGCAAGTCACTCGATCGGCAGGGTGAACAGGGCTTGCGACAGGGCTTCGACTCCGCGCGGACCGTTCGTGCGCGCGGTGACACGGAACACCGGGGTTCGGGGCGTCGAGACGCTCGAGCAGCGCGAGCAGTTGTCCGGCACCCGTGAGCTCGACATTGCGCAATGGTTGTCGGCCGCGGGTTCCTGGAGCGAGCAGAGCCGCTCGATCAGGTACACCGTCTGCATACCTTCGCCGCTGTCGATGGCCGAGGACGCCGCAACCGAGCCGAAGGCCGCGGCGAACGCGGCGTCGTCCTTGATCGCGAGCGGCACCCCGGCGCTGTCGGTGGGCAGGGCGGTGGCGGAGTAGGCGAAGCCGCCGGCCTGGCCCAGGGCGTCGGTCTCGGTGTTCTTCAGCATCGCGAAATGCCTGCCCGCCTGGGACTCGAACTCGCCTATGGCCGTGCGAATGGCGATCTGGTTGCGGTTGACCGCGTCGCGCTGGAAGGAGGCATTGCGGGCCAGCAGGGTCGAGGAGTCGATCATCCTCACCAGTCCGATGGAGGCCATCGCCATGACGGTGACCATCACGAGCGCGATGGGCAGCGCGGTGCCGCCCTGGGCGCGGGATCGCGAAGGCAGGCGCGGGATCCTCATATGCAGGCTCCGGCGGACGGGATGCCGCCATAGCGGCGGTGCTCGGCGCACAGCGCGATGCGCTGGTTGGGCAGCGGGACGATCGTGTCGTACACCTGGTACTGGAAGCTGCGCTGCTCGGTCGTGTAGTTGAGCGTGACCTGCACGTCCGCCGGGAGATCCGGGAAGAGGGTCATGCTCGCCGGACCCTGCACGCCCTGCCTCTCGGTCGAGCGGACCACGATGGCGAGGCGCAGCGCCTTGATGGCGAGCGCCGCCTCGCCGTCTGCCTGGAGCGAGGCGAACGACCAGGCGCCCGTGGGGGCAACCCAGGCGTCCACCACGTTGTCGTTCGCGAGGCCGCCGGACGAGCCGTCGTCGATGCCGTAGAGCACCTGCAGGTTCACGACGTTCTCGCCGATGGGGGCCGGCGTCGAGAGCGTGACGCGCTCGAGCATGTCGAGCTGGACCAGCTGGTCGTTCGCATTGACGCCGAAAAGCGCGAAGGTCGGCGTCGCCCCGAGGTTCACCAGCGTGTAGTCGGCCGGCTGCGGCAGGGTGGTAAAGCCGTTGGGGTTGTTGTAGGGCGCGGCCAGGGCGGCGGAGGTCGGCACCGCGGTGGGCGCGGCCTGGCCGGAGGGCGGCGGGACATAGCTGGAGTCCACCTGGCCGATCTGGCAGTCCCCGCCAGGGCTGCCGGGGTTGGACACGAGCAGGAGGTCGCCGGCCCGGAACCCGACGGAGGGAAGCGTCTCGACCTGCGCGGGGGACGTGATCGTCAGCGCCATCGGGGCGCCCCCGGTCGAGTTGCCGGCGCTCATCACCATGACGATGTCGGGATTGCTGCCGCCGCCGTCGAGGACCCCGACCGGCAGCACGTTGAGGCTCGCCGGCAGCGCGGCGAAAGGGGCCGGCCATGCGGAGGCCCGCGGAAGGAGCGCGGAGCCACCTCGCCATGCGAGGAGGCGGCAGCCCCACACGTTCATCCCGTTGGCAAGCCCGTTGCCCGCCAGCCGCAGTTCCCGCATCAGGCGCCAGCCGGTCATGGTGCCCACCTGCTGGGCGTCGGCCTGCCCGGTGGTGGCGCGCCGGCCGATCTCGCTCGCGGAGAAGGCCTGGACGATTGCCAGGGCGGCCAGCAGGCCGACGGCCATGCCGACGAGCAGCTCGACGATCGAGAGTCCGCGCTGTCGGTGCATATCGTCCTCAGTCGTAAAGGGCGCTGACGGTGACATGCTGCCGGGTCTGCGTCATGGCACTGATTGCGCCGCTGGCGTCCCGGACGCGATGCCGGGGCGGCACCCAGGTCACGACGATCCGCACGGTGAGAGGATCGCCGCCGACCGAGGCGAACTCGACGGTGGCATCACCCGCGGGCAGCCCGACGCCCTCCGCCTGGACGCGCTCCTCCAGCCATTCCTGGAACCGCGGGCCCCCCGTCGAGAAGTCGGCGACCACGGTGGCGGGCGGGGCGATCTGCATGCGCGCGAGCAGCTCGTCTGCCGCCGCGGCCGCCTCGGTGCGATAGCGGGCATCGGACGTGACCTGCGCACCCGAGGCCTGCGCCCCGATCATCCCGAGCACGGCGATCGCGAACACCACGATGGCGATCAGGCTCTCGAGCAAGGTGAAGCCCGCCTGTCCGGTCGACGGGGCAGGTTTCATGCGCGCGCGAGGGGCGATGGCGATCGAGCGTGGCATGTCAGCACCCCGAGGGCAGCCTCGGCTGGCAGGCCGAATTCGTTCCGTAGGCGGCGGCGGAGTCGCAGACCCTGATGGAGCCGCCGGGCGTCACGTAGGTGCAGAAGCGCAGGGACTGCGGGGCGTGGTTGAACTGGACGACCCGGGGCGACGCGAGCATCAGCGGAGTGCCGCTGGACATGTCCAGGACCCGGCCCATGGGCGTGAAGACGATCGAGCTCAGGTTGCCCGCGGTCGTGATGCTCTTGCCGAAGCGCTCGCGCGACTCGCCGCCCAGGAACTCGTCCGCGCTGGTCGCCCCCTGGACGCGCACCATCCAGGCGGTCGCCGTGGCGGGCGCGGCGGCGGTCGCGCTGGTCACGTTGGCGGCCGACGGCTCCGAGGTCGTCATCAGGACCTCGACGTTGCGATTGAGGCGGGTCGCCTCCGCCTGCGCCTTGCGCAGCGCGGCGGCCAGCGACTGGGCGGCCGACGTGGTCTGCCGGGAGGCGAAGAGTCGCTCGAAGCTCGGCACCGCGATCACGATCAGGGCGCCGAGGATGGCGATGGTGAACATCAGCTCGAGCAGCGTGAACCCGGCGCCGTGGCGCCGGGCCCGGGGCATGGCGAGCGGGCGCGCACCGGTCATCGTCACTCCTTGCGCACGATGAAGCGGTTCACCGGCAGCGCGCCCGAGTACCAGCCGGAGGGCAGCGCGGCGGTCCCCTCGACGCCGGCGTCGTCGATCGTGTAGACGAAGCCAGCGGACGATCCGATCCCCGTGGCGGTGAGGGTGAACTGCTGGCCGTCGGCGGCCGTGGTGCAGGTGATGTTGAACTGGCCCTCGGCGTCGTAGAAGTCGGCCACGGCGCACGCGCCACCCGACGCGTAGCTGCGGTTGCCCGCATAGAACTGTTCGAGACGCAGCTTGGTTTCCTTCAGCACGGCAATGCCGGCGGCAAGGCGGGCGCGCTGCGTGTAGCTGCCCCATGCGGGAATGGCGATGGCGGCCAGGATGCCGATGATCGTCATCACCAGCAGGAGTTCGATCAACGTAAAGCCTGCGTGCCGACGAGTTCGGGTCATGCGGTTCGCTCCGGGAGCAAGGGCCGATCACCCGGCAGGTGTGCGCGGGATGGCTTTTTCACCGGCTCAACTTAGTGGGGCGGTCGGGGTGCGGCGACGGGATGCCGACGGGCGGCGCGTTTGCGGCGTTCAGTGGCACGCCGCGCTAACATTGGTTCGGGGACCGTCGCGGGCCCGCGGCCCGCGGCCTTGCGCACGCCGAAGAACCGAAGACACGAGACCGTGAAAAAAGTCACACCCATCCAGATGGCGGCCTATCTCGAGTGGCTCGAGAAGCGGCATGGCCTGGCGTTCGACGACTACGAGTCGCTGTACCGCTGGTCCGTGACGGACCTCGATGCCTTCTGGGGCTCGATCCGCGAATACTTCCAGCTGCTGGACGAGGGCGCCCCGGAGCCGGTGCTGGTGGACGACCGCATGCCCGGCGCCCGGTGGTTCCCGGGCCTTTCGCTCAACTACGCCGAACAGGCGCTGCGCCATGCCGGTGTCGGCGACCCGCGGCGCCCGGCCATCGTCCACCGCAGCGAGAGCGGGCACGACGGGGAGCTTTCCTGGGCGGAGCTCCGCGAACGGGTGGCGGGCCTCGCGACCCGCCTGGTGGAACTCGGGCTCGAACCGGGCGACAGGGTGGCCGCCTACCTGCCCAACATCCCCGAGACGGTCGTCGCCTTCCTCGCCACCGTGAGCGTGGGTGGCGTCTGGTCGCTGTGCTCACCCGACATGGGGCCGGTGGGCGTGCTCGACCGGTTCCGACAGATCGAGCCGAAGTTCCTGGTCACCTGCGATGGGTACGTGTACGGCGGCAAGCCGCACGACCGTATGGACGTGGTCGGCGAGATGCTCGCCCAGTTGCCGAGCGTGCGCCACGTGCTCGCGTTGCCCTATCTCGATCGCGAACGCCCGCCATCGGCCTTCGCGGCCGACAGGCCGGTGCACGGATTGCGCGATGCCTGCGCGACGAAGGCGCCCACCGACTGGTCGCCGCGCCGGCTGCCGTTCGACGCGCCCTTGTGGATCGTCTATTCGAGCGGAACCACGGGCATGCCGAAGCCGATCGTCCACGGCCACGGCGGCGTGGTGCTCGAGCACCTCAAGCTGGGCGTCCTGCACAACGACCTCGGGCCCGACGACCGCTTCCTGTGGTATTCGAGCACCGGCTGGATCATGTGGAACTGCCAGGTCGGCGGCCTGCTCGGTGGCACTACCCTTTGCATCTACGACGGCAATCCCGGCTGGCCAGACATGGGTGCCCTGTGGCGCTTCGCCGCCGAGACCGGCGTGACCTTCTTCGGTGCCGGGGCCGCCTACTACGCCAACTGCGTCAAGGCCGGCGTCCATCCGGCCGAGTACGGGGATCTTTCCCGCCTGCGCGCGCTGGGCTCCACCGGTTCACCGCTCGCGGTCGAGAGCTACGAATGGGGCTGGCGGGAGTTCGGCCCCGACCTGTGGTGGTGCGTGATCTCCGGTGGCACCGACTTCGCCGGCGCGTTCATCGGTGGCAACCGGATGCTGCCCACCGTTCCGGGGGAGATGCAGTGCCGTTGCCTCGGCGCGGCGGTCGAGGCCTGGGACGAGGAGGGCAGGTCGCTGGTCGACGAGGTGGGCGAGCTCGTCTGCGTGCGCCCCATGCCCTCGATGCCGCTGAGGCTCTGGGGCGACGAAGACGGCAGCCGCTACCGCGAGAGCTACTTCGACATGTTCCCGGGCGTCTGGCGGCATGGCGACTGGATACGCATCACCCCTTCGGGTGGCGCCGTCATCTACGGTCGCTCCGACGCGACGATCAACCGCCATGGCATCCGCATGGGAACCGCCGAGCTGTACCGGGCGGTGGAGACCATCCCGGCGGTTCTCGACAGCCTGGTGGTGGACCTCGAATACCTCGGGCGGGAGAGCTACATGCCGCTGTTCGTGGTGCTGCGGGCGGGCGCGGTCCTGGACGAGGCGCTCGTCGCGGAGATCAACCAGCGTATCCGGACCGCGATGTCGCCCCGTCACCTGCCCTCGGAGATCATCGTGGCGCCCGAGATTCCCCGCACGCTGAGCGGCAAGAAGCTCGAGCTGCCGGTCAAGAAGCTGCTGCTGGGCGTGCCTCCCGAGAAGGCGCTCAACCGCGACGCCATGGCGAATCCCGGCAGCATCGACTGGTACGTCGAGTTCGCGCGGTCGCGCTCGACGGCGTCTTCTCCTTCCTGAATGCCCCGGGGCGACACGAGGTCGCCCCGCAGATCCTCCCGGAGTGACCATGAGTTCCCAGCAGTCCCCCGCAGAGCCCGCCGACCGGGCCGCGAAGCGTGCCCTGCGCGATGCCGCGCTCGACTATCACCGCAGCCCCACGCGGGGCAAGATTTCCGTCGTGCCCACCAAGGCGCTGCTCAACCAGCGCGACCTGTCGCTCGCCTATTCCCCCGGGGTCGCCTATGCGTGCACGGCGATCGCCGATGATCCGGCCATGGCGGCGGAGTTCACCTCGCGCGGCAACCTGGTGGGTGTCGTCACCAACGGCACCGCGGTCCTCGGCCTCGGCGACATCGGCCCGCTGGCGGGGAAGCCCGTCATGGAGGGCAAGGCGTGCCTGTTCAAGAAGTTCGCCGGGATCGACGTCTTCGACATCGAGCTCGACGAACGCGATCCGGACCGGCTGGTCGACATCATCGCGGCGCTGCAGCCCACCCTCGGCGGGATCAATCTCGAGGACATCAAGGCGCCCGAATGCTTCTACATCGAGCGCAAGCTGCGCGAGAGGCTGCGCATCCCCGTCTTCCATGACGACCAGCACGGCACCGCGATCATTTCGTCGGCGGCGATGATCAACGGCCTGGAGCTCGTGGGCAAGGCAATCGACGAGGTCCGCGTCGCGGTGTCGGGCGCCGGCGCCGCCGCGATCGCCTGCGTGGACCTGATGGTGCAGCTCGGGGTGCGGCCCGAGCATGTGCTGATGTGCGACTCGAAGGGGGTCCTGCGGCCGGACCGGGGCGACGACATTCCCGAATCCAAGCTGCGCTATGCGCGCCCGACCGATGCGCGCACGCTCGCGGACGCGGTTCGCGGGGCGGACGTGTTCCTCGGTTGCTCGGCGGCCGACGTCCTCACGCCCGAGATGCTGCTCAGCATGGCGGAGCGACCGATCGTGCTGGCGCTTGCGAATCCCGACCCGGAGATCCGCCCGGAGCTCGCCCGCGCGACGCGGCCCGACTGCATCATCGCGACGGGCCGCTCGGACTATCCGAACCAGGTCAACAATGTGCTGTGCTTCCCCTACATCTTCCGGGGTGCGCTGGACTGCGGGGCGACCACGATCAACGAGAGCATGAAGCTCGCGTGCGTGCACGAGATCGCGGCACTGGCGAAGGCCGAGGTGAGTGCCGAGGTGGCCGCGGCCTATCCCGGGCAGGAGATCGCGTTCGGCCCCGACTACCTCATTCCCAAGCCCTTCGATTCGCGGCTGATCCTGCGCATCGCGCCCGCCGTGGCCAGGGCGGCGCAGGAGTCCGGTGTCGCCACGCGCCCGATCGACGATCTCGAGGGATACCGCGATTCGCTCACGCGCTTCGTGACGCATACCGGGCTCGTGATGCGGCCGCTCTTTGCCGCGGCCCGCAAGGCGAACAAGCGGGTCGTCTATGCGGAAGGCGAGGAGGAGAGGGTCCTGCGGGCCGCGCAGGTGGCGGTGGACGAAGGGCTCGCACGGCCGATCCTGATCGGCAGGCCGTCGGTGGTCGAGATGCGCATCCGCCGCGCCGGGCTCCGGCTGGCGGCGGGGCGCGACTTCGAGCTGGTCGATCCGGAGAACGACAGCCGCTTTCGCGAGTACTGGGAGGCCCTGCACAAGCTGCGCGCGCGCGACGGCGTGACGCCCGAGATGGCGAAGGCGGCGCTGCGCCGCTCGCACACGATCACCGGCGCGATGCTGGTGCGACGGGGCGACGCCGACGCGATGGTCTGCGGCCTGGTCGGCCGGTTCGACGCCCACCTGGAGAACATCGCGAGCATCCTTGGCCTGGCCCCCGGAGCTCGCCAGTTCGCCGCGATGAACGCGATCGTGCTCGACAAGCATACCTTGTTCGTCGCCGATACCTTCGTGAACGACGACCCGGATGCACAACAGCTTGCGGACATCGCCCGCATGGCCGCCGTCGAGGTCAGCCGCTTCGGCCTGCCGCCCAAGGTGGCCTTCCTGTCGCATTCGAACTTCGGTTCGTCCCAGCGGCCGTCGGCGCGCAAGATGCGCGAGGCGCGCGACCTGTTCCGCGCGACCTGTCCCGGCATCGAGGCCGACGGGGAACTCCACGGCGACGCCGCGCTCAACGAGTCCCTGCGCGGGGAGTTCCTGCAGGACTCCACTCTGACCGGGTCGGCCAACATCCTCATCTGTCCCAACCTCGATGCGGCCAACATCCTGTTCAATGTCCTGAAGACGACGGGCGGGCAGGGCGTGCATGTCGGCCCGATGCTGCTCGGCGCCGCGGCGCCCGTCCACATCCTCACGCCGTCCGCCACCGTCCGCCGCATCGTCAACATGACGGCGCTGGCGTCGGCGGACGACCGGGCCTTCCCCCCGGTCCGCTGATTCCCCCTCCCGCGCACCGGCATGTCCCGGCCCCGCCCCTGGCGGCGGCCGGGGTCCAGCCGCGTCGCCCCGATCCCGGCGGTGCGGCGTGCTAATGTCCCGGGAACGGGATCGACCCTTGGGTCGGGGCCAGCTGGGGATGCTCGATGGCGGGGTTCAACGAGATGTACGAGGGCGACCGGGTGCGCGATGCGTACCGCGAGATCGCCGACTGGATACGCAAGGTGGGCGTGGAGGCGCTCGGCCGGAAGCAGCAGGAGGCCGAGACCCTGTTTCGCCGCATCGGCATCACCTTCGCCGTCTACGGTGAATCGGGGGAACTCGCCGAATCCGAGCGCCTGATCCCGTTCGACGTGGTTCCCCGGGTCTTCACGCACCGGGAATGGCGCCGCATCGACTCCGGCGTGCGCCAGCGGGCGCGGGCGCTGAACCTCTTCCTCGGGGACATCTACCGGAGAGGCGAGATCGTGAAGGCGGGGATCATCCCCGCCGAGGCGGTCTATGGCAACGCGGCCTTCCTTCCGGCGGCCGCGGGCTTCGCGCCGCCGCGAAACGTGTACTCGCACATCGTGGGCGTCGACCTGGTGCGCACCGGGCCCGACGAGCTCTATGTCCTGGAGGACAACTGCCGCACACCGTCGGGCGTGTCGTACATGCTCGAGAACCGGGAGATCATGATGCGGATGTTTCCGGAGCTGTTCACCCGGCGACGCATCCTGCCCGTGGACGACTATCCGGCGCTGCTTCGCCGGACGCTCGCGAGCCTCGCGCCGGCGTCCTGCGATGCCGAACCCAACATCGTCGTCCTCACCCCCGGGGTCTTCAACTCCGCCTACTACGAGCACTCCTTCCTCGCCGACCAGATGGGTGTCGAGCTGGTCGAGGGACAGGATCTCTATGTCGATGACGGCTTCGTGTACATGCGCACGACGCAGGGACCGCAGCGGGTCGACGTGATCTACCGGCGGATCGATGACGACTTCCTGGATCCGCTCGCGTTCCGCCCCGATTCGGTCCTGGGCGTGCCGGGCCTTTTCCATGCGTACCGGACCGGCAAGGTATCAATCTGCTCCGCCCCGGGCAGCGGGGTGGCCGACGACAAGGCGATCTACACGTACGTGCCCGACATGATCCGCTTCTACCTCGGGGAGGAGCCGATCCTCGCGAATGTGCCGACCTGGCGGTGCGCCGAGCCGGAGGCGCTCGCCTACGTGGTCGACCACCTGCACGAGCTCGTGGTCAAGGAGGTGCATGGCTCGGGTGGCTACGGCATGCTGGTCGGCCCCGCGGCCAGCGCCGCGGAGATCGAGGCCTATCGCGCGCGGCTGGAAGCGGCGCCCACGGGCTTCATCGCCCAGCCGACGCTGGCGCTCTCGAGCTGCCCGACCTACGTGGGCAACGGGGTCGCCCCGCGGCACGTCGACCTGCGGCCCTTCTGCCTCGTGGGCGACGAGATCCGGCTCGTGCCCGGCGGCCTCACCCGGGTCGCCATGACCGAGGGGTCGCTCGTGGTCAACTCGAGCCAGGGTGGCGGGGTCAAGGACACCTGGGTGCTGGGGGATTGACCCGTGCTGAGCCGCACCGCCGAGAACCTGTTCTGGCTCGCGCGCTACGTGGAGCGCGCCGAGAACACCGCGCGCCTGCTCGAGATGGGCTATCGCCTGTCGCTGCTGCCGTCGTCCGCGCAGGGTCCCGGCGGCGAATGGGGATCGGTGCTCGATGCATCGCGCACCCGCGCCGGCTTCGAGGCGGTGCACGGGGACGACGTGCGCCAGCAGACGGTTGCGGACTACCTGCTCTTCGACCGGAGCAACCCGTCGAGCGTGACCAATTGCCTCGACAGGGCCCGGGCCAATGCACGCGTGATGCGCATCGCGCTCACGACCGAGATGTGGGTCGCGATCAACGATGCCTGGCATGCCTGGCAGCAGGTGCTGCCCTCGAGGGCGAGCGGCGGGGGCCTGCGCGACGTCCTCGAGTGGATCCGGCGGCAGGGCTCGCTCTTCCGGGGCACGACCGACGGGACGCTGATGCGGGTCGACGGCTACGAGTTCATCGGCATCGGCACGGCGCTCGAACGGGCGGACAACATGGCTCGCCTGCTGGACGTGAAGTACTACGTCCTGCTGCCCGGGGGCAGCACGGTCGGTGGGGGCATCGACCACTACCAGTGGGCGAGCATCCTCCATGCCGCCTCGTCGCTGCGTGCCTACCACTGGACCTACAGGTCGGATGTCTCGCCGCGGAACATCGCCGACTTCCTGATCCTCAATCCGTTCACGCCGCGTTCCATGCACTACTGCTATCGCGCGCTCGGCGATCGGCTCAACGGCCTGGCCAGGCTCTACGGAAGGCGGCACGACTGTCATGACCAGGTGAACGAGACGCTGACCATGCTTTCCGAGTTGACGATCGACCAGATCTTCGCCGCCGGGCTGCACGAGTTTCTCGACGACTTCATCGGCAGGACCGCACGGCTGCATGGGTCGATCGCCTCGGCCTACCACTTCGCGGAGTAGGGCGATGAAGCTGCGCGTGGAGCACCGTACCGTCTATCGCTACGAGCCCGCGGTCCGGCTCGTCGTCCAGACCCTGCGCCTGCGGCCGAGCGAGTTCGACGGCCAGCGTGTCCTCGAGTGGCGGATCGACGCGGGCGGCCACTGCGTGGACGACGGCTACGTGGACGGCGCCGGCAATTGCATCCACATGCTGACTGCGCACGGTCCCGTCGAAATCCTGGAGCTCGTCTCGACCGGGGTGGTGGAAGTGGCTGACCGCGCGGGCATGCTGCGTGGGCTGCGCGAGGTCCTGCATCCGTTGGCCTGGCTGCGTGCAGGGCCTCGCACGGCGCCCGCGCCCGCCATCGAGGCGTTCGCCCGCGCCGCCATGGCGGGCATTGGTACTGACCGGCTGGAGCAGGGGCATGCGCTTGCGGCCGCGGTGGCCGACGCGGTCCGGTACACGGCGGGCACGAGCGATGCCGGTACCAGCGCGGCCGAGGCGCTCGAGGCCGGGACGGGAGTCTGCCAGGACCAGGCGCATGTCCTGGTGGCCGCGGCCCGCAGCCTGGGCATACCGGCCCGCTACGTGACCGGCTACCTCAATCCCGGGAGCGACATCATCGGCGCGGAGGCGACCCATGCCTGGGCCGAGCTCCACCTGGGCGCCTATGGCTGGATAGGTTTCGACCCGGCCAATCGCCAGTGTCCGACGGCGGATTACGTGCGCCTTGCCTGCGGGATCGACGCGGTGGACGCCGCGCCGGTCCGCGGGACCGCGCTTGGCCGGGCACGCGAGGTCCTCGATGTCGAGGTGCACGTGCGCCTGGCGCAGCAGTAGCGACCGCGCCGCCGCCGGAAGCGGGCGGGCGCCTCGACCCCCCGGGGCCGGGTGGCCGAGCGGGTAAGATCGGTGCCGTGCCTGACGACACTCGCCCCCCCACCGAACCTCGGCGATCCGTCCGCCCGCGCCGTCCATCCGGACCGTCCCCGGCGGAACTTCGCCTTGTCCTGTCGCTCTGGCCCTTGCTGCGTGAACGCATCGAGGGCCTGCGAATCGGTCGCGGCGGTCCCATGGTCGCGCCGATCCCCGACCAGCTGCGATGGGCGGGGCTCTACGAGTTGCCGTTTCCCCGGCACCTCGCGGCGGCCGCCGTGGCGTTCGACATGGACCGCGAGCTCATCGGCGCCGCCCGCCAGGCGATCCCGGTGGCCAGCCTTGCCCGGTTGACGCGCGTGTACGTGAAGCACGAGGGTCGCCACGGCGCGGCCGGCCCGGAGGGCCAGGTCGCCGCCGAAGCCTGGACGAAGGCGAGCTACCTGCGCTCGATGCGCGAGAGCCTGCGGGCGCTCCTCGTGTACGGGCTGAGCCTCAACGAGCTGGTCGCCCGGGCGCGAGACGGCGGCGACGACCGGGCGCTGGTCGATGCCGTGCGCATCGATCCCGGCGTGCTGCTGGGCACGACCGGGGCGACGCGGCTCGCCCGCGCCTTGCTCGAGAACGACGGCCGGTTCGTCCGCGCCATCCACACGGCGATGGCGGAGGGACTCGCGCCGCGCGACCGAATGCGCGAACTGGCGGGCGTGGCGGCGGTCGAGGCGCTGTCAGGGGGCGACTGGGAGAGACTGGACGACCGGCGCCTGCCTGGACTGTTCCGCGCCCTTCGACGCGAGGTCGGGGGGTCGGGTCGTGTCGACAGGAAGCTTCGCGCCAGGCTCGACCGCCTCGTGGCCGAACGCGTCCCGCGGCCCCGCGGGAAACGACCGGGCGAATGAGGGGCTCCGGCGTTCGCGTCCTGGTTGCGCTCGCCATCGTCCTGCTGGGCTGCCTGCTGCTCGTGCGATCCATCCGACTCCCACCGCTGGCCGAGCCCCCCGGGTCGCGCGCCATCGTCGATATCGGCGACACTCGCCTCGGACGCACGCTGTCCGGCCAGGTCGCGGCGAATCCCGGCCTGTCGGGCGTGTGGCCGATCCGTGACGGCCACGATGCCTTCGCGGACCGTGTCCTGCTTGCCGAGGCGGCTGACCGCAGCCTCGACGTCCAGTACTACATCTGGCGCCCGGACATGTCCGGCGTGCTGCTCGCCGAGGCGCTTCATCGCGCCGCGGAGCGGGGCGTGCGGGTGCGGCTGCTGCTGGACGACAACAACACCGTCGGCCTCGATCCCATGCTCGCGGCGCTCGATGCACACGAGAACATCGAGGTCCGGCTGTTCAATCCCTTCCCGATCCGCGGCCACAGGATCCTCGGCTACCTCACCGACTTCGACCGGCTGAACCGGCGCATGCACAACAAGTCGTTCACCGCCGACAACCAGGCCACCATCGTGGGCGGGCGCAACGTGGGGAACGAGTATTTCAGCGTGGGACAGGCGATGCGCTACATCGACCTGGACGTGCTCGCGGTCGGACCGGTGGCGCGGGCGGTCTCGGCCGATTTCGAGCGCTACTGGTCGAGCCGTTCCTCGTATCCGCTGCGGCAGGTCCTGGGCGACGCCGCGAGCGTGGATCCCGGCGCCGTGCCCCGTCGCGCCTCCCTCGCGGAGCGCGACCCGCACGCCCGGGCGTATCTCGACGCCGTGCGCCAGTCCGGATTCCTTCGATCGCTGCTGGCGGGCGAGATCTCGTTCGAATGGACGCGCGTGCGACTGTTCAGTGACGATCCGGCCAAGGGGCTGGGCCGTGGCGCGCGGGAGGACCTGCTTTCGGAGCGCCTGCGCCGGGTGCTCGGAGGCGCCGAGCAGGAGGTCGAGCTCGTCACGCCGTACTTCGTCCCGACGAAGGCGGGCGTGCGCGCCTTGTCCGACCTGGTGGCCCGGGGGGTCGAGGTGGGCGTGCTGACCAATTCGCTCGAGGCGACCGACGTGATTCCCGTGCATGCGGGCTATGCCCGGCATCGGGTGGCGCTGCTCGAGGCGGGGGTGCGGCTCTACGAGCTCAAGCGCGAGGCGGGTGCGGACCCGCGCGACGTGCACCGGCTGGCGGGCAGCTCGGCATCGAGCCTGCATGCGAAGGTGTTCTCGGTGGACCGGCAGCGGCTGTTCGTCGGTTCGTTCAACTTCGATCCACGCTCGGCCAACCTCAATACCGAGATGGGGCTGCTCATCGACAGCCCCGCGCTCGCCCGCGCCATGGTCGAGGGCATGCGCAGCGTGCTGCCCGGCCTCGCCTACGAGGTCACGCTGGGCGAGGACGGCAAGCCGCGCTGGATCGAGCGGCGCGATTCGGGGGCGGGGGCTCCGGGGGCCGAGACCATCGTCCATCGACACGAGCCCGACGCCGGCCTCTGGAGCAGGCTCGGCGTCTGGCTCACGAGTCGGCTTCCGGTGGAGTGGCTACTCTGACCGGCGCATCGGGCAGGCGAACAGGTCGACCGTTCCGGCGCGCGCCGGGATCCTTTCCAGCAGCGGCCTGCAGCCCTCGCCGGTGCAGAGCTTCCAGTCGTCCGTGTACTCCGACAGGGCAAGGCGCAGCCGCGGCACCACCAGCCCGCCCGGACCGTGCCACACGCCGTCGCGCAGCACCGCCCCCTGTGGCGGGTCCATGCCGGCGCCGGAACCGTGCAGGCGGGACTCCGCCAGCACGAGGTTGTGGCTCGCCGGGTCGATGCGCCAGTCCTCTTCCCAGGCAACCTTCTCGACGGAGTGCGTCCAGGACAGGGTGAACCTTTCGACCGGCAGCGTCGCCACGATGGACGTTGCCACGGCAAGGCACAGTCCCAGGCTCATCGGGTCCTTCGCCGCCAGTGGAGCAGCAGGACCAGGGCCGTGGCCGCGAAGCCGATCTGGTCGGTGACCGGCGAGGCGACCACCAGGGCAAATGCCCCGACGAGCGCAAGAATGCGCTCGTACCAGGGCATCGACACCCAGAGGAACCCCACGCTGGCCGCGCCCCACAGGCCTATGGCGATCAGGGCCTTCAGGACCACGTAGGCGGTGTCGAGCAGGGTGCCCGCCTGCATCATCAGGGCCGGCGCATAGACGGCCATGTAGGGCACGACGAAGCCCGCGATGGCGACCCGCATCGCCTGCATCCCGATCCTGAGCCCGGAGTCCTTGGCGATGGGCGCGGCGGCGAAGGCCGCTAGCGCCACGGGCGGGGTGAGGTCGGCCATGATCCCGAAGTAGAAGACGAACATGTGCGAGACGATGAGCGGCACGCCCATCTCGAGCAGCGCCGGCGCGGCGAGCGAGCTCGTGATGATGTAGTTCGGGATCGTCGGGATTCCCATGCCCAGCACCAGGCAGGTCACCATGGTGAGCGCCAGGGACAGGAACAGGCTGTGCTGCCCGAGGGCGATCACGTAGCTGCCGAAAGTCGTCGCGGCGCCGGTGAGGGTCATGA
>CAZDYQ010000005.1:0-68430 GCA_964509685.1 uncultured Burkholderiaceae bacterium
CTAGGCTCCCTCGTCGCCCCGCCGGCGCGGGCCGGGAACTCAGCCGCGGATGAAGTCGCGGACCGTGCGGATCAGCTCCGCGCGGGTCTCCGACTCGAAATCGTCCACGCCGCGCGAGCCCGCCACCTCGTCGATCTTGGCGGGCAGTTCGGCCTCGCTCGACACGATATGGACGCCGGGCCGGCCGGCCAGCCAGCGGGCGGTCGCCTGCTGGTGACGGCTCGTGACCTCCTGCAGCTCCATCTGCCGGGGCAGCATCACCAGCGGCTTGCAGAGTTCCGCGGCGGTGATCACGGTGCCGATGCCGACATGCGAGACCACGACATCGGCCTCCTCGAACATGCGGCGGTACTCGGCCGGCGTCATCATCTGCCGGCTGTCCATGTGTCTGGGCCTGTTGCGGGTCTCGCCGATCTGGGCGAACGCCTCGATGTCGGGCCGGGTCCCCACGAAGTCGTCGATCGCCCGCACCAGGCGGTCGAAGGGCAGCATCGAGCCGACGGTGACGAAGAGCTTCACAGCACGCTGCCCCGGTAGTGCGGCCCCTCGGGCTTCGCGAGGTGCGACCACTGCGTGAGCCAGAGGTCGGCGGCCTTGCCCGCCTTCAGGCCGGACAGGGACATCTCCTCGATGTTGGCGACGCTGTCGATCCAGACCGTGCGCGCGCCGAGGACCTTGGCCATGCGCAACGCCAGCATGCCCGGGGCCGAGCCGGTGGTGACGAGCACCTGCGGGCGCTCGCGCAGCAGGATCCAGGCGAGCCTGGCGATGGTCGCCGCGATCCGCCACTTGTGCAGGCGGCTGACGTCGGGAATCGCGTAGAAGCGATGGCCGGCGACATCCTCGCGATACCACGGCTTCACGCTCACGTAGGCCACGTCGCAGCCCTCGAAGGCCTCGCGTATCCGCATCAGTTCCGTCCAGTGGCCGCCGCCCGAGGCGACGGCGAGCACCCGCGGCCCTCCGCTCATGAACGCCCCTTCGAGATGTCCGCGTAGAGCTGCTCGAGCCGCGGCAACACCGCCTCGCGCGAGAACGACGCGGCGACCTGCTCCCGCCCGGCGCTTCCCATGCGCTGGCGCAGTTGCGCATCGCCGGCGAGTTCGGCGAGTCGCCGGGAGAGCGCCCCGACATCGCCCGCTTCGATCAGGTAGCCGTCGGTGCCGTCGCGGATCAGCTCCGGGATTCCGCCGACGGTCGTCGAGATCACCGGCACGCCCCAGCTCATGGCCTCGAGCAGGCTGATCGGCAGGCCCTCGTTGTAGGAGGGGAGCACGAAGATGTCGGCCGCCGCGAGCAGCTCGTTCTTGCGATCGCCGCCCACCCAGCCCAGGAACTCCACCGAGTCGCCGAGGCCGAGCTCGGCGGCGCGCATCCGGGCCTGCTCCACCTCGCCATTGCCCCCGATCAGCAGCTTCATGCCGGGGCGGGTCGAGAGCGCCTCGGCAAAGGCGGGCAACAGGTCGTACACCCCCTTGCGGTGGCCGATGATCCCGAGGAAGAGCACCTTGACGGGACCGTCCCCCGCGCGACGGGCCTGCGCCGCGGGCATCCGGACATAGTTGTGGAGCACGAAGACGTTCGCCCTGGGCGCGACCGAGCGGACCCAGTCCGCCCAGCTCGGCGACAGCACCACCACCGCGGAGTAGCGCTCGAGGATCCAGCTGATCAGGCGACGGATCGGCGCGGCCTGGGCGTCGTAGAAGTCCTTCATCTCGGCCCCGTGCAGGTGGAACAGCACGGGGATTCCGCGCGCCCGGGCGAGCAGGCCGAAGATCGACTTGCGCCAGAAGCTTCCGAGTTCCGCCGCATGGCAGTGCACCAGCGTGACCCGGTGCGTCAGGATCTCGACGATGAAGCGCAGGATCTCGACCGCCGCGAGCCACAGGCGCCGCACGAGGCTGCCCTCGTCGTGCGGCGAGAACAGCTTGACGCCCCAGCGGTCGAACAGCCCGTCGACGCGGTAGCTCTCGATCACCGACAACATCCCGCCCCGCCCCGCGGTGCAGACCATCAGCACCCGTCTCGCCATGCCCGTTCCCGTCGTCGCCGACGGCATGCCGGCGGTGTCGTCCCGCCGGCCCGGGCCCGCATCGCGGGCCGTGGCCGGCTCCCTGCACGAAATCGCCGACCCGTGGCCATGCGCCTCGTCATGCCGCCCACCGGCATCCGCCCCTCCCTCGCTCCCGAAGGAGGTAATCGAACCGGGCTCACGCACGCTCGGTCTCCCCCGCCGGCAGCACGGCCAGCATCTCGTCCCGGACCAGGGTGGCGAGCCTTTCGTAGTTGCGGTTCTCGAGCGCCCACTGCCGGCCGGCCTGGCCGCGGCGCCGCGCCGCTTCCGGATCGGACAGCAGCTCGATCATCGCCGCCGCGAAGGCTCCGGGATCGAGCGGCGTGCACAGGCCGCCACCGCTCCGCCCGATCACGAAGGCCTGGTCGGGGAGGTCGTTGGCGACCACCGGCAGGCCGAGCGCCATGTACTCCACCGCCTTGGTGGGCGATGCCACGTCGTAGAGCACGCCGCGCGGGCAGGGCGAGAAGCCCACCCGGGCCGCCCGCACGAGCTGCCATGCCGTGGCCATGTCGAGCCAGCCGGTGAAGATCACGCGCCGCGCGATGCCGAGCTCGGCCGCCAGCGACTTGAGCTTCTCGATGTCGCCCGGTTCGTCCGCGTCGCCGATGATGAGCATCAGCGCCTCGGGCCGGGCGCGCAGCACGGTTCGGAAGGCTTCGAGCGCGAGCTCGAGCCGGCGGTTCTCCTCGACCGTGCCGAGGTACACGATGGTCTCGGCGGCGCGAGCCCGGGCGAGCCATTCGGCCGCGCGCGGATCGATGTCGCCGTCGTCGCGCGCCATGATCTGGTCGACCGCCTCCCGGTCCACGCCCATCGGCACCGGCACTGCATGGCGCATCCGGATGCCGCGGGCCTGCAGGATGCGCTGCATCTCGTCGCTCTGCAGGAAGGCGATGTCGGCGCGCGGCAGCACGACCTTGTAGAGCGCCCAGTAGCTGAGCAGCCCCCGCGCATACACCACCAGCCATCGCAGGGGTCCGATCGACAGGCCGCGCTCGCGCACGAACTCGAGCGCGCTCTCGGGCAGGGGGAAGGACATCCAGTAGGCGAAGGGCACGCCCCGAAGCCGCGCGACGAGCCAGGCCCACAGGGTGAACAGCGGCTTGTCGCGCACCAGCACCAGGTCGTACTGCGGGCCGATCCGCGCCAGGCCGCGGAAGTCGTTCAGGAGGGCGGACAGGTGAGTACGCAGCCGGCCACCGCCGGCCGACGGACCGAACACCTCGCCGCCACCCCAGGGGGCGGTCTTGCCGGGCTCGCGCAGGGTCACGAGGTCGGACGCGACGCCGAGACGCGACAGGTACTTCCCGAACAGGACCGTGACGTCGACGCGGAAGGTCGGATGTCGTTCGCGGACGAAGAACAGGACTCGCACACTACCTCTCGATGGACCGGCTGGCTGGGGACCGCGCTTGCTCCCCGAAAATGCGGAGCGCCCGGGCCGGGGTCAAGGCGGGTTCGGCCGACGGCGGCCGTCGCCCGGTCAACGGCCGGCGCCGGCCGCGGGGACCGGTTCGAGCAGCTCGGCAAGCTGCCGGGCCAGCATGACCCGGGTGCCGGTCCCGGGCATTCCGAGGGCCGCCACGGCGGCACGCGCGACCTGCTCGGACGTGAGCGTGGGAATCGATCTGGGCATCATCAGGAACTGGATGCTCATGTAGGCGTTCACGATGCGACGCAGCCAGTCGCCACCGGGACTCGGCCCGGTACGGACCGGGCGCAGGATGAACACGGACTCGAAGGGCAGCTGTGCCAGCGCCAGTTCGTCGGTCCCGCCGAGCGAGCGCTGCAACTCCCCCATCTGTTGCCACGCCGGGCTCGGGCGAATCACCAGCAAGCGGCGTGCCCCTGCGGCGGCTGCCGCACCGGCGACCTTCACCGCATCCGCGATCGTCACCTGCACGAAGGGCGCATCGCGGCCATGGAAGGAGCGCTCGGCCGGGTCGCCTCCCTGCCCGACCAGCATGAGCACGTCGTCGAGCGGCGGCAGCGCGTCGAGGCCGCTGAGCTCGAGCCCGTCGATGCCGAGCGCCATCGGCGCATCGGACAGGACATGGACCCGGGAGTAGCCGCCACGCGCCAATGCCGCGTTCAGCAGCGCCTCGCCCTGTCGTCCCACCGCGCCCGCCACCAGCGCGACACGGCCGGCCGCCCGGCGGGCGCCGGAGGCAGGCGGGGCGAATGCCGCTTGGACGGGGGCGGTCATGGGGAGGATCGGACGGATTCGGAACGACCGACGAAGGCACCCGCGATGATGCCACGCATCGCGCCCGGGTGTGGGAGACTCCTTAGGCCCCTTGTGACGAAGTACCCGACATGGCGCTCAAGTCCACCATCCATCGCGTCGAACTCTCCATCGCCGACACCGACCGCGGCTACTACCACGACCATTCGCTCACGCTCGCGCGCCATCCGTCCGAGACCGAAGAGCGCATGATGGTGCGCCTGCTCGCCTTCGCGATGCATGCCCATCCGGCGCTCGCCTTCGGCAGCGGGCTGTCGGATGTCGAGGAGCCGGACCTCTGGCTGCGCGACGACACCGGCGCCGTCGAGCTCTGGATCGAAGTGGGGCTGCCCGACGAACGACGCCTGCGCCGAGCCTGCGCGCGGGCGGCCCATGTGGTGGCGATCAGCTACGGGCGCAATGCGGCGCTGTGGTGGCGCCAGCACCAGGATGCGCTCGCGCGGCTCGATCGCCTCGCCGTGGTCGAGCTGCCGGCCGGCGCGACGGTCGAGCTCGCGGCGCTCGCGCGACGCACGATGCGCCTGCAGGCCAACGCGGGCGAGGGGCTCTGGTGGATCGGCAGCGAGGACGGCGAGGTGTCGATCGAACCGGCCCCGCGCAAGCGAGTGGGCCGTCCCGGCGCCTGACCGGCTCGCCTAGAGGCGGGAGAAGTCGGGCTTGCGCTTCTCCATGAAGGCCGCGAAGGCCTCGCGCGCGGCCGGCTCGCGCAGCATGCGCCGGAAGTGCTCGCCCTCGGCCGCCATCGCCGCCGCACAGGCCTCGCGCACCGGTGCGCGCATCAGGCGCTTGGTGGTCACGAGCGACTCCAGGGGCCGGGTCGCGAGCGCCTCGGCGCGCTCCCGCGCGCGGGCAATCGCCTCGCCGGCGGGCAGGACCTCGTTGACGAGGCCCATGGCGAGCGCCTCGCTCGCGCCGAAGGGCTCCCCGAAGAGCAGGGCCTCGGCCGCCTTCGGATGGCCCGCCAGGCGCGGCAGCAGCAGGCTCGATGCCGCTTCGGGGCACAGGCCCAGGTTGACGAAGGGAAGCGCGAAGCGGGCATTGTCCCCGGCATAGACCAGGTCGCAGTGCAGCAGCATCGTCGTCCCGACGCCGACGGCATGGCCGCAGACCGCTGCCACCAGCGGCTTGTCGAACTGGAGCAGCCCCTGCAGGAAGCGCTGGACCGGCGTGTCCGTCCCCTGGGGCGGGTTGTCGCGGAAGTCGCCGAGGTCGTTGCCGGCGGTGAACACGTTCTCGTCGCCGTGCAGGACGACGACCCGCACGGAGCGGTCGGCCCCGGCCTGCGCCAGCCCCTCGGCAAGCTGCGCGTACATCGCCGCGGTGATCGCGTTGCGGCGCTCGGGCCGGTCGAACGCGAGGCTCACCACCCCGCCGGCCTTCTCGATGCGGATCGTCATGGCTCCCCCGGTCCTCAGACGCGCTCGATGATACCGGCGGCGCCCATGCCGGTGCCGACGCACATCGTCACCATCCCGTAGCGCAGCTGGCGGCGGCGCAGCGCGTGCACCACGGTGCTCGCGCGGATGGCGCCCGTCGCGCCGAGCGGATGGCCGAGCGCGATTGCGCCGCCCATCGGGTTGACGACCTCCGGGTTCATGTCGAGCTCGCGCATGACCGCGAGCGACTGGGCCGCGAAGGCCTCGTTCAGCTCGATCCAGCCGATGTCCTCGAGCTTGAGGCCCGCACTGCGCAGGGCGGCGGGAATCGCCTCCTTGGGACCGATCCCCATGATCTCCGGCGGAACGCCGCGCACGGCGAAGGAGACGAAGCGCGCGAGCGGCGTGAGGTTGAACTGATTGAGGATCTTCTCCGAGACCACCAGCAGCGCACCCGCGCCATCCGAGGTCTGCGAGCTGTTGCCGGCGGTCACCGAGCCCATGCCCGTCGCCTTGCCCTGGGGCGAGCGCGGCGCGGCGAACGCCGGGCGCAGCTTCGCGAGGGCCTCGGCGGTGGTGTCCCGGCGCGGTCCCTCGTCGAGCTCGACGCGGCGAGTGCGCACGTCCACCCGGCCGGCCGAGAGATCCGGGACGTGCTCGGCCACCTCGAACGGGGCGATCTCGTCGGCGAACTCGCCGGCATCCTGCGCCGCGATCGCCCTGCGGTGCGACTCGAGCGCGAAGGCATCCTGCGATTCCCGGTCGACCTTCCACTGCTCGGCGACCTTCTCGGCGGTCAGGCCCATGCCGTAGGCGATGCCGACGTTCTCGTCCGACTCGAAGGCGCGGATGTTGATGGACGGGCGATTGCCCATCATCGGCACCATGCTCATCGACTCGGTACCGGCCGCGATGATGGCGTCCGACTCGCCGACGCGGATGCGATCGGCCGCCATCGCGAGCGCGGTCAGGCCCGATGCGCAGAAGCGGTTGACGGTCACCCCCCCGACGGACTTGGGCAGGCCGGCGAGCAGCACCGCCATGCGGGCCACGTTGAGGCCCTGCTCGGCCTCCGGAATCGCGCAGCCGACGATGGCGTCCTCGATGACCGCCGGATCGATGGCGGGCACGTCGGCGAGCATCGAGCGAATGGCGTGGACCAGCAGGTCGTCGGGCCGGACGTTGCGGAACACGCCCTTCGGCGCCTTGCCGATCGGGGTGCGCCGGGCCGCGACGATATAGGCGTCCTGGACTTGACGGGTCATGGATGTTCCTCCGCTGGCGCTCAGTTGCGCGCCGGTTTGCCGGTCTGCATCATCGCCATGATGCGTTCCTGGGTCTTGGGATGCTCGATCAGGCCGACGAAGGCCTCGCGCTCGAGGCGCAGGAGCCAGTCCTCGTCCACGACCGAGCCGGCCTCCACGTCGCCACCACACATGATCTGCGCGATGGTCTGGCCGAGATGGAAGTCGTGCGCGGTGATGAAGCCGCCGTCACGCATGTTCACGAGCTGCGCCATGATCGTCGCGGTGCCGCTGCGGCCGGCCACGCGGATGCGCGCCTTGCGCGGCGGGCGGTAGCCCGCCTCGTGCATCGCCAGCGCCTCGCGCACGGCGACATACAGCAGTTCGTGCGGGTTGAACACCACCGGGTCCGACTCGAGCAGGTAGCCGACGCGGCGCGCCTCGATGGCCGAGGTCGCGACCTGCGCGGTCGCCGCCGCCATCAGGTACTTCTTGAGGAAGTCGAGGAGGTAGCCGTCGGGCGCCGCCTCGTGCTCCTCCGATGCCCGGCGGGCGCCGTAGGCGAGGCCGCCCGCGCCGGGAATCAGGCCGACGCCCACTTCCACCAGCCCGATGTAGCTCTCGAGGCTCGCCACGCGCCGCGCGCAGTGGATCGCCAGCTCGCAGCCACCGCCGAGCGCCATGCCCGAGACCGCCGCCACCGTCGGCACCTGCGCATAGCGCAGCCGCATCATCGCCTGCTGGAGCTTCTGCTCGATCGGTCCGATGGCCTTGGCGCCGCCGCTCATGAAGACGGGCAGCATCGCCTGCAGGTCGGCGCCCACCGAGAACGGCTCGTCCGGCGACCAGATCACCAGGCCCCGGAAGCGCTCCTCGGCCGTTTCCACGGCGCGGAGCAGCCCGTCCACCACGCCGGGACCGATCGCGTGGACCTTGGTGCGGATGGAAACCACGAGCACCTCGTCGAGGCCGGGCTGGTCGAGCGTCCAGAGGCGGATCGAGTCGTCCTCGAAGACGGTCGTGCCCGCCGTGTGCCCGCTCGGGGCGTCGGCGCCGGACACGCTCGGACGGAACAGCTGGCGGCGGTACACGGGCAGTTCGCGCGGCGGCACGAACTCGCCGCGCGAGGCCGACCAGGAGCCCTCGGGCTGGTGCACCCCGCCGCGCTCGGCGACCGGTCCCTCGAACACCCAGGCGGGCAGTTCGACCGGGGCCATCGCCTCGCCCGCCGCGATGTCCTCGCGGATCCATTGCGCGACCTGCTGCCAGCCCGCCTCCTGCCAGACCTCGAAGGGGCCCTGCTGCTGGCCGAAGCCGAAGCGCATCGCGAGGTCGAGGTCACGCGCGTTGTCCGCGATCTCGCCGAGCTTGACGGCGGCGTAGTGCATGCCGTCGCGCAACACGGCCCAGACGAACCGCGCCTGCGGGTTCTTCGATTCCCTCAGCAGAGCGAGGCGCTCGCCCCAGGTCTTCTTCTTGAGGATGCGGGCCACCGTCTCGTCGGCCTTGCCGCCCGCCGGCACGTATTCGCCCTTCTGCGGATCGAGCCGCAGGATGTCCTTGCCTTCCTTGCGGTAGAAGCCCGCGCCGCTCTTCTGGCCCAGGGCGCCCTTCTCCGCCAGCCCGGCGACCACCGCCGGCGTCTTGTAGGCGGCGGCGAACGGATCGTCCCGGAGGTTCTCCTCCATGGTCCGGATGACGTGCGCCAGCGTATCGATGCCGACCACGTCGGCCGTGCGGAAGGTGCCGGACTTCGCCCGGCCCAGCTTCGCGCCCGTCAGGTCGTCCACTACGTCGTAGGTCAGGCCGAACTTCTCCGCCTCGTGGATGGTCGCCAGCATGCTGAAGATGCCCACGCGGTTGGCGATGAAGTTCGGCGTGTCCTTGGCGCGGATGCAGCCCTTGCCGAGCACCGTGGTGAGGAAGGCCTCGAGGCGGTCGAGGATCGCGGGGTCGGTATCGGCGGTCGGGATCAGCTCCACCAGGTGCATGTAGCGCGGCGGGTTGAAGAAGTGGACGCCGCAGAACCGCTTGCGCAGCCGTTCGTCGAAGCCCCTGGCCAGCTCCGTGATGGACAGGCCGGAGGTGTTGGTCGCGAAGACCGCATGCGGCGCGATGTGCGGGGCCACCCTCTCGTAGAGCGCATGCTTCCAGTCCATGCGCTCGGCGATCGCCTCGATCACCAGGTCGCATTCCGCGAGCCGCTCGAGATCGTCGTCATAGTTCGCGGGAACGATCCAGTCGGCGAGGTCGGGATGGGCCAGCGGCGCCGGCTTGAGCTTGCGCAGGCCGTCGATCGCCCGCTCGATGCCCGCATTGGGCGGGCCTTCCTTCGCGGGCAGGTCGTAGAGCAGCACGTCGACGCGCGCGCTCACGAGGTGGGCGGCGATCTGCGCGCCCATCACGCCGGCGCCCAGCACCGCGACTTTCCTGATGATCGGATTGGACACGATGGCCCTCCTGTGCAATGGGGATGATCAGGGTTGCCGGACCCAGGTCTGGGTCCGGCCGAGAATCGGCATGCCGATGTATCCGCGAACCTCCAGCCGGGTGCCGCCCTCGATGGTGCGCAGCTGGCTGCGGTAGCTCTTGCCGTTGTTGGGGTCGAGGATGGTGCCGCCCTCCCACCAGTCGTCCGCCTTGCGCAGCCCCTCGAGGATCTGCATGCCGCGGATCGGCCTGCCCCGCAGCTCGCCCTCGCACTGCTCGCACACGGCATCGGCACGCCCCGGCGTGAGGACCTGCTCGATCACGCCGCGCAGCTCGCCACCGACTTCCTCGATGCGGATCAGCGCCTTGGCTTCGCCGGTCCTGTCGTCGATGTTCTTCCAGAGCCCGACCGGGGAATCCGGATCGGCGCTTGCCGGCCTGACGACCGCGAGGGCGAAGGCGATGCCCGCCGCCGCGGCCAGCGCGGGCAGCCGGCCCCTGCCAGGGAAACCCCGCATGACGCCTCCTCAGAAGAGCTCGGCGTCGAGCGCCATGAGGTTGTCCGCCCCGGAGCGCGCCGAGCGCATGAGGGCCGCGGTCTCCGGCATCAGGCGCGCGAAGTAGAAGCGCGCGACATGGAGCTTCGCCTCGTAGAAACGGTCGCCCGAGTCGCGCCTGGCGAGCGCGACCTTGGCCATGCGGGCCCAGAAGTAGCCCAGCACCAGGTGACCGATGACCCGCAGGTAGTCCGTCGAGGCGGCGCCCGCCTCCTCGGGGTTCTGCATGGCCTTCATGCCGATCTCCATCGTGAACTTCTCGACCTTCCCGGCAAGGTCGGCGAGCGGGTTGATGAACTCGGCCATGTCGTCGTCGGTGCCCTCGTTCTCGATCAGGTCGCGCACGAGCTGGCCGAAGCGCCGCAGCTTCGCGCCGGCGTCGCCGAGGACCTTGCGGCCGATCAGGTCGAGCGCCTGCACCCCGTTGGTGCCCTCGTAGATCATGTTGATGCGGGCGTCGCGCACGTACTGCTCCATCCCCCACTCGCGGATGTAGCCGTGGCCGCCGAACACCTGCTGCGCGAGCGTCGTGGACTGGTAGCCGTTGTCGGTCAGGAAGGCCTTCACCACCGGGGTCAGGAGCGCGAGCGTATCCTCGGCCTCGCGGCGCCGTTCCTCGTCGGGATGGGCATGGGCGATGTCGGCCTGCAGTCCGAGCCACAGGGCGAAGGCCCGCGATCCCTCGATCCACGCCCGCTGCGTGAGCAGCATGCGGCGAACATCGGGATGCACGATGATGGGGTCGGCCGGCTTGTCGGGCTCCTTCGGCCCCTTGAGGGACCGCATCTGCAGGCGCTCCTTCGCATAGGCCGCCGCGTTCTGGTAGGCGACTTCCATCAGGCCGAGCGACTGGATGCCCACGCCGATGCGCGCGGCGTTCATCATCACGAACATCGCGTTGAGCCCCTTGTTCGGCTCGCCGACCAGCGTCCCGATCGCGCCCTCGAAGTTCATCTCGCAGGTCGCGTTGCCGTGGATGCCCATCTTTTCCTCGATGCGGGCGCACTTCACGGCGTTGCGCTCGCCCGGCCGGCCCTCGGCATCCGGCAGGAACTTCGGCACGATGAACAGCGAGATCCCCTTGGTGCCCTGGGGCGCGTCCGGCAGCCGGGCGAGCACGAGGTGGACGATGTTCTCGGCAAGGTCGTGCTCGCCGGACGAGATGAAGATCTTGGTGCCGGTGATCCGGTAGGTCCCGTCGGCCTGCGGCTCGGCGCGGGTGCGCAGCAGGCCCAGGTCGGTGCCGCAGTGCGGCTCGGTGAGGCACATGGTGCCGGTCCATTCGCCCGACACGAGCCTGGGCAGGTAGGTCGCCTTCTGCTCGTCGGTGCCGTGCGCCATCAGCGCCTCGTAGGCGCCGTGGGTCAGTCCCGGATACATCGTCCAGGCCTGGTTGGCGGAGTTGAGCATCTCCTGCATCGCCAGGCCGACCACCGAGGGCAGGCCCTGGCCCCCGTACTCCGGGTCGCAGGTGAGCGTCGGCCAGCCCGCCTCGCGGTACTGGTCCCAGGCGGCCTTGAAGCCTTCGGGAATGCGCACGACGCCATCGCCCTCGTAGCGGCAGCCTTCCTCATCGCCGCTGCGGTTGAGCGGGAAGAGCACTTCGGCGCAGAACTTGCCGCCCTCTTCCAGGACCTGGTCGATCAGCTCGCGATTGACTTCGGCATGGGCCGGCAGTTCCGCGAGTTCCTTCTCGACCTCGAGGAGCTCGTGCAGCACGAACTGCATGTCGCGCAGGGGGGCTTGGTATTGGGGCATGTCTTCTCCGTGTGTCCTGTCAAGTTTGCTCGCCGCGGCGCCGGGTCAGGCGACGCTGCGGTCGGCGGCATGGGAATCCGGAACCGGGGCTGCATCGCGACGCCCGCCGCCCGGCCGCGGCCCGGTGCGACGCGCGTCGATGATCCTCTCGATCGCGAGGCGGGCCCGCGTGGCCGCCGTCGGGCTCGCGAGCAGGCGGGAGTCGTGGTGGAGCACGAGGATCACCCCGTAGATGTCGAAGATCATCTCCGAGATGTCCGTGTCGGGCCGCAGCTCGCCCGTATCGATCGCGAGCTGGATCGCCCTGGACAGGGCGCCCTTCCATGCCTGGATCATGGCGACGAGCTCGTCGCGCACGGCGCCCGGGCGGTCGTCGTACTCGGCCGCGCAGGAGATCCACAGGCAGCCGCGCTCGGCCTCGCGGGTGGATTTCTCGATCCAGCGCTCCAGCATCGCGCGCAGGCGCGGCAACCCGCGCGGGATGTCGAGGCTGGCGGCCAGCACGTCCTCGGCGAATCGCCGCTCGTACTCCTTGAGCACGGCGATCTGCAGGTCCTCGCGCGAACCAAAGTGCGCGAAGACGCCGCTCTTCGACATGCGCATGCGTTCGGCCAGCGAACCGATGGTGAGCCCTTCGAGGCCGCGCGTGGCGGCCAGGTCGAGTGCGGCATCGATGATGGCCACCCGGGTCTGCTCACCCTTGCGCGCCCGCTGTTCCCGACTGGACATGGATGTCTCCGGATGGGTAAAAGCGAACGATCGTTCGAATCGAACGATCGTACTATTTACGAAGCGCGCGCCGGTGTCAACCGGGACGCCGTGGAATCGGACCGCGCGCCGGCTGGCGCCCGGCGAGGCTAGGCCACGGCAGGCGCCGTGGCGGGGGACGTGGGGTCGAGCCGGGGCGCCGGCGGGCCGGCGGGAACGATCCGGGATGGATTGCGCTCGACGAGCCGGCGGGCGAGCTCCTCGCCGAAGCGCTGGGCCACGATGTCGCGCGCGGCCCGCAAGGAGGGCGGTTGGCCCAGGCCGTCCGCGGCCCCGCTCGCGAGCACGGTCGCGGTCCCCGCCTCGATCAGGCGAAACGCGGTGTCGCGCACCTGCGGTCCGTGCCAGCCGAGGATGGACCCGGCGTCGAGCTGTACGAGGCAGCCGTCGCACAGGAACAGGTCGAGCGTGGAAGGCGCGCGAACCACCCCGGGATTGCGCTCCGGATGGGCGAGCATGGGCAGGACCCCGCGCCGGGCCAGGGCCTGGACGACGCCGATCGCGCCGACAGGAACGAAGTCCTCGGACCAGGCAAGCAGCGCAACCCTGAGCCCCTCCCAGTCGCCGACGAAGGGGATCGCGCCCGCGTCGACCGCCTCGATCGCGCCGGGCCCATGGACCAGCTCGGCCCCGAGCCGAAGCTCGATCCGCAGGCCGCGGCGAGCGGCCAGCTGCGCGAAGGTGGCGAACTTCCGCTCGAGGTCCGCCCGGTCGGGGGCCATGCGCCGCGGGTCGATGCTCGGCGCCAGGACGGCGAGCTGCACGCCCTCGTCCTGCGCGGCCCGCAGCATCCCGAGGGCCTGGTCCAGGCTGCCGGCGCCGTCGCCGACCCATGGCAGGTAGCGCCCGTGAAGATCGATCATTCGGTCCTGCTCCTCGGCCACTCCCGCGCAACGAGGGATCGGCCCGGCCAGCGATGGCCGCGGCGGGAAGACGATTCTTCCGGCAAGGCGTCACCTCCGCAACTCTCGCGTCCAAAAATCACAACGGGGCGACAGCAAGTTCCCGTCCCGCCTGGCGCCGGGCCGGCGTCGGGCGGGCATCGGTTCGACGCCGGCGGCAGGGCGGTGGCGGCGATATCCCCATCTGGCGGACAATCGCGTGTGAGGCGCGCACCCGAGGCGTGCGCGCTCCCGACCATCCCGACCCCGACAACCTTCCCGGACCGGGAAGCCCTCGATGGAGACCACTGGAAAATGGATTTCGCCCTGACCCGCGACCAGCAGGCGATCGCCGATTCGGTGCGCCGGCTCTGCGAGCCCTTCGACGATGCCTACTGGCTGGAGCGCGATCGCGTCGGCGGCTATCCGGCCGAGTTCCACAAGGCGCTGGCCGACGCCGGCTGGCTGGGCATCTGCATGCCCGAGGAGTACGGCGGGTCCGGCCTCGGCATCCAGGAGGCGGCGGTGCTCGCGCATACCCTGGCGAACACGGGTGGCGGGATGTCGGCCGCCTCGGCCGTGCACATGAACATCTTCGGGCTCAATCCGGTGGTGGTGTTCGGGACCGAGGAGCAGAAGCGGCGCATGCTGCCGCCCATCGCGAGCGGCCAGGAGAAGGCCTGCTTCGCGGTCACCGAGCCCAACACCGGGCTCAACACCACCCAGCTCAAGACCCGGGCCGTGCGCAAGGGCGACCGCTACGTGGTGCATGGCCAGAAGGTCTGGATCTCGACCGCGCAGGTGGCCGACCGCATGCTGCTGCTCGCGCGCACCACCGAACTCGAGGAGGTGAAGAAGCCCACCCAGGGACTGAGCCTGTTCTACACCGCGCTCGATCGCAGCCGCATCCGCGTGAGCGAGATCGAGAAGATGGGCCGCAAGGCGATCGATTCGAACGAGCTCTTCATCGACGGCCTGGAGATTCCGGTCGAGGACCGGATCGGCGAGGAGGGCCGCGGCTTCGAGTACATCCTCCACGGCATGAATCCCGAACGCGTCCTGATCGCCGCCGAGGCGGTGGGCCTGGGGCAGGCGGCGCTTCGCCGCGCGGCCGAGTATGCGCGCGAACGCGTGGTCTTCAATCGGCCGATCGGCAAGAACCAGGCGATCGCGCACCCGCTCGCCCAGAACTGGATCGAGCTCGAGGCCGCCTGGCTCATGACGATGAAGGCCGCCTGGGAATACGACCAGGGCCTGCCCTGCGGCGCCTCGGCCAATGCGGCCAAGTGGCTCGCCGGCGAGGCCGGCTTCAACGCCTGCCAGCAGGCGGTGATGACCCATGGCGGCTTCGGCTACGCGAAGGAGTACCACGTCGAGCGCTACCTGCGCGAGGTGATGATCCCGCGGATCGCGCCGGTGAGCCCCCAGCTGGTCCTGTCGTTCATCGCCGAGAAGGTGCTGGGCCTGCCGAAGTCCTACTGAACCCGCCCGGCCCGCTTCAGGGGCCGGGCCCCCGCGCGGCGGGCGACGGGTCCGCGTCGGCATCGGCGCCCACGATCCAGCCCTCGAGCGGATCGACGTCCTCGGGCAGCCCGAAGCCGCGCGCGCGCCGCTGCCATGCCCATCCGGCGGCGCTCAGGCACAGCGCCGCGTCGAGCCCGTCGGCCGAGGACTCCGCGACCAGCTCGGCGGCATGGTCGTCGTCCATCGAGACGGCCACGCCGAGGCGGAGCTGCCCCGCGCGCAGGCCGTCGACGAGGCGCCGGCGAACCGCCTCGTGGGCGGGCAGCTGGCGCGCGCGCCCATCGCTCTTGTAGGACAGGCGGCCGAAGCTTCGCGCGAGGAGCCCCGGGTAGCCCTCGAGGGCCACGCGCGCGGGGTCGCCCGGCGCGAGCGCCGGCATGTGGACGCCCGCCGCCAGCAGCCGTGGCACGGCGGTCTCGTACATCCAGGCGACCGGCGGGTTGACCCATTTCATCGAGGGGCTCGAGCCCGCTGGGCGGTCGGTGGCCCGGTGGGCGAACTTGCGCCCCGGAGGGCGCGCATCGCACCAGGCGACGAAGCGCCGGCGCAATGCAGGCCGTCCCTGCCCCGCGACGATGGCGGCCACCCGCGCATAGTCCCGCGGCCACCCCTGCCCCTCGATGAACGCGCGCGGCAGGCCGAAGGGCAGGTCGAACACCCCCAGCCACGGCCCCGGTCGCGCGAGGAACGCGTCGAAGCCGGCCAGGTCGGGAATCCGCTCGAGGCGCTCGAGCCGCACACCGCCTCCGCCGGGACGCCCGGAGGCGACCACGATGGGCTTGCGCCGCGAGGGCGACGAGGTGAAGTCGATCCCGTGGAGCACCGCCGCCCCGAGGGGATCGTCGACAGGCGCCGCGGCGCTCGCGGGACGAACGCGCGGTCGTGGCGGGATGGCTCGGCTCAAGGCTCGAGGACCACGTCGGTATAGACGTAGGCCTGCGCGAGATCCTGGCCGCGATGGCCAGTGAGGAGGTACACGCCACCGCTCGCGATCCAGGCATAGGCGAGCAGTCCGCTGCCACCGGCCTGCGTGCTCGTGCGCCGGCACTCGACCCGCAGCAAGTCGCCGGGAAGATCGGGATGCAGGCGGCTGGCGGGCTCGGACGCGGGCGCCGCGGCGCAGTCGTAGCGGGTCTCGACGAGCGCATCCCCGCGGGCCGTCGCCTGCCCCGCGACGTCGCTGCGGGCCTTCAGCGCAACGACGAACGCCCGCCCCGGCCGCGGCGCGCAGGGCTCGCCCTCCACCTGCAGCTCGGTGGCGCGCATGCGGGCGACGACGCCCTGGCCCGGGCCCTCCGCGAAGGGCATGTCGCGGGCGCGCGCGGGATCGGCCGGCAGCCAGGCACGATCGGCCATGGCGGTGTCGAGTCGCAGCGAAACCAGCCCGCACAGGCCCAGGGAGCGGCTCATGCCGAAGGCCCCGGCAGCCCGGCTGCCGGTGACGGCGGCGAGCGCGCCATCGGGCAGGCGGGCGTGGCGCCCGAGCACGTCCACCCGGCCGGCGGGCCCGGCACCGGCCGTATGGATCGTCAGGGCATAGGCGCGCAGGGCCCGCCCGGGCGGGGCGGGCGCCGCGCGCTCGAGGACCGCCCGAACGGAAGGAGCGAGGTCGAAGGGCTCGGGCGCGATCGACGACGACCGGCCGGCGGCGCAGCCGGCGAGCAGGAGACAGCCCGCGAAACGGGCGGTCCGTAGGATGGCGGATCGGCGCATGGGGTCCTCCGTGCCGGCAATCTAGCATCGGCATCGGGGCCGCGGGCGAAGCGACGCCCGCCCCTTGGCCTAGGCGCGAAGACCGGCGTGGCGCGCCTCAGGGACCGCCGTAGAACAGGGGATCGTCGAGCGCCGGGACGGGCGCGAGCGGCCACGCGCCGTCCCGCGCATCGCCCGGGCCAGCCGGCGGCGCATCCCGCGCCCCCTGTGCGTCCGCTTCGGACGGGCGGCCGGGGAGGTCGCCGCACACGTCCGAACCGTCGGCCGGCGACCGGGCGCCCGCCAGCTTCATCACCGGGACCCAGAGCGCGGAGCTGAGCAGCCGCAGGCCGGTCATGAAGACATCGCCGGCCCGCGGCCCGATGGCGTAGTCGTCGAAGCCGCCGGACACCTCGATCGGGGTGGCGAGGCTGAAGAACTGCGCCCGCTTCGGCCAGGGGTCGAAGCGCAGGGCGAGGCTCGCGTCGTTGAAGTCCACCGTACCGGCGCCGACCACCCGGACCCGCGTGGTGTCGATCAGCATGCGCCGCGCCTGCAGCACGCCGTCGGCCAGCTCGAACTCGCCGATCGCGCAGTTGACCGTCGAGCCGGCATCGGCATCGAGCCGGTTCACGAGGGCGACGAAGAGGTTGCCGGCCCACAGGTCGAACACGTCCGCGCGCATGCGCTCGGGCAGCAGGCGAAAGCGAAGCGAGCCGTTCCCGTGGCGCATCGCCTGCGAGAGGGTGGGGGTCAGCGCCCGCACCTCGAGCCGGGCGTCGATCGTCCCGGCCATGTCGGTCCCGGGATCGATGCGATGCGCCAGCAGCCCGTAGTCCACACGGTCGAGCGTCAGCTCGATCGCCGTGTCGACCGCCCCGGACGAAAGCGGGGCATAGTCGAGCACGAGCCGCAGCTCGCCCGCGCCGATGGACGCCGCCACCGGATCGAACCGGAGCCTTCCGCCATCGACGGCGAGGCGCAGCCGGGCATCGCCGAGACGGATGTCGCCGGCGCGCAGCTCCCCGACGTCGATCGCCGCACGGGCATCCAGGCGCGCAAGCGTTTCCGCATCGAGCAACCGCTGCAGGTCGTCGCTCGCTCGCGCCGCCTGCTCGCCCACGTCGGCGAGCGATGCCGCCGCATCCCCGGCCTCGCTCCCGTCGCTCGTCGGCCCTTCGTCCTCGCCGGCGAAAGGCGACCAGTCCGGGTCGTCGAAGTCCTCCAGGGCGAGCACGGGCGCATCCAGGCGCACGTCGAGCAGGGGCGGCGACCGCGACGTGTCGAACCGGACGTCGCCGCCGGCGACCGATCCGCCCACCGCGACCCGCGCGCCCTCGACGCGGTAGCCCGTCGCGTCGATCACGACATCGCCGGCGAGCGCATACGGACCCCAGCGCGGGAGATCGATGCCCGTGATCGCCGACCAGCCGTCGACCCGGTCGCCCGCAACGTCGATCGCCAGCCGCAGGCCGGCGCCGATGGGCCGCTCGACGTCGCCCGCCAGCGAGATGCGCGCGCCGCCGAGCGCGGCCTCGACGACCAGCGGGATCCTGCGTCGGGCATCGACCAGGTCGCGAAGCCTCGCCGCCTGGACCGACACGGCGACCGGGTCGTCGCCGGCCCGCCCGGCGACCGCGGCGCGCACCGGTTCGCCCGCGCCCGCCACCACGCTGCCGGTGGACAGCGCGAATCCGGCGACGCCGCCCGTGCCGGGATCGCGCAGGCGCAGGTGTCCGCCCTGCACTTCCGCAGTCATCGCGGAGGCGTCGAGGAGATCGCCCAGCCGGCTGCCGCGCGCGGCGAGATGGAGGCTCAGCGCGTCGAAGCGGGCATCGATCCTCTCGCCGAAGCCGAGCCGGCGCAGCACCGCGCCCGCATCGACCTCGCTACCCGCGAGCCACCCGTTCACCGCCGGCACGTCGGTGCGCAGGTCCACCTCCAGCGCGCCGGCGAGCGGCACGCCGAGGGCCACGAGCGAGAACGGCGACGCGCTCATGAAGCCCTCGCGTATGCGCGTCGCGAAGCGCAGCTCGCGGACCGACAGCGCGCTGCGGGCGATCTCGCCGATGCGCAGGTCGAGGTCGAGATCCGCGAGATCGACCCGCGACGGCAGGATCGGCAAGTCGAGCGCCAGCGCGTCGCCCGAGGCACGCTCGAACAGGCGGCCGAGTTCGTCGATGTCGATGCGGGGCATGTCGATGCGCACTTCCAGGGCGGCGCCGTCCCCCTCCCCGGTGCCGCGCCTGGCCACGACCGCCTCGAGGCGGTGGTCGCCCAGGCTCGCCGTGATCGGCTCGACGCGCCAGCGCTCGCGCAGGCCGCGCAGGCGGGCCGCCAGCGAGAGCCGCATCGGCCCGGCGACGGGCGTTCCGAGCCAGGGCGACAGGTCGCGGATGTCACCCGCGTCGAAGCGCAGCGAAAGGTCGGCCGCGTCGCGCGAAGCGCCGACGGCGCCCACGGCGATGCGCCCGTCCACGGCCAGTCGCAGGCTGCGCGAACTGGCGCTCAGGGCGAGCGAGGAGGCGCCGCTGCGCACGATCCTGTGCGGGGGATCGGTCGCGAGCGTGAGCTCCACGGGCTCGCCGAGCAGGCTACCGTTCGCCTCGATCCGAAGGGGCTCGCCGGCGCCACCCGTCATCGCGAAGCTGCCGAGCTGGAAGGCCACCGGGCGCTGGCCCGGCGCGTGGCCATAGCTCAACCCGCCGCGCGCCGCGACCATGCGCAGCTCCGTGCGATCGACGATCTCGCGCAGGGTGGCGCCGCTGGAGACGAGACGCATCGAGAAGCCGCCGAGCGCACCCCGCAGATCGTCCAGCCCGAACAGCCAGCGCGCCAGCCCGCCGAGCGGCGTCTCCGCGGTGCCGAGGGCGAGGTCCGCATGCACTGCCTGCGTCGCATCCACCACCGCATGGAGCTCGCCCGCCAGGTCGACGCCGGCGACATGCGCCCGCAGCGGCGCATCGAGCCGTCCGTCGGCGAGGGACAGGTTTATCTCGGCCGCCCCGACGTCGGCGGGCATCCCGATCCAGCGATCGACCGCCAGCGCGATCCGCGCGTCGGCGAGGCGCATGCCGGCCAGCGGCAGGCGGGCGTCGTCGAGGCTGCGATACCAGCCGACCAGGGTCCGCGAGGCGAGGTCGCCCTCCTCGGCAACGGCCTGCCCGGACGTCCCCTCCTGCCCCAGGAAGGGCCGCATGTCGAGCACGGCCGCGGTGATGCGCCCCTCGATCCGCGGGCGCGCCTCGCCGGGCATGATGTCGAGCCGGCCTTCGAAGCGGCTGGCGCCCGCGGCGCCGACCAGCTCGCGCAGCTCGATGCGCCCGGGCGCGATGCGCAGCTTGCCGCCCAGGGCCGTGGGGCCGATCGCGGGCAGCTCCGCATCGAGCAGGCGAGCCGATGCCTGCGCATCGGGCGAGCCGACCCCGAACTCGAACAGTCCGGCCAGCGACTGCCCGCCGCCCTCCCCGGCGCGCTCCAGGTGACCCGCGATACGCAGGCTCGCGCCGGCGCCTTCCGCGAATACTGCGATGGGCCATGGCGCGTCCGCACCGACCAGTTCCGCCAGCGAACCACCCTGCAGATCCGCCTGGACCTCCAGGCCGGCCATCGTGCCGCTCGCGCGCAGCTCCAGCGGTGCGCCGACGGGGGCCCGGCCCTCTGCGCGATCGACGAGGATCTCGACCGCCGGCCCTTCGTGCGCGCCGGGCGACCAGCGCAGCCCCTCGATCTCGAAACGATGGACATGGGGCCAGCGCGCCCAGACGCTCTCGAACAGCCCGGCCTCGAGTTCGAGCCGGGCGATGCGGCCCACGTCCGCGGCGCCGGGGGCCGTCCGGTCCACGTCCCCGTCCTCGCCCGACGGGACGCCGATGCGCACGTCCTCGACGAGCAGTACGGGCCGGGTCGAGACGCGCAGGCGCACGGGCCCGGCCAGCGTGACGGGCCTGCCCGCCACCCGCGTCAGCTCTCGCTCGAGCCATCCGCGCCATGCGGGCTCGCGCCACTCGAAGCCGATCGCGAGCGCCAGCGCGGCCGCGATCGCGGTCGCGGCGAGGGCGAGCAGGCCGATCGCCAGGCCGGGACCGGCCCGGCGCCGTGTCGAGCCCCGCGCACGATCCCCTGCCACGCGCACCTCAGTAACGCTCGCCGTTCAGCGAGACGAAGATCCTCAGCAGCGCGAACGCGAACGCGTGCAGCAGGCGCTGGTACCAGCGGCGCCTGCGATAGGCGTCGAGCGCGACCGCGACGCTGCCCGCGCGAATCGCGCGATCGAGCCGTTCGCGCAGGTCGGTGGCGAACTCGGCGTCCGCCACGAAGACGTTCGCCTCGCGCGCGAGCAGGAGCGAGAAGGGATCGATGTTGGACGAGCCCACGGTGGCATGCTCGTCGATGACCGCCACCTTCGCGTGCAGGAAGCTGCTGCGGTACTCGTAGATCTCGATGCCCGCCGCGAGCAGCTGCTCGTACAGGGCCTGCGTCGCGTAATGCTGCAGGCGGTACTCGACCCTCCCCTGCAGGAGGAGCCGGACGCGCACGCCCCGCGCGGCCGCCAGCGTCAGCGCCCGGCGGAAACGTGCTCCGGGGAGGAAGTAGGCATTGGCGATCAGCACGTCCTCGCGAGCCTGCGCGATCCGCCGGAGGTACCACCGCTCGATCGTGCGACGATGCCGGAAGTTGTCCCTGACGGCGAACTGGGCGCGGATGCGGCCGGCCGGGGTGACCTCGCTCGTGACGGTACGCGCCTGCGACCAGGCTTCCTGGAGGAGGTCCCCGGCCCCCCTCGCGGATCCCGGCGCGCCGCCCGCCTGCCTGGCGGCGCGCCGGCCGCGATGCAGCGAGGCATTCACCAGCTTGATCTCGTGCCACAGCCGCTGGGCCGCCACGTTCACGTGGGCGACAAGCGGACCGCGCACCTGGACCGCGAAGTCGAGCCGTGGCGCATCGAGCGGCCCGTGGTTGGGATCGATCCGGTCGTCGAGCAGGTTGATGCCGCCGACGAAGGCGAGGCGCGAGTCGATGACCGCGAGCTTGCGATGCAGACGCCGCAGGCGGCGCCGGTCGAACGCGAGGGCGTGGCGCTCGGGCCTGAACACCGCGACCGCGCCCGGGCACGCGCCGAGCAGCTCGCCGACCTCGCCGGCAAGGCTCGGCGTCCCGAAGCCGTCCACCACCACGTGCACCCGTACGCCGCGACGGTACGCCTCGGCAAGCGCGCGGGCGATGCGCCGGCCCGAGGGATCGTCGTGGAAGATGTAGGTCTCGACGAAGACCGAGTTGCGCGCCGATTCGATCGCCCGCTCGAGCGCGGCAAAGTACTCGTCGCCCGATTCGAGCAGGATGACCTCGTGGCCGTCCTGCAGGCGCGTCTTCAGGCTTCCATAGAGTGGCAGCGTGACATGGACCGGCGCGACATCCGGCCCGTCCGGACCGCGCATCCGCTAGCTCCGCAACGCGAGGTCGGCCACCAGGGGACTGTGATCCGAGAGGCGGGCCCATTCGGGGCCGGCCAGGACCCGGGCGGCGCACACCTCGAAGCCGCGCTGGTAGATGCGGTCCATGCGAAGCCACGGCACCAGTGCCGGGTACGTCCGGGCGGCCCGGACCCGGCGAGGCTGGCGCATCGCCTGCGGCTCCATCTCGAGTCCCAGCCCGGCGGTGAGCCGGTCGCGCACGTAGTAGATGACCTGTTCCGCCCGTCGCGGACGGCAGGCATCGAACACTTCCTGCATGCCCAGCGACTCGCACAGGCGGTTCGACAGCTTGTCCCGCCAGTCATTGAAGTCGCCGCCGATCAGGATGGGGGCGTCCGGTGCCACGAGGCGCTGGACCCAGTCGATGAGGGCATCGACCTGGCGTTCGCGGCTGCGCGCGAACAGCCCGAGGTGCACGACGAAGCAGTGCGTCTTCAGGCCGGCGATGTCGACGATGCAGTGGAGGATGCCTCGCTTCTCCAGCGCATGGTCGGAGACGTCGCGGTTCTCGCGATGGATGATGGGAAAGCGCGAAAGCAGCGCGTTGCCGTGGTGGCCGTGCAGGTAGCTCGCGTTGTTGCCGTAGGCCGTCTCGAAGACGTTCTTGAGCGAGGGCGAGCGCGCCAGGAAGACGTCCTGGGGCTCGCTCGGCCAGTACGATTCGAAGCGCACCGCGTGTCGCGCGTTCTCTCCCTGGACTTCCTGCAGGAAGATCAGGTCTGCCTCGAGCTCGTGCAGGCGCGCCCGCAGGTCGTGGATCACGGGGATCCGGCGCAGGCCGAAGATGTCGCGCAGGACGCCCTTGTGGATGTTGTAGGTGGCGACCCGCAAGCGCTTGACGTTGCGCGCCGGGCCGCCGCCGGCCGCTCCCGATTCCTGGTCCGGCGAGGGGCCGCCCGCGCCGCCGGCATCGAGCGCCAGCTCGGCGCCGCGCCCCTCGTGGCGGGTGTCCGAGTCAGTCATGTCGGCCTCGCGCGGCCAGCCGCGCGGGGACTTCCCGGATGGCCGCGACATTGGTCCAGGAGAAGCATCGCTCGGCCGCCGCCCGCCAGTCGAGCCAGCAGGACCGCGTGTGCTCGGCGGGATCGAGCACGACACTGCGCTCCCGGTCGAGTTCGAATCCGAATACATGCTCGGTATTGTGCGTCACGCCGGGCGCGTACCGGGACCGCCAGTGCGGATAGATCGGGTAACGATTCGTGATGCACCAGTCGTCCAGCCGGCCGTCGCCGGGCCCGAGCCCGGTTTCCTCGCGCAGCTCGCGCAGGCAGGTCGCCCGCAGGTCGGCATCGCCCGGTTCCCGGCTCCCGGTCACGGACTGCCAGAAGCCCGGATGGTCCGCGCGCTCGAGCAGCAGCACCCGTGCCTGCGCGGTGTAAATGACCACCAGCACCGACTCCGGGATCTTCACCGGCGCCACCGGGGGCAGGCTCAGCCCTTCGGCGCCGGCGTCCGCAGGCGGATGTGCAGCTCGCGAAGCTGCTTCTCGTCCACCGGCGACGGCGCCTGGGTCAGCAGGCACTGCGCGCGCTGGGTCTTGGGGAAGGCGATCACGTCGCGGATCGACTCCGCGCCGGCCATCATGGTGACGATCCGGTCCAGACCGAACGCGATGCCGCCATGCGGCGGCGCGCCGTACTGCAGCGCGTCGAGCAGGAAACCGAACTTGCTCGCCGCCTCCTCCGCATCGATCTTCAGCGCCCGGAACACCTTGCTCTGGACCTCGGCGCGATGGATCCGGATCGATCCGCCGCCGATCTCCCAGCCGTTGAGCACCATGTCGTAGGCCTGGGCGAGGCAGGCGCCCGGGTTGCTGGCGAGCAGGTCCTCGTGCCCCGGCTTGGGCGCGGTGAACGGATGGTGGTTGGCCGCCCAGCGCCCGGCCTCCTCGTCGCGCTCGAACATCGGGAAGTCCACCACCCACAGGGGCTTCCAGCCTTCCTCGAACAGCCCGTGCCGACGGCCGAACTCGGAATGGCCGATCCGGTTCAGGAGGGCGCCCATCGAGTCGTTGACCACCCGGGCGGAGTCGGCGCCGAAGAAGATCAGGTCGCCATTGCGCGCGCCGGTGCGGGAGAGCACCGCGTCGATCGCCGCGTCGTGCAGGTTCTTGACGATCGGCGACTGCAGTCCCTCGCGGCCCTTGCCGGCATCGTTGACCTTGATCCAGGCGAGCCCCTTCGCGCCGTAGATGCCGACGAACTGCGTGTAGGCATCGATCTCGCTGCGCGTGAGCTCCGCGCCGCCGGGCACGCGCAGGCCGACCACGCGCCCGCCGGGATCGTTGGCGGGCCCGGAGAAGACCTTGAAGGCGACATCGCGCATCACTTCGGTGAGCTCGGTCAGCTGGAGCTTCACCCGCAGGTCCGGCTTGTCCGATCCGTACAGGCGGATCGCCTCGGCATAGGGCATGGTGGGGAACACGCCCGGCAGCTCGACGCCGATGGTTTCGCGGAACACCGTGCGGATCATGTCCTCGAAGATCGCCCGCACCTCGAGCTCGTTCAGGAAGGACGTCTCGCAGTCGATCTGGGTGAACTCGGGCTGGCGGTCGGCGCGCAGGTCCTCGTCGCGAAAGCACTTGACGATCTGGTAGTAGCGGTCGAAGCCGGCCACCATGAGCATCTGCTTGAAGAGCTGCGGCGACTGCGGCAGCGCGAAGAACTCGCCCGCGTGGACCCGCGAGGGCACGAGGTAGTCGCGCGCTCCCTCCGGTGTCGAGCGGGTGAGCATCGGCGTCTCGATGTCGATGAAGCCGAGCTCGTCGAGGTAGCGCCGCACGGCCATCGTCACGCGATAGCGCAGCTTGAGGTTCTGCTGCATCTGCGGACGGCGCAGGTCGAGCACCCGGTGGGTGAGCCGGGTCGTCTCGGAGAGGTTGTCGTCGTCGAGCTGGAACGGCGGCGTGACCGACGGATTAAGCACCTCGAGCCGATGGCAGAGGATCTCGACCTCGCCGCTCGGCAGGTTGGGATTCTCGGTGCCCGCGGGCCGGCGCCGGACCAGGCCGTCGACGCGGATGCAGAACTCGTTGCGCAGGCTCTCGGCGATCCGGAACATCTCGGGACGGTCCGGATCGCAGACCACCTGGGCCAGGCCCTCGCGGTCGCGCAGGTCGATGAAGATGACGCCGCCATGGTCGCGGCGGCGATGGACCCATCCGCAGAGGGTCACTGTCTGGTCCAGGTGCTCGGCCGACACCTTGCCGGCGTAGGTGGTCCGCATCGATTCGGTACTCCGTCTGTTTCACGCCGCCGCGCAGTCGTGCGCGACCGATTGTTTCAGGTCCCGCCGGACTCCGCCTGCGGTGCCGGTACGACGATCGGGTCGGCGCCGGCGGTTTCACGCGCCGGCGGAGCGATGACCCCCCTCGACACGACATACTTCAGTGCCTCGTCGACCCCCATCGAGAGCTCGATGACCTGGTCGCGAGGCATCATCAGGAAGAAGCCCGACGTCGGGTTGGGCGTCGTGGGGACGTACACCGACACCATGTCGGCCCGCACCCGCTCCCCGATCTCGCCGGCCGGCGTGCCGGTCTGGAAGGCGATCGTCCAGACGCCCTGCCGCGGGTACTGCACCAACAGCACCTTGCGGAAGGCCTGGCCGCTGCCCGAGAGCAGCGTGTCGCTGACCTGCTTGACGCTCGAGTAGATCGAGCTCACGACCGGGATCCGGCGCAGCAGGCCCTCCCACGCCCGCACCAGCCGCGCGCCGACGAAATTGCGGGCCAGCACGCCCGTGACCAGGATGACGAGCAGGGTGAGGATCACCCCGAGCCCCGGGACCTGCCGGCCGAGCAGCGTCCGCGGATGCCACTCCACGGGCAGCAGCGACAGGCTCTGGTCCATCGTCCCGATGATGAGGTCGAGGACCCAGATGGTAATCGCCAGCGGCACCCAGATCAGGAGGCCGGCGACGAAGTACGCGCGCAGGGTCTGCATCCTGGCCTCTCGATCCGGGCGGGCGAAGGCGCGGCGCCGCCCTCAGGAAGCCTTCGAGGCGTCGGCCCCGGAGGACTCCGTCGTGGCCGTGGCCTCGCCGGGGGAACCCGCGCCGCCCGAATCCCCGTCGCGGCTCGCCGCGCCCTTGCCGGAGTTGCCCCCGCGGAAGTCCGTGACGTACCAGCCGGTTCCCTTCAGCTGGAAGGTCGGAGCCGTGACCATGCGATTGAACGCAGGCTTCTGGCACTGCGGGCAGTCGGTCAGGGGTGCGTCGGAGAACTTCTGCAGGACGTCCTTCTCGAACCCACAGTCCTCACAACGATACGCATAGATCGGCATCTCGAACTCCAGGAAGAACGCGAAACCGGCGCGCAGAGCCGGGGAAAACCTTAAATTGTAGTCGAAACAAGGAATTACAATGGGGCCCAGGCCGACAGGCGCCATGTTTCCCGGGATGGGCAAGCCGATGGGCGAACCGCAGGACATCGACCGACAGCGCATCATCGCGCAGACGCGCGCCTGGGTCGATCGCGCGGTCATCGGTCTCGACCTCTGCCCGTTCGCCCGGGCGGCGCAGGCCGCGGGGCGGGTGCGGTACGAGGTGAGCGAGGCGCGCACGCCGGCCCGCCTGCTGGAGGACCTCGGCGTGGCGCTCGCGGAGCTTGCAGCCGCGGATCCCCGCGAGGTCGAGACGACGCTGCTCGTTGCGCCATGGACGCTCGCCGACTTCCTCGAGTTCAACGACTTCCTCGACCCGGCCGAGGCGCTGCTCGACCGCCTGGGCCTGGTGGGCGAGATCCAGATCGCGAGCTTCCATCCGGACTACCGCTTCGTCGATACCGAGCCCGACGACATCGGCAATGCCACCAACCGCTCGCCCTTTCCCACCCTGCACCTGTTGCGCGAAGCGAGCATCGAGCGGGTCGTCGAGGCGGGCGCGGATGCCGACGCGATCGTCGCGCGCAACCTGCGCACCCTGGAGAAGCTCGGCCCCGACGGCTGGGCGCGCCTGATGGCCGCCTGCCGGGCGGACGCCGGCTGAGCCCGGCCCTCTCCGGGCGTCAGGCGAGCGCCCCGCCGAGCCTGCCGCGAAACATGAAGAACACCGCGCCTACCAGGCACAGGCCCGCCCAGAGATAGTCGAGCTTCAGCGGTTCGCGCATGTAGTAGACGGAGAACGGGACGAAGACCGTCAGGGTGATGACCTCCTGGAGGATCTTCAGTTCGCCCACCGACATGACCGTGTAGCCGATGCGGTTGGCGGGCACCTGGAAGAGGTACTCGACCAGCGCGATGCCCCAGCTCGCCAGGGCGGCGACGATCCAGGGCTTGTGGTTCAGTTCGCGCAGGTGGGCGTACCAGGCGAACGTCATGAACACGTTGCTCGCACAGAGCAACGCGATGCTGAGGAGGTAGGGACGCACGGTTCGACTCCGACACGATGGCCGACGCCAGGGGATCGCGCATGCGCGCGGAACGGGAGTATGCCCGGAGCCCGGTTTTTCCGCTTGCCGGTCAGGCGATCAGGGCGCCCCTTTCGGCGAGCAGCTCGCGCAGGAGCGAACGATGGCACCTGCCCTCGTCCTCGCAGTAGCAGCCGACGGCGAAGTCCGTGTGCCGGGACAGCGTCGCGAGCAGGTCGAGCGAGCGGCTCGCGTGCGGCGCCTTCATCTCGGCACGGTAGCGCCGGGCGAATCGCCTCCAGCCATCCTCGCCCGGGTCCGCCTTGAGCAGGGCGATGGTCTCCTGGCTCGGCGCCAGGTCCGGGAACCACACGTCGTACCAGTCGTCCGCCGCGATGCGCGCCTTCGGGACCCCGCGGGGCGGACGCCGCACCGTGCCGATGCGCGGCCCCTCGCCGGGCTGCCGGGGGGTGCCGAAACGAACGATCCTGACCGCCATCGTGCCCTCCTCGCGTCCCTCCGATTCTCCCCCGCTTCCCGTCTACGCGCCCTCAGGCGCCGGCCGGCACGCCGTCGAAGAAGACCACCTCCCCGGTCTCCACCGAGTACTCCGCCCCGACCACCAGCAGCCCGTCCCCGAGGATGAGCTCCTCGAGCACCCGCGAGCCGTGGCGGAGATGATCGGCGGCCGCCCGGACGTTGGCGCGCACCGCATGGTGGCGCAGGCCGTCCGGATCGGAGGCGAGCGGGGTCTCGAGCAGCTGCGCGACCACCGGCCGGATCCGGTCGACGATGGAGGCCACGTTGGGCGAGCCGTTCCCGCCCGGGGCGGCAAGCTCCTCGATCGTCGCCTCGATGGCGCCGCAGCGCGTGTGGCCGAGGACCACGACGAGACGAATGCCGAAGCGCTCGGCGGCGAACTCGACGCTGCCCACCTGGGACGGCGCGACGACGTTGCCCGCCACGCGGATCACGAACAGGTCGCCGAGGCCCTGGTCGAACACGATCTCGGCCGGGACTCGGGCGTCGGAGCATCCGAGGATGATGGCGTACGGCCACTTGCGCCGGGTCAGCACGTGCTGCCGGTTGAGGGCGCCGGGACTGCCCGCGCCGCGCAGGTCGGCGACGAAGCGCTCGTTGCCCTTGCGCAGGCGGGCGAGGGCCTCGAGGCCGGTGAGCTTGTTCACGCGCCTGCTTCCCTCGGGGCCGGCGGGGCGTCCGGGGAGAGGAAGCCGTCGGCCCGGTACGTGATCACCAGCGTGTCCCGCCAGCCGGGCCCGTCGCCATCCGGCTGGATCGGGGTGGTCTCGTGGATCACTTTCGCGTCGTCGATCAGCAGCGCGCTCCAGGGCTCCGTGACCGTGAAACGCAGGCCCCGCGGGCCGTGGGCCTCGAATACCCGGGATTCGCCGCCCCGGATGTTCTGGCGCCCGACCATCAGGACCGCCACGAAATGGACGCCGTCGCGATGCGCGCCCTCGGGCGTGGGACGCCCGATGCCGCCGGTGGTGTCGATCCGGAACTGGTGCGCCTCCACGTACCAGCGGGGCACCGGACGCAGCTGGGCGAATAGCCGGCCGAGACCGACGATGGCGGCCGTCCAGCCGGCACTGCCCTCGACGGCGGGCTCGATCGGCTCGAACCAGCGCTCGAACCCGCCGTGCAGGGCGTTGTAGTCCACGGGCTGCCAGTGGGCACGGCGGGCGGGACACCGGATGCGGCCGTCGGGCAGTTCGAGGACGTAGGAACCGTGGCGCCGGCGGCGGTAGCGGCCGCCGTCACGCAGGTAGCCGTCGGGGGGGAGGCGGTCCCAGCTCGGGCGCAGCTCCTCGAGCCGGACGGGCTCGATTCCGAGCAGGCCCGCCAGCGCGGACGAGCCGAGCCGGGCGAAGCCCTCCTCGCGCAGCGCAGCGAGCGCACCGGCCGACCCGCCGACGGCCTGGGCGGCGGTCCCCGGGTCCTGCAGCGCTTCGCCCATCGCGGATCAGCCGAGGTCCGACTGGCGATGCACGATTCGCGAGACGAGTCCGTATTCGATCGATTCCTCGGCGCTCATCCAGTAGTCGCGGTCGATGTCGGCACGTACCTTCTCGAGCGGCTGCCCGGTGCGCTCCGCGATGACCGCGGCGATCCGCTCGCGGATCTTGAGGATCTCGCGCGCCTGGATCGCGATGTCCGCCGCCCGGCCGCCCGCACCGCCCGCCGGCTGGTGGATCATGAACCGGGTATTGGGCAGGCAGAGCCGACGCTCGCGCGGGGGCGCCAGGAAGATGTGCGCGGCGGCGCTCGCGACCCAGCCCGCGCCCACGGTCACCACCGGTGCGCGGACGAAGCCGATCATGTCGTGGATCGCGTCGCCCGATTCGACGTGCCCGCCGGGAGAGGAGATCAGCATCGTGATCGGTGCGTCGGACTCGGCGGACAGCGCGAGCAGGCGGCGACAGACCGCATGGGCGAGCTTGTCGTTGATCTCGCCGAACAACAGGATGTAGCGGGACCTGAAGATCAGCTGGTCTTCGAGATGCTGGGGCCCGGCCGTGGCCGGACCGTCCTTGTCCTTGTCTTCGTCTTTCATCTGGAACGGGAACTGCATCGAGGGTCTCCGGCAGCGGGCGGACGACAGCGCCGGGCAAGGGGAAACCCGTCGGTCGGCGATCGCGAAAACCAGAGCTTAGCGCAAACGCGGCACTCGCCCGGCAACGACCGCCGCGCGCCCATGGACTCGCCGCCGCCGGCTCAGCGGCGCGAGAGCAGCCGCGCCACCGTCGCCTGCACGGTCACGGCCACGCCGATGGCGGCGAGGAAGGCCCCGGCGAGGCCGATGCGAGGCAACAGCAGCGCGAGCGTGATGAAGAAGCCGCAGAAGGCATAGAGGCCATAGGCCATGCCGCGAAAGAGCTGCGCGACCTGGCTGGAGCCCGCCTGGTGATGGGTGAAGATGCCGAGCACGAGCGTGATCACCGGGAACGCCGTGAGCAGCCCGCTCCAGGCCTCGCCGACGCGCGACGCCACCGCGGTCACCAGCAGGGTGAGCAGCGCGCCCGCCAGCATGCGGATCGGGAGGTCGAATCGCGGCGGGGCGGCCGGCGGGCGGGTGCTCCCCTGGGGCCGCGGCATCAGGCTCGGGGTGGCGAACAGGGAAGCGAAGGCCATGGCCGCCGCGAGCTCGATCCGGCTCGGCAGGCTCGCGATGGCCGTCGCGACCAGGCCCCAGGCGAGCAGGGAGCAGGCGAGCGCGCCGGGCCAGGCGAAGCGGCGGCTCGCCCATGCATAGGCGAGGAAGAAGACGAGCAGCGCCGTGACGGCGCCGACGGCACCGACCGCGGCCCGGGCGCCGAAGACGACACCCTGCTCCACCGTGAGGAACATCGCGATGGGGCCAGCGACGACGGGCATCGCCGCGAACATGCCGGCGATCCGCGCTCCCCATCGCCTTCCGATCATCGTGACGCAGGCGATGAGCAGCGGCACCAGCGTCAGCTTGATGACGAGCATGGGCAACCTGGATCCGCAATCCGCCATTGTGCCCGGTTCGGCTCCCGGCTCGGGCATGTCGATTGCAATCCTGCCGTACCGCCCCATGGGGCCTGTCACGAAAGGAGTGCGAGATGAATCGCGATCGAATGGAAGGCAACTGGAAGCAGCTCAAGGGCAAGGTCCGCGAACAGTGGGGCAAGCTCACCGACGACGAGATCGACCAGATCGCGGGCAAGCGCGATCAGCTCATCGGCCGCATCCAGGAAAGCTATGGGATCGCGCGCGACGAGGCCGAGCGGCAGGTCGCCGACTGGGAATCGCGCCAGCCCCACTGAAAAGGAGCAATCGGGCTTACCAGGCGTCGATACACGGGCGCTTGCGGCCCTCTCGCGGCAAGGGCGCCGGCACGGCGTTCAGACCCGCGAGCACCCATTGACGCGTCCGCTCGGGATCGATCACCGCATCGATCTCGAGCACCGACGCGATCGACGTGGCCTTTCCGTTCTCGTAGAGCCTGGCCACCATGGCCTCGTACCAGGCCTGGCGCTCCGCCGGGTCCTCGATGGCTTCCAGTTCCTTCCGGTAGCCCAGCTTCACGTAGCCCTCCAGCCCCATCCCGCCGAATTCGCCGGTCGGCCACGCGATCGTGAAGGTCGAATCGTGGAAGCCGCCCGCTGCCATCGCCTGGGCGCCCAGGCCATAGCCCTTGCGCAGCACGACGGTAAAGAAGGGCACCGTCAGGCTCGCCCCCATCAGGAACATCCGGCAGACATGGCGCACGATCGCGGTCTTCTCCGCCTCGGGCCCGACCATGAAGCCCGGTGTGTCGCACAGCGACAGTATCGGGATGTCGTGCGCGTCGCACAGCTGCATGAATCGCGCCGCCTTGTCGCCGGCGGGCGCATCGATGGCGCCGCCGAGATGCTTCGGGTTGTTGGCGATCAGGCCGAAGGGTCGGCCTTCGATCCGGATGAACGCGGTGACGATGCCCACGCCGAAGTCGCGCCGCAGCTCCAGCACCGAGCCCTCGTCGGCCAGGATCTCTATCACGTCGCGAATCTCGTAGATGCGCAGGCGGTTCTCCGGGATCACGTGGCGCAGCCGCCGCTGGTCCGCGCAGCGCCAGTCGTCGATCGCGCCCTGGAAGTACGACAGGTACTTGCGCGCCACGTCCGTGGCCTCGACCTCGTCCTCGACCAGCACGTCGATCACGCCATTCGGCGCCATCACGCTGGTGGGCCCGACCTCGTCGGGATGATAGACGCCGAGGCCGCCACCCTCGATCATCGCGGGCCCGCCCATGCCGATCGATGCATTGCGCGTGGCGATGATCACGTCGCAGCATCCGAGCAGCGCGGCATTGCCGGCGAAGCACCGGCCCGATACGACGCCCACCAGCGGCACGAGGCCGGACAGTCGGGCGAAGCCCGAGAACGTGGTGTTGTCCAGGCCCGTCAGGCCCGTCCGATCGGTATCGCCCGGCCGTCCGCCGCCACCCTCGGCGTAGAGCACGAGGGGCAGGCGCCATTTCGCCGCGAGCTCGAACATCCGGTCCTGCTTCTTGTGGTTCATCTTGCCCTGCGTGCCGGCCAGCACGGTGTAGTCGTAGATGACCACCATCGCGCGGGCGCGCCCGGGCCCGAAGCGGTCCGCGTTGATCGTGGCGAGGCCAGCGATGACGCCGTCGGCGGGCGTGTTCGCGATCAGGTCGTCGAGGGGTCGACGGGCCCGCTGCGCCGCCACGGCGAGCGCGCCGTACTCGATGAAGCTGCCCTCGTCGCAGAGCTGCGCCAGGTTCTCGCGCGCGGTGCGTTGCCCCGTGGCCCGTCGTCGCGCCACCGCCTTCGGGCGGTTCTCGTCGAGGGTGTAGCCGATCCGCTCGAAGAGTTCCGCGAGGTCGGGACGGATGTGGTCCGGGTTCACCTCCCGCGCGGCCGCCTGCGCCACGCCGGCGACTTCCGCCGGTTCCAGCTGCAGCAGCGGCTCGCCTTCCATCAGGGTGTCTCCCTCGCTCGCCGTCACCGATCGCACGATACCGGCCCATGGAGCCGCGACGACATGTTCCATCTTCATCGCCTCCAGGATCGCGAGCGGCTCGCCCGCCCGGACCTCCCGGCCCGGCTCGACCGCGATCGAGACCACGGTGCCCTGGAGCGGCGCGACCACCGTCTCGTCGTTCACCTCGCGCGCGCGCCCGTCAGGCCGCCCTTTTCTTCCCGCGCCGGCATCCGCGTCGGTCGTGAAGTAGAGCCGGGCCTGCCGTTCCTCGCGGGCAAGCAGCTCGGCGGCATGTTCGTCCACGAAGCGCGTCGTCACCTCGTTGGTGGCGACCTTCGGATGGCCGAGCAGCGCCTCGAGGAAGCCGAGGTTGGTCCGCACGCCCTCGATGCGGAACTCGCGCAGCGCGCGACGCGCGCGCGCGAGCGCATCGGCATAGGCCGGCGACGGGCTGTGCACCACGAGCTTGGCGAGCAGCGAATCGTAGGCGGCGCTCGTCCGGTAGCCGGCATAGCCGAAGGTGTCGACCCGGACGCCGGGCCCGGTGGGCGGGTCGAAGGCCTCCAGCACCCCGCCCTCGGGCCGGGCATTGCCCTCGGCGTCCATGGTCTCCATGTTGATCCGCAGCTGGATCGCATGCCCGCGCGGCCTGCCGATCCGGTCCTGCCCGATGCCGAGGCTCGCCAGCGTCGCGCCGCCGGCGATCGCGAGCTGCGTTCGCACCAGGTCGATGCCGAGCACCTCCTCGGTCACGGTGTGCTCCACCTGCAGGCGCGGGTTCGCCTCGATGAAGGCGAAGGCCTCGGGCGCGTCCTCGTCGGCCTGCGCATCGACCAGGAACTCGAAGGTGCCGAGGTTGTCGTAGCGCGCGGCGCGGGCGAGCCGGACGGCCGCCTCGACGATGCGCCCGCGCAGGCGGTCTCCCAGCGAAGGGCTGGGCGCGATCTCGACCAGCTTCTGGTGCCGACGCTGCACCGTGCATTCGCGCTCCCAGAGATGAACGACAGCTCCCGCGGCATCACCCACGACCTGCACCTCGACATGACGGGCCGCGCGCACCAGGCGCTCGACATAGACCTCGTCGCTGCCGAAGGCCGCGCGCGCTTCCGACCGGCAGCGCGCATAGGCTTCCTCGAGATCCGCTTCGTCGAAAACCGGGCGCATGCCGCGGCCCCCGCCGCCGGCCACCGCCTTGATCATCATCGCGCCTCCCGGGCCGAGGTCGCGCAGGAAGTCGCGCGCCTCGGCGAGGCTTACCGGCCCGGCGCTGCCCGCGACCAGCGGCAGGCCCTGCTCCCTTGCGAGCCCCCTCGCCTGCACCTTGTCCCCGAAGAGCGAAAGCGCATGGACCCCGGGACCGACGAAGCGGATGCCCTCCTTTGCGCACCGCCTGGCGAGCTCTGCGTTCTCGCTCAGGAAGCCGTAGCCGGGATGCAGCGCGTCGCAGTCGTTCTCCAGCGCGGCCTCGACGATCGCATCGATGTCGAGGTAGGCCCGCGCCCCGCGGCCGGGCAGCCGGTGCGTCGCGTCGGCGTGCCGCAGGTGCAAAGAGGCGGCATCGTCGTCCGGATGGACCGCGACGGTGGCGAGCCCGGATTCGGCGGCCGCCCGCGCGATGCGGATGGCGACCTCGCCCCGGTTGGCGATGAGGAGTCGGCGGATAGTCATCGTTCGTCCTGCTGTGCCGGCCGCGGCGCGGCCAGCGTGGATGGCTTCAGGTCTTCATGGTGGGATCGAGCGCCGCCCGCAGAGATTCGCCCAGCGTGTTGAACGCGAGCGCCGTGAGGAGGATGGCGAGGCCTGGCGGGTACATCTGCTCGGGCGCGATCTCCATGCTCTGGTAGGCACGCGCGAGCATGGCGCCCCAGCTCGGGTCCGGCGGCTGGATGCCCAGCCCGAGGAAGCTGAGGCTCGCCTCGGCCAGCAGCGCAGCGGCGAGCAGCAGGGTCACCTGCACGATCACCGGCTGCACCGTGTTCGGCAGGACGTGGCGCCACAGGATGCGGCCCGTGCCGGCGCCGAAGCAGCGGGCCGCGTCCACGTACAGCTCCTGGCGCACCACCAGGGTGCGCGCGCGGACGATGCGCGCGAGCTGCGGGCTGAAGACGATGCCCACCGAGATCATCGCATTGGTCATGCCGATGCCGAGCGCACCGGTCACGGCGATGGCGAGCACGATGGCCGGGAAGGACAGGAGGGTATCGATGATGCGGCTGATGACGTCATCCACCCAGCCGCCCGCATAGCCGGCGAGGAGGCCGACCGGCACGCCGATCAGCACCGCGACCCCGACCGCGAGGAAGCTCGCGTAGAGGGTGATGCCCGCGCCATGGAGCAGGCGGCTCAGGATGTCCCGGCCGAGGTCGTCGGTCCCGAGGGGATGGCCCGGGCCGGCGGGCGCGAGGATCATGTCGAAGTTCTGCTCGATCGGCGAATGCGGCGCGATCCAGGGCGCGGCCAGGGCGACGACGACCAGCAGGAGCAGGAAGCCGAGGCTGAGCGCGGCCTGGAGGTCGCGCGCCAGCCAGCGAAGGAAGCGCGACAGCATCAGCGGATCCTCGGATCGAGGACGGTGTAGAGCAGGTCCGTCACCAGGTTCACCGTGATCACGACCAGCACCATTACGAAGACCACGCCCTGGGCGACCGGCAGGTCACGAAACAGCGCCGCGTTGACGATGAGGCTGCCCATGCCCGGGATCGCGAACACCGCCTCGACCACGACGGTGGCGGCGAGCATCCGGTTGAACAGCAGGGAACACACCGTCAGCAGGTTGACGCTCACGTTCTTGAGGCCGTGCTTCCACAGGATGGACGCGGGCGTGAGTCCCTTGGCATGAAGGGTGCGGACCTGCGGCGACGACATCACCTCCACGAGGGAGCTGCGCAGCTGGCGGGAGACCTCCGACAGGCCGCCGGAGGCGAGCGCCAGCGCGGGCAGGAAGGCGTGCCAGATGGCCTGGGCCGGATCCTGCGCGAGCGGTACCGCGCCGGTCGCCGGGAACCAGCCGAACTCGAGCGAGAACCAGGCGACCAGGATCATCGCGAGCCAGAAGTTCGGCACCGCGATGCCGAGCGATCCGATCGAGGTCACGACCCGGTCCACGATGCCGTGCGGCCGGCTCGCGGCGAGGATCCCCAGCGGAATGCCGAAGAGGAGCGCGAAGCCCATCGCCATCACGACGATCAGCAGGGTGTTCGGGAAGCTGCGGGCGATCTGCACCGCGACCTCCTCGCCCGAGGCGAGCGAGCGCGACAGGTCGCCCTGCACCGCGTTCCACAGCCAGGACCCGTACTGCACGAGGAACGGCCGGTCGAGCCCGTAGATCTGCCGGATCTCGGCGATCCGCTCCTCCGTCGCGTTCTCGCCGGCAAGCGTGATCGCGATGTCGCCCGGCATCAGCTTGAGGATGCCGAAGACGATGAAGGTCGCGAGCACGACCACCGGCACCGCATGGAGCAGGCGGCGCCGGATCACCCGCAGGCGCGAGGCGGTCAGCATCGGCATGTCCGGCCGGCCCCGCTCAGCTCGCCAGCGAGACGAACTCGTACTTCGGCTTGCCGATGAGGTTCGGCCTGTAGCCGACGACGCGCTTCGAGATCGCGGTCATCTCGGCATCGAAGCCGAGCGGGACCACCAGCGCCTGCTCCATCACGATGCGCTGGATCCGCGAGAAGACCTGCTTGCGCACGGCCGTGTCCTCGCTCTCGCGGCTCTTCGCGAGCAGCTCGGTGAGCTCCGGCGAGACCTCGACGCGCCCGGCATTGAAGTACGCGTCCTTCCCGTACATCAGCCCGTAGGTCATCGCGGGGTCCGGCCGGCCGGTCCAGGCGGAGACGAGGGCGTCGAACTTCTTCTCCTGGCCGAAGTACTGCGCGCTGATTTCGGCAACCGTCCCGTTGGTGAACTTGAGGCGGACACCCACCTTGCCGAGCTGGTCCATCAGGAACTCGGCCCGTCGCACCGAGTCGGCGTCGGCATAGCCGCCGATCGAGAGATCGAAGCCGTCCTTGTAGCCGGCCTCGGCGAGCAGCGCCCTCGCCTTGTCGGGATCGTACGGGTAGAGCTTCGCGACCTCGGGATCGTAGGCCCAGTGGCTGCTGGGCAGGTTCATGTAGGCGGGCTCGCCGGCGCCGGACTGCGCCACCTTCACGAAGGCCTCGCGGTCGATCGCGAAGTTCATCGCCTGGCGTACCCGGACATCCTGGAGCGGCCTGCGCGACAGGTTCAGGTAGATCTGGCGGCAGTAGAGCGTGGGGCCGGTGACGAGCTCGACCTCCTTCGTGCGCTCGATCAGCGGCTTGAGCCGCGGGGGCAGCTGGTAGGCGAGGTCGTTCTGGCCGGCGACCACCGAGCGAAGCCCGGTGGCGCGCTCGGGCATGATCGCGAACTGGATGCCGTCGAGGAAGCCGCGGTCGTCACGCCAGTACTTCTCGTTGCGCGTGACGGTGATGCTCTGGTTGTCCGCCCATTCGACGAGCCTCCACGGGCCGGCGCCGATGGCGCGCCGGTCGTGCTCGTTGCCGTACTTCCGGACCGCCGCGGGCGACACCATCATGCCCGCGCGGTCGGTCAGGATCGCCGGCAGGGCGGTGTCCGGGCGCGACAGCTTCAGTCGCACCTGCAGTGGCCCCGCCACTTCCACCGACTCGATGCTCGAGAGGTCGGCCTTGATGTTCGAGCGGGCATCGGTGCGACCGCGGTCGAGGTTGAACTTGACCGCCTCCGCGTCGCAGGGTGTGCCGTCATGAAACTCGATGCCCGGCGTGATCGTGAGCACCATCGTCGTCGGATCGGGATACTCCCAGCGCGCCATGCCCGGCCTGGGCTCGAGGGTCGCGTAGTCCCACTCGACCAGCGTGTCGTAGATCGTCCAGAGGAACGTATGGTCGCTGCCGGCCCCGCCGGTCGCGGGATCGAGGCTCGACGGATTGGCGAAGGCCGAGACGCGCAGCACCCCGCCGCGCCGCGGCTTGTCCTGCGCGAGCACCGCCCCCGGCAGGAGGGTGGCGGCGGTCCCGGCGCCCATCATCAGGAGCCACTCGCGACGTGTCATCGGGGCGGCCAGCAGGCCCGTGGCGATGTCCTTCGAAACTTTCATCTCCGTTCTCCTCGTGGTGCTGGTGGATATGGGCGTCGCCGGGGTGCGCCGCCGCTCACTGCCCGGGCGCTTGCCGTCCCGGCGGGCCGTCGGGATCGGCGAAATGGCAGGCGACCCAGTGGCCCGGCCGCAGCTCTCGCCAGTCGGGCACCGCCTCGGCGCAGCGCGCACGCGCGTGCGGGCACCGCGTGCGGAAGCGGCAGCCGGACGGCGGGTCGATCGGGCTGGGGATCTCGCCCTCGAGCACGATCCGCCGGCTGTCGCGCATGTTCGAGGGCAACGGAACGGGCTCGGCCGACATCAGCGCCTCGGTGTACGGGTGCAGCGGGTTGTCCGCGATGTCTTCCGCCGGACCCAGCTCCATGAACCGCCCGAGGTAGGTGACCGCGATGCGGTCGCTGATGTGGGAGACCACCGACAGGTCGTGCGTGATGAAGACGTAGGTGAGCCCGAAGTCGCGCTGCAGGTCGGCGAACAGGTTCAGCACGTCGCCGCGGATCGAGACATCGAGCGCCGCGACCACCTCGTCGCACACGATCAGTTTCGGCCGCAGTGTCAGCGCGCGCGCGATGTTGATGCGCTGCTTCTGCCCGCCCGAGAGCATGTGCGGGTAGCGCCGGGCGAGCTCCGGCGCGATGCCCACGCGCGCGAGCGCGTCCAGGGCGATGCGCTCGATCTCGGCGTCCGAATGGCCGCCCGCGATCTCGAGCGGCTCGCGCACGCTGGCGAGGATCGTCTGGCGCGGATTGAGCGCCGCATGGGGATCCTGGAAGATGATCTGGAACTGGCGGCGGTACTCCCGCAGGCGCCGGGACGAGAGCGTGCGCAGGTCCACCCCGCCCAGCTCGATCGAACCGCTGCAGGGCGCGAGCAGCGAGACGAGGGCCCGGCCGAGCGTCGTCTTGCCGGACCCGGACTCCCCGATGATCCCGAAGGTCTCGCCGGCCCGGACGTCGAAGCTCACGCCGTCCACCGCCTTCAGCGTCTCGGAGCCGTTGCCGGTCGGGAACTCGATGCAGAGGTCGCGCACACGGACCAGCACCGGTTCGGCCACGCCGGATCGCTCGGCGGCGGCATGCGCCTGCCCGGAGATGCTCATGCCACGGCCCCCGGCAGCTCCAGCTCCTCCGCCCGCCAGCACCGGACGAGCCGCCCTTGCTCGATCTCGCGCAGCGCCTGCGGTTCGGCGCAGGCGTCCACGGCATGGGGGCAGCGTTCCTTGAAGCGGCATCCCCGCGGCATGTTGGCCGGCACCGGGACGCGACCCGGGATGGACGGCAGCGCCCCCTGTCGCGGCGCGAGCCGGGGCAGCGACCGCAGGAGGCCCGACGTATAGGGATGGCGCGGACGCACCAGCGCGGCATCGACCGGGGCATCCTCCACGACCTCGCCGGCGTACATCGTCAGCATCCGCGTACAGGTCTCCGCCACGACGCCGAGGTCGTGCGTGATGAACATCAGCGCGGTGCCCGCGCTCTCGCTCAGCTCCCGCAGCAGGTCGATGATCTGGGCCTGGACGGTGACGTCGAGCGCGGTGGTGGGCTCGTCGGCGATCAGCAGGCTGGGCTGGCAGACCAGCGCCATCGCGATCATGACGCGCTGGCGCATGCCGCCGGAGAGCTGGTGCGGGTATTCGTCCACCCGCCGATCCGGAAGGGGGATGCCGACCTTCGCGAGCCCCTCGATGGCGCGCTCGCGCGCCTCCTCGCGACGATCCGGAAAGTGGGTGCGCCAGGTCTCGGCGATCTGCTCGCCGACGGTGAAGACCGGGTCGAGCGCGGTCATCGGCTCCTGGAAGATCATGCCGATGCGGCGGCCCCGGATCCGGCGCAGCTTCGCGGCCGGCATCGAGACGAGGTCCTCGCCCTCGAACAGGATCCGCCCGGAAACCCGGGACGTATGCCGCGGCAGCAGGCCGAGGATCGACAGGCCGGTGACGGTCTTGCCGCAGCCGCTTTCGCCGACCACGCCGAGGCGCTCGCCGGGGCCGATCCGGAAGCCGACATCACGGGTGACCGGGACAAGGTCGTTGCCGCTTCGAAAGCTGACTGTCAAGTCGCGTACTTCGAGCAATTCTGTCTCCAGGCGATCGCCTTCTTTTCCAGGCGCCTATTCCTATCTCACCCTCCCGGCGTACCGGATCGGCCGAGGCAATGTAGCATAGGATTGTCGACAATTGACAATAAACTGGCGCGATGAAGCTCACCCCGGACCAGGATGGCCCCCAGGAGATCGCGACGTCGGCGCAGGCGCGCCCGCCGCGCAGCATCCCCGAACAGATCGCCGAGGACATCGGCAGCGCGATCATCGCCGGTCGGCACGCCGTGGGCGAACGGCTGATCGAAACCGAGCTCGCCTCCCGTTTCGGCGTGAGCCGGGGCCCCATCCGGGAAGCGCTGCGCATCCTGGAGCGGCGCCGCCTCGTGGACCTGATTCCCCGCCGCGGCGCCTATGTACGCGAGGTCTCGCTCAATTCCATCGCAGACCTCTTCAACACGCGGCTCGCGCTCACGACATCGGCGGCGCGCATCATGGCGCTGGTGCGCCCGCCCACCTACATGGAGACCCTGCGCCGGCGGGTCGACGAGCTCAGGCGACTGGCGCAGGACCCCGCCACCACGCCCGGTGCGTTCGCCTATGTCGTCACGCGCGCGGTGCGGACCATCGCCCGCGGCTCGGGCAACGAGCTGCTCAACGACGTGATCTCCGACCTTGCCAACCAGACGGTCTGGACCACGATCTGGAAATCCCCGCTCGACTACCTGACGCAGGCCAGCCGCCGCCGGACGGCGCAGCGCATGGCGGACGTGCTCGACGCGATCGAGCGCGGCGCATCGGAGGACGCGGAGCGCCTGCTGCGCGACCTGCTCGAGCAGGACCGCGACCAGGCGATCCGGCAGCTCGCCCGGATGCGCGGCGAGACTTGCGACCCCCACCGCACCCTGCGCACCATCAACGCCTGAGCCTCGCCCCGGGCGGGATTTGCGGGGACGGGACCGCCCATTTCCGCCGATTCACCGACGACGGGTCCTGAGATAGTCGACACTCCAGCGGTGCATGCGCGCCTCGCACGCGCACGCCCGCGAGAGCCGACAAAGCGAAAGGAGAAGGTGGACCCATGGGATTCATGTCGGGATTGAGCCTCGCGCAACGGCTGCTGCTCGGCTTCGGGGCCATGCTGGCCCTGCTCGTCGGCATGGCCCTGCTGTCGCTCGCGCGGATGAACGACCTCAGCGCGACGCTCGAGCGGATCACGGTCGAGAGCGCCGCCCGCAACCAGGCGATCGGCTCGCTCAACCAGGGCATCGGCGGCTACGTGCAGGCGATCGGCGCCCTCGGCAGCACCGACCTCGAGCAGGGACCCGCGCTGCTCCAGAACCTGAATCGGGTCGTGGCCCAGTACGAGGAGGCCGAAGCGAAGCTGGAGTCCGTGCTCCCCGACGACGCGGCGGTGCGTCGTCTTTACGAGGAGGTGCGCGCGAAGGGGCTCGCCGCCCGCGAAGTGATCCGCATCGCGCTCGAGAAGGCCGAGGGACGCGGGGACGCCGCCACGGCCTTCTACATCCGCGCCGAGTACTCGGGCGCGATCGACAGGTGGAACCGTCTCCAGCAGGCATGGGCCTCGGCCGTCGCGGACCTGGGCGGCTGGAGCCGCCAGGCGGACGCGGAACTCGCGGCGGCGACCAATGCCAGCGCCGCCCGCACGAAACTGCTCATCGTCGGTGGCGGCCTGGTGACCGTGCTGCTCGGCAGCTCGCTCGCGCTCTGGGTCATCCGTGACACGCAGCGCGCCATCGGGGAGGCGGTGGAGGCGACGTCCCGCATGGCCGGCCACGACCTCTCGCAACCGATCGTCACCGATCGCCGCGACGAGATCGGGGGGCTGCTGCGCGCGCTCGAGCAGATGCGCACCAACCTCCACGACCTCGCGGCGGGCGTGCGCGCAGCCTGCGACGACATCACCGCGGCCAGCGGCGAGATCGCGCAGGGCAGCATGGAGCTGTCGGCCCGCACCGAGAAGGCGGCCTCGACCCTCCAGAGCACGGTCGGCACCATCGCCCAGCTCACCGACTCGGTGAACCAGACCACCGAATCGGCCCGCTCGGCCAACCAGCTCGCGGCCGACGCCAACCAGGTGGCCAACCGCGGCGGCGCCGTGGTGGCCGACGCCGTCGCGACGATGAACGAGATCAGCGAGGCTTCCCAGAAGATCGCCGACATCATCGCCATCATCGACGGCATCGCCTTCCAGACCAACATCCTCGCGCTCAATGCGGCGGTCGAGGCCGCCCGGGCCGGGGAGCAGGGGCGCGGCTTCGCCGTCGTGGCGAGCGAGGTGCGCGCGCTGGCCGGCCGCAGCGCCGGCGCGGCGCGCGAGATCAAGAGCCTGATCGAGGCGTCGCTGGCGAAGGTGCAGACCGGGACGTCGCAGGTGGGGCTCGCCGGCAGCACGACCAGCGAGATCATGGAATCGGTGCAGCGCGTCTCGGCGATGATCGACGCCATCGCCCGCGAGGCCGACCAGCAGCGCGGCGACATCGCCCAGACCAACCAGTCCGTCACGCAGCTCGATCGCGACGTGCAGCAGAATGCCGCCCTCGCGGAGCAGTCGGCCGCCGCATCGGCCTCGCTGTCGGAACAGGCCGAGCAGCTCGCCCGCCTCGTCGCCAGGTTCAGGCTGTCCGGGGCCGAGGCGCCGGCGCGGGAAGCGGCCTGAACCGCCGGCCCGCTCAGCCCATCAGCCGGTAGGGCCCGCCCTTCTCGATCGCCCGCTGGTACGCGGGCCGGGCGTGGATCCGCTCGAGGAAGTCCTGCAGCTTCGGGTAGCGGGCATCGAGCCCGCCCCGGACGGCGGCCGCCTCGAGCGGAAAGCTCATCTGGATGTCGGCCGCGGTGAATTCCTCGCCCGCGAACCACGGCCGCCGCGAGAGCTCCGCCTCCATGAAGGCCAGCTGGCGGCCCAGGTTGGGCGTCACCACCAGGGCCTTCATCTTCCGGGCGATCCCGGCCGCTACGGGACGAACGATCCAGGGGGAGCGCGTCTCGATCGCGTCGGCCACCAGCTTCATGAGCAGGGGCGGCATCGCACTGCCCTCGGCGAAATGCAGCCAGTAGGTGTAGCGCAGCCGCTCGGGCGAGCCGTCGGGCGGTCGCAGCCGCCCCTGGCCATGCCGCTCGACCAGGTACTCGATGATCGCCCCGGACTCGGCGACCACGGTGTCGCCGTCGGTGATGATCGGCGACTTGCCGAGCGGGTGGACCGCCTCCAGCTCCGGTGGCGCCAGCATCGTGGCCGGGTCGCGCTTGTAGTGCTCGATCCGGTAGGGCGTGCCGAGTTCCTCCAGAAGCCAGAGGATGCGCTGCGAGCGGGAGTTCTCGAGGTGGTGGACGACGATCATCGGCCGTAGAACTTCACACCGATCCGGATCGGCGGGCGACCGCGCGCCGCCCGGTACGCATTGGTGTCACGCAGCGAATACACGCAGCCGCAGTACTCCTGCTGGTAGAACTGCTCCCGCTTGCTGATCTGGATCATGCGCTCGGAGCCGCCCTTCTTGCGCCAGTTGTACTCCCAGTACACGAGGCCCGGATAGCGCGACGCGGCCCGCACGCCGCAGTCGTTGATCTGCGCCATGTTCTTCCAGCGCGAGATGCCGAGCGAGCTGGTGATGACGGGAAAGCCGTGCTCGTGGGCGTAGAGCGCCGTGCGCTCGAAGCGCATGTCGAAGCACATGGTGCAGCGCCGGCCGCGCTCGGGCTCGTGCTCCATGCCGCGGGCGCGGGCGAACCACTCGTCCTTGTCGTAGTCGGCATCGATGAACTCGATGCCGTGCTTCTCGGCGAACGCGATGTTCTCGCGCTTTCGGATCTCGTACTCCGCGCGCGGATGGATGTTCGGGTTGTAGAAGAAGATCGAGTACTCGATGCCCGATTCGAGCATCGCTTCCATGACCTCGCCGGAGCACGGGGCGCAGCAGGAGTGCAGCAGCACCCGCGCGCCCGGAACCGGAGGCTCGAGCTTCTCGCGCTTGGGCAGGTTCTGGCTGTCGCTCATGGCATGCTCGGGGCGTGGGGCCGGCCGGCATGGCCGGCGGCAACAGCCGGAATTGTACGCGGGCCCACGGGTGCCGGGGACCGCGGGCCGGGACACCCCGGCCCGCGTCATGGGCTTGCGCGGCGCGGACGATCGTCGGGATCCCCCGTCCCGGCGTCAGCGGTGGCCGTGCCGGTCGTGCGGCCGACCCTTGGGCGGCCCGGCGCGGCGGCGATCGTCATGGCGCGCCTTCGGGTGCGCGTGCGGGCCGGGCCGATGCTCGACGCGATGGACATGGCGCCGGCCATGATGCTCGCGCACCCAGCTCTCCTTCACGAAGTAGACGGGTTGCCCACAGGCGGCGTAGCGGTGGCAGTGCTTGCCCCAGTTCTTCTGGTGGCCGGGCGGCACGTAGAGGTAGATCGGGCGCCGCACCTGGGCGTAGCGCGCCGGTGCGACGATCACGGGTTCGGCGTACACCACCGCCGGCCGGACGTCGCCGACGACGACGCGGCCATAGACGCCGGGCTGCGCGATCTCGATCGAGACCGACCCGGATGCGAGCGCCGGCTGGGAGGCGACGGCGGCGGCCAGGCCGCCTGCGATGACCCACGGGGCGAAGCGTTTCATGCTGATCTCCTGTCATTGTCCGGTCCATCGGACCCGGCGGCGCCGGGCGTGGACGAGGCGATTGTCGGAAGGATCCGCGTGGCTTCTTCGCGTGGAAACGTAAGCAGGCGTAAACGGGCAACACTTTCCGGCGCCCGCCGACCGTTCGTCGGCGCGGGCGCCGTTCGTCGGCCGCGGGCTTGCGCCGATGGCGGGAACCCGCCGGGCGGGGAGGCGCCCGCGCGCCGCCTAGTCGCGTTCGATCGGCAGCGCCGGGTCGCTCGCCCACTCGTTGAGCGAGTTGTCGTACACCGCGACGCGATCGTTGCCCAGCTGGTGAAGCATGAAGGCGCCGAGCGAGGCGGCGATGCCGCCGCCGCAATAGAAGATCGTCGGCGCGCGCGTGTCGATACCTGCGGCGGTGAATGCGGCGGCCGCGGCATCCGGCGCGAGCAGCTCGAGGGTTTCGGGATCGCGCAGCGACGTGGCTGGCACGTTCACGCTGCGCGGGATGCGGCCGGGCCGCCCGTAGCGACGACTCCGGCCGGCATGCGCATCGGGGCCGAGGGCATTGACGATCCGCGTGTCCGGGTCGTCGATGGCCGCCAGCACCGCCGCCGCATCGACGAAGAGCCCCGGCCGCGGCCTCGCCTGGAGCGTCGCGGGCGGGTATCGCTCGTCCCCGGCGCGGACCGGCCGGCCCTCGCGTTCCCATTTCTCCCAGCCGCCGTCGAGGATCGCCGCCCGGTCGAAACCGATCGCGCGCAGCATCCACCAGACCCGCGCCGCCCACTGCGGGCTGCCGCGGCTGTAGAGGACGACATCGGTGTCCTCGCCGATGCCATGGCGGCCGAAGGCGGCCGCGAGCCTGTCCGGATCGGGCATCGTGAAGCGGTACTTCGCCGCGGGATCGGAGAGATCGGCCTGCAGGTCCAGGTAGGCCGAGCCGGGCACGTGGCCCAGCCGGTACTCGGGCAGCGCGCTGTCCACCCGGTAGGGATCGTCCTCGGAGTCGGCGCGCAACCAGGTGGTGCAGTCGAAGACGCGCAGCCGCGGATCCTCCAGCCGGGTGGCCAGCGTCGCGGTGCCGCAGATCGCCTCGGGATGGCGGAACCGGGGCGCGGCCCCCGGCTCGCCCGCATGCCTGTCGGTCATGTTCGCCTCGCCCTCAGCGGAGATAGTCCGGCGCGCCGTACACGTCGAAGAGCAGCTGGCGCCAGTCCGGATCGTTGAACGGATCCGCCGGCCGCCTGAAGGGGATCCCGCGCCGGGACAGGTCGTCGCAGAAGATCGTGGTGACCATCTCCGGCGTCAGGTCGTGGCTGTGATCGTCGTAGGAATCGGCCATCGCCCGGGTCTCGAAGCAGAAGGCCTTCCAGAGCACCGAGAGGCGAACCTTGCGGTACGGCAGCCTCGCGATGACCCGGTCGCCCTCGCGAACCTCCCAGTCACCCGACGGATCGAGTCCCAGCCGCGCGTGATACGGCATGGAGTTCAGCCCCCAGTACTCGTCGGGCGAACCGGTGGGTCCCACCCGGTGGTACATGTATTCGTTGTCGGCAAGGACGCTCGTGTTGCTGTAGGGCGGGCCGACGACCCGGGACGGCGCGTCGAGGCCGTCGGGCCAGTACTCGAACTCGCCCCCCTCGCCGTCGTAGAACCAGGTGATGGCCGACGCGACCGGGATCGCCCATTCGTGGAACAGGCCGGAATAGCCCATCGGGGTCAGCATCCATCCCGGCACCTCGCGCTGGTGCACGCCCCGGAAGAACGGAAGGTCGAGGTGCGGTGGCGCACCATCGGCCGGAAGGTTCAGGTTCGTCATCATCGCCCAGGGCCGCACCACCTCGGCGCGAAAGGCGCGACGCGCCGCCTCGATGAAGTTCGGGTTGTGGAAGAAGGGCTCCGCGCCCTCGAACACGACCTTGCCGCCGAGCGCCCAGAAGTTGCGGAACCATGCCGAGCAGGGTCGCTCGTCGGGCTGGCGCTGAACGGCGGCGATGGTCTTGTAGGGTGCGCCGCGACGGAAGAGCTCGAGCACGCCGCCCGGATCGTCGAACGCGCGCTCGAGGCGCACGGGAGGCGCGATCTGCGTCGTCGGGCGCACCGCGGGGATGCTCGTCATGGCCTGTCTCCGGTCGTTGTCGTGGATGCGCCGGCGTTCAGTCGCCGGTCGGCGAGATCCTGAAGGAGTGTACCTGCGGATTGTGCGCGAGCGCGCCCGCGAGCCGCGCATGGTTGAGCGGATCGCCGGTGCGGATGATCATCCGGTACTCGAAGAACTCGCCGCTCTCGGCGACCCGGTAGCTCATGTTCGCGATGGTGAAGTCGAGCGTGGACAGCAGCCGCCGGACCTCCTGCTCGGGCATGACGTCGCCGCGCCGGAAGACGATCGCATGGTGCGCGTAGTGATGCGACGGCATGCGGGCCTCCATCCAGCGGAACACCGACAGGGTGCCCAGGGTGAAGATCGTGGCGATCATCGCCGGCGTGAAGAAACCGACGCCGATGAGGATGCCGATGGCGGCCGTGACCCAGATGGAGGCCGCCGTGGTCAGCCCGCGGACCGTGACGCCCTCCTTGAAGATGACACCGGCGCCCAGGAAGCCGATCCCGGTCATGATGCCCTGCGCCATGCGGGTGGGGTCGGTGCGCACGGTGTCCATCGGCACGCCCGGCAGCCACTTCCACTGGTAGAGCGTGACCATCATCAGGAGGCTGGACGCCAGGCAGACCAGCGCATGGGTGCGGAACCCCGCGGGACGGCCATGGTAGCTGCGCTCGATGCCGATCAGCGCGCCGGCGACCAGCGCCACCGAGAGGTGGAGCAGGACGGTCCAGAAGTCGGACCCGGTCGCGAAGTACTTGGCCACCGGCACTCAGCCGCCCTCCGCATCCGCGTAGCCCGGATACGAGTCCTTGAGGCTCGCGTGGTTCAGCAGCATCTCCGCCTTGAGCGTCTCGCCGGCGGCATCGTAGATGCGGCTGCGCACCCAGTACGACTCGGTCCGGCGGCTGTCCGACAGCGCGACGATCTCGCGCCGGACGAGGTAGTCCTCCCCGACGAAGAGCGGCCCGTCGACCATGCGGATCTCCTGGTCGGCGAACAGACCTACCGCCGGGCCGCGCACGGGGAAGCCCGTCTGGCGGTTGGTGTAGTTGGCCAGTACGCTGACCATCTCGAGCGGGATGACCGCCCTTCCCCAGGGCGACGAGGCCGGGTCCGAGTACCAGGGCGAGTTCTCGGTGATGTTCGCGAGCTTCTGCTCCAGCGTGAACGGATAGAGGTGGCCCATGTGCTGGTCCGGGTCCATGCGCACCCGCTCGTCCACCTTGCCCGTCATGCCGACGCGCAGGTCGGCGAGGATCCTGAGCTCGCCCGGCGGGCGCAGCCGCTTGAGCCGCGCCTCCAGCAGCGTCTCGCCGTGGTCCGGTCCGAGGCTCGCACTGGCCTCGAGCACGGGCGTCCCGTCCGCCTTCTCGGCCCAGGCACGGGTGCGCAGCACGCCCGCCGGCGGGATCTCGACGAAGGCGCGGACCGACTCTCCCTCGACGACCATGTTCCGGTAATGCGCCGAGAGGCAGCCGCGCTCGAACCAGGCCTGGCCCCAGAGCTGCGCGAGCAGCGGTACGAACTGGCTGAAATGCGTCGGGCCTTCGATCGGGCCGGCGCGAAAGCCGAGCCGCTCGGCCATCGCGTCGTCGTGCACCGATGCATGGCCGCCGTACTCCTGCTCGGCGAGCATCTGGCGGGGCTGGCGAAATGGCCCGCAAAGCGCGAACGGGGTATCGAAGGACATCGTCGGCAACACCTGGCGGAAAGTCGAGTTTCCGCCAAGGATAGCCGTTTCGGACCGGCATTTCCCGAACGCGCGCCCGCCCCGGCCCTCAGCCGCCGAAGCCCTCGAGCACGACCTTGCCGATGGCGCGCCCCGACTCCAGGAGCGCATGGGCGCGCCGAAGATTGGCCGCGTCGATCGCCCCGAAATGCTCGGTCATGGTGGAGCGGATCCGGCCGGCGTCCACCAGTTCCGCGACCGCGCAGAGCAGCCGGTGCTGCTCGACCATGTCGGGCGTCTTCATCAGCGAGCGGGTGAACATCGATTCCCAGTGCAGTGAGCCGCACTTTCGCTTGAGCAGGCCGATATCGATCGATCCGGCGGGCGGCTCGTCGATCAGACCGAAGCGCCCCTGGGGGGCGATGAGCTCGGCGACCTGGGGATAGTGATGCGCCGTGTGCGTGAGGCTCACCACGTAGTCCGGCGCCGGCAGGCCGGCCGCGCGGACCTCCGCCGCGAGCGGCTTCGAATGGTCGACCACATGGTGGGCGCCGAGCTCGCGCGCCCAGCGCTCCGTCTCCGGCCGCGAGGCGGTGGCGACCACCTGGAGCCGGGTGAGCTGGCGGGCGAGCTGGATCATCATGGAGCCGACGCCGCCCGCGCCGCCGATCACCAGCAGCGACCGGCCCTCTTCCTCCTCGCCGCGGCCGACCCGCAGCCGATCGAAGAGCATTTCCCAGGCGGTGATGGTGGTGAGCGGCATCGCCGCCGCGGCGGGAAAGTCGAGGCTCGACGGCATGCGCCCGACGATGCGCTCGTCCACGCAGTGAAGTTCCGAATCGCATCCCGGGCGGTCGATCGCACCCGCGTACCACACCCGGTCGCCGGGCGCGAAGAGGCTCACCTCCGGGCCCACCGCGCGGACCACCCCTGCGCAGTCCCAGCCGAGGACGGCCCACTGTCCGGGCTTCGGCCTCGACCGCATCCGCATCTTCGTGTCGAGCGGATTCACCGACACCGCGCGAACCTCGACGAGCAGGTCGCGCGGGCCGGGCTTCGGATCAGGCAGCTCGACGTCGCGCAGGCAGGCGGGATCGTCGACCGGCAGGGGAGTCTCGAGTGCAACGGCTTTCATGGGAGTTCCTTTCGATTCAGGTGGTTGACGACAGGAGTCGCGCGACATCGAGCAGCAGCTGCGGCCGGACGCGCCGCCCGTCACCGGGAATCGGCGCGGCGACCTCGCCCTGTCGCATCGCGCCGCAATGCAGGTAGAAGGCCTCGGCGTTCGGATCGGCATCGATGCGCATGCGCACATGGCCCAGCTCGGCGAGCAGGGCCCCGGCGCGCCCGAGCAGGGTCCGACCGACGCCCTTCCCGATCCATGCCGGACGCACCCACAGGTGCTCGAGCTCCGGCTCGTCGCCCTCGAGCACGAGCTGGCAGAACCCGGCGATCTCGCCGTCCGCCTCGGCCACGAAAGCGGGGCGCCGGTCGCGCGGCTCGAGCCGCACGACGAGCGCGTCGCGCCAGCCGGCCATCGCCTCCGGCGGATACGGCCAGTACGCCTTCGACTCGAATGCGATCGAGCCGAGGAGATCCGCCTCGTCGGCCCGCGCCGGCCGAATGCGCATGATGGCCTCCCTCAGGATGCGGCCGCATCGATTACCCGGCGGGTAATCGACACGACGCGCGGGTGACGGAAGGATAGGACCGTCACTCGACCGATTTCCCAGGAGCCGTCATGACCGAACATGCCATCCCGGGCGACAAGCCGACAGGCCTCGCCAGCCCCCGCACCCTCTTCGCCGTCGATGCCCTCACCTGCCTCGTCATGGGACTGCTCCTCGTGTCCTTTTCCGGGGCGCTCGCCGCGCTCCTCGGCCTGCCGGGAAGACTGCTGTCCGTCGCCGGCGTGGTGCTGCTGCCGTGCGCCGCGCTGATGTACCTGGCCGCGCGAAGCGTCGGGCCGAATCCCTTGCTCGGCTGGACGGTCGTCATCGGCAACCTCGCCTGGGTGCTGGCCAGCATCGCGATCGCCGCGATGCTGGCGCCGCCCCTGCCCGGCATGGCATTCCTTCTCGCGCAGGCGGCCGCCGTCGCCGTGCTGGCCGCGCTGGAGATGCGCGGCTTGCGCGCCCGGGCCGCCTAGCTGCCGCTCCAGCGCGGCGGGCGCTTCTCGGAGAAGGCGAGCGGGCCTTCGACCGCATCCTTCGAGGCCCGCATCGCCACGACCGCCGGGTAGTTCGCCTGGTTCTTCATGGCCGCTTCGAGGCTGGGCTCGTCCAGGCCTCGCAGCACGGTCTGCTTCGATGCCCGGATCGACATGGGGCTCAGCTCGAGGATCTGCGCCGCGAGCCGCCTCGCCGCCGCCAGGGCATCGCCATCGGGCACCACCTCGTTCACGAAGCCGAGCTCCTTGCCCTCCTGGGCGCTGACCCGCCTCCCCGTGAGGATCATGCCCATGGCGCGCTTGAGCCCGATCGCGCGCGGCAGGCGATGCAGGCCGCCGGCGAGCGCGGCCAGGCCGACGCGGGGCTCGGGCAGGGCGAAAACGGCGCTTTCGGCGGCCACGATAAGATCGCAGGCGAGCGCGATCTCGAAGCCGCCGCCCATGGCGATGCCATTGACCGCGGCAATGAGCGGCTTGTCGAGCTGGGTGCGCAACGTGAGCCCGGCGAAGCCGCTCGGCGGCCAGTCGCGCCGGCCCCCCGCCGCCTGCCACTTCAGGTCGTTGCCCGCGGAAAACGCGCGGTCGCCGGCGCCGGTGACGATCGCGACCCACTGCTCCGGATCGTTGGCGAAGTCGTTGAAGACGCCGTCGAGCTCGAAGTGCGCCGGCGAATGGAGCGCGTTCATCACTTCGGGACGGTTGAGGGTCACGATGGTGACCCGTCCCTCGCGCTCGACCTTGCAGAACTCGTATGCCATGGGCCTGCCTCCTGGGTGATTATGGAATGTTCTCGCAGTTCCGATGCTAACCGGTGTCGCGGCGGGTATCGCGACACCGGGCCCGGCTCAGCAGTCCTCGGGCGCCCACGGCCGGTCGTGGCGCAGCGAGGGCAGCCGGGCGCGACAGCGCCCGACTTCGTCGAGGTCCAGCGTCGCCAGGAGGACGCCCGGATCGGCCGGCCGTTCGGCGATCACCCGTCCCCAGGGATCCACCACGAGGGTGTGGCCGTACGTCTCGCTGCCGTCTTCGTGCCGTCCGTGCTGGGCAGGGGCCAGCACGAAGCAGCCCGTCTCGATCGCGCGCGCACGCAGCAGGACGTGCCAGTGCGCCTCGCCGGTCGGCACGGTGAACGCCGAGGGCACGCTCAGCAGGTCCGCGCCCCGGCGCGCGAGGTCGCGGTAGAACTCCGGGAAGCGCAGGTCGTAGCACACGCTCAGGCCCAGCCGCCAGCCATCGAGGGAGACGAGACACGATCGCCCCCCGGCGACGAATCGCTTCGATTCCCGGTAGACCTGGCCCGGACCGAGATCGACATCGAACAGGTGGACCTTGTCGTACCGGGCCCGGATGCTCCCCGTGGCATCGATGAGGTAGCTGCGGTTGGCGCACTGCTCCTCCGAAACCCGGATCGCGATGGAGCCGACCAGCAGCATGATGCCGAGCTCGGCCGCAAGGGCCCGGAAGGCGCGCAACGCGACGTCCTCCTCCTCGCTGCGCGCCTGCTCGAGCAGCTTGCCGGGCCGGCGGTCGAGCAGCGACGTCATTTCGGGGGTCGCCACGAGGCTCGCGCCGGCGGCGGCGGCCTCGCGGATCAGGGCGGATGCATCGGCCACGTTGGCCGGGACATCGGTGCCCGAGCGCATCTGGATGCAGGCGACGGTCAGGTGGGACATGGCGTTGGCTCCGGCGGGCGAGGCACGCCCCGGGCCGGCGCCGGGCTCAGGGCACGCGCGTGAACATCTTGTAGATGATGCCCGTGATCTCGCTCTCGAGCGGGAACGACAGCATGCCCATCACCGAATAGCCGAGCAGCCAGGGCATCAGGTAGAAGCGCACCATGAAGAAGAACCAGGCGACGAACAGGGGAACCATCGGTTCCACGAGGAAGCCCGGCGTCACGGGCCGGAACAGGCGGAGGATGGGATTCGTCGCCCGTACGAAGAATCGCATGAAGAAGAACGAGGAGTCCTCGGGCAGGAAGAGGTTCATTGCCGCGCGCCCGATCAGCGTCCACATGACCATCCCGAGCACGTAGTCGATGACGATGACCCAGACGGGGAAGGCGTTGAGCGTTTCCTGCATCCTCGGAGATCCGGTCATGAAACGGGCGGGAGCGGACTTCCGTCCGCCCCCGCCCCGGGGCCCGCGCGCCGCGCGAACCGCGCTAGTGCGCCGATATGATGGTACTTCCGCCGGGAACCCTCACCTCGTCCACCATGTCCTGGATCTCCTTGCTGGGCGCTGGCGTCAGCAGGGTCACCACGACCATGGCGATCAGGCTGGCCGGCATGCCGATCATGCCGAAGCGGATGTGGTCGATGCCGAACCAGGGCGTGCCGCCGTTGTACACGTGGTACAGGTACCAGGAGCCGCATATGAAGCCCGCCAGCATGCCGGCGATCGCGCCGGGGCCGTTGGCGCGCTTCCACCAGATGCCCAGGGCGAGCGGGAAGAACAGCCCCGAGCAGGCGAAGCAGAACGCCCATGCCACCGCACCGAGGATCCCGGTGAGCTGCAGCGAGGCGATCAACGCGGCGGCCACGCCGATGAACACGAGGATCACTCGCGCCACGATCAGCCGCTTGCGGGTATCGGCGCTCGGGTCGATGATCTTGTAGTACATGTCGTGCGACAGGGCATTGGCGATCGCGAGCAGCAGGCCGTCCGCGGTGGACATGGCCGCCGCCATCCCGCCCGCGGCGACGAGGCCCGAGATCACGTACGGCAGGCCCGCGATCTCCGGGGTCGCCAGCACGACGATGTCCGCCCGCATGAAGAACTCGTTGAGCTGCAGGATGCCGTCGTTGTTGAAGTCCCTGATCGCCAGGTAGCCGACCTCGCTCCAGTTCTTCACCCACTCGAGCGCCGCGACCTCGGCGAACGGCTTGCCGATGATCGAGGTCGGGAGGTCGGGATCGAGCAGCTGCAGCTTGGTCAGGGTCGCCAGCACCGGCGCGGTGAAGTACAGCAGGAAGATGAACCACAGCGACCAGGCGACCGACTTGCGCGCCGACCGGACGGAAGGCGTCGTGAAGTAGCGCATCAGGATGTGCGGCAGCGACGCGGTGCCCGCCATCATGCAGAACGCCAGCGTGAAGAACTTCCAGGAGTCCATGCCGCCCTGCGGGGCGAAGTGCGGCGTGGTCAGCACCGCGACGCCGGCAATTTTCTCCGGTGCCGGGTTCAGGCCGTACATCGCCTCGAGCTCCGCGATGCGCTGGGCGCCCTCGCCGTAGCTGAAGTGCGGGATGATGCCGAAGCCCTGGACGTTGGACATCCAGATCACCGGGATCAGGTAGGCGATGATCAGCACGATGTACTGCGCCACCTGGGTCCAGGTCACGCCGCGCATGCCGCCGAGCATCGAGCAGAGCAGGATCCCGCTCAGCCCGAACCAGACGCCCACGCCGAAGGGAATGCCCAGCGCCCGCGAGGCGATCGTGCCGGTGGCGTCGATCTGGGCGGTGACGTAGGTGAAGGAGGCGACGACCAGGATGACGACCGCGATGAAGCGCGCGAGGTTGCCGCCATAGCGGGTGCCGATGAAGTCGGGCACCGTGTAGCAGCCGAACTTGCGCAGGTACGGCGCCATGAGCGCATTGACCAGCACGTATCCGCCGGTCCAGCCGACGACGAAGCCCAGGTACGGATAGCCGCCGAAGTACACGCCGCCCGCCAGCGCCACGAAGGACGCGCCCGACATCCAGTCGGCCGCCGTGGCCATGCCGTTGTAGACCGCCGGCACCTCGCGCCCGGCCACGTAGTAGGCCTCGACCTGCATGGTCCGGGACAGCCAGCCGATCACCGCATAGATGACCAGGGTGAACAGCAGGAACAGGATGCCGATCAGCTTGGCCGAGGCGCCCAGCTGCTCGGCGATCGCCATCAGTATGAAGAACGCGAGGAACCCGAGCGTGTACAGCGCGTACACCTTGCCGAGGTTCTGCGTGAAACCGCCTTGGAACACAGCCATGTGAGTCTCCCCCTCAGTGCGCGCTGGCGTCGTACTCGTCGTCGATCCGGTCCTGGATCAGGTTCTGGATCCAGATGAGGAGGACGAACGCGATGAGCGATCCCTGGACGACCATGTAGTAGCCGAGCCTGAATCCCATGAAGGTGAATGCGTCGAGGTCCTTCGCGAACCATGGCGCCAGGATGCCGAAGACGACCCAGAGGGCGAGGATGACGAACGTAAGGTTGCGGGTCCGCTCCCAATGCCGCTGGCGGGCTTGCGAGTCTGCTGGGGCCATGATCTCCTCCGATTGTTGGCGTATTTTTCGACCCGGAATCGACGCTAATTTCGGAAGCTTTCACGCACCTTACAAAACGAGAAAGGCTATTCGTGATTACACGTAGCCCGCGATTCGCTTCATGGATGAGTGGTTGGGCCGAAGTGATCGACCGCTTCGTGCCGCGGCGCAGGGAGGTCCACCCGATCGACTCCTCCGCGGAGCTGCGCCGCTTCGTCTCCACCCGGGCTTCGCTGGTCGCGCAGAAGACGTTGTACGGCTACCTGCGCACCCGCATCGGGATGCGTTATCCGGAGGTGTTCCGCGAACCGGCCTTTGCGCATTCGATCAATATCGCGAAGCTGCACGTGTACGCGGCATGCCTGTCCGACCTGTCGATCCACGCGGTCGGCCGGGCGCTCGCCGACCCGCGCTTCGACGACGAGGCGCGGCGCGCGCTCGCGATGGCCTGCCTGCGCACGGGCCTGGACGACAACGCGGGCACCTTCGTGGCGGAATTCTCGCGCGACGATGCCGAGCACGCCCACCAGGCCCGGCTCGCCGTGGTGGACTGGGCGCGGGCCGGCTCGGGGCGCGAGAGCTTCGGCACCAGCCCGGCCGCGCTGGTGCGCTGGGCGCCGATCGCGCCCGAACTCAAGCGCCTCGACGAGGGGATCGTCGAGAACTCGATCCGCTTCGCCTGGCAGGAGGTCCGGGCGGACCTGGATCGCCGGCTCGACGCCGACGCGATTGCCGCCGAGCTGCTCGGGCGCGATCGCTAGGACGCCGCCCGGCAGTCCGGGTGGCCGTCGCTCAGGTCGCGGGCGGTCGCGGCGCGCGCTGCTGCTGGATCATGTACAGGCCGGCCACGATCAGCAGCGCGATGCCGGTCCAGGCGAGCGAGTTGGGCACGTGGCCCCAGACGAGGTAGCCGACCACGACGGCCCAGAGCAGCCCCACGTACCGGAACGGCGCCACCACCGAGACCTCGCCCGTGCGCACCGAGGCGATGATCGCGTAGTAGGCGGTCGAGAGGCATACGGCCGCCAGCGCGAGCCGTCCGACGTCGGCCCAGGCCATGGGCGTCCATCCCTCGTAGAGCAGCACCACCGCCGCCATCCCGACGACGACGGCGGCGGTCGCGAGCGTCACGACGATGGACGGCACGCCCGCGGGGATCTTGCGGGTGAGCAGGTCGCGCCCCGCGTAGATCAGGGTCGAAAGCAGGCAGAGCCAGGCGTACAGGTTGAAGCCGTCGGATTGCGGCTGGATCACGAGCAGGACGCCGGTGAAGCCCATCGCGATCGCGATCCAGCGCCGCACGTCGACGCGCTCGCCGAGGAACAGCCGGGCGAGCACCGCGATGAACAGCGGCGACGACATGTAGATCGCCGTCGCGTTCGCGAGCGGCAGGTGGTAGAGCGCCGCGAGGTAGAGAAAGGTGGCGATGCCCTCGCAGAAGGCGCGCACACCCACCCAGCCACGGAACAGCTCCGTCACGCGGACGAGCGCCCCCATCCGCCAGGCCACGAGCAGGATGAGCGCGATCGCCATGACCCCGCGCACCACGATCATCTGCGCGCTCGGCACCCGGGCGAGCACCGTCTTGACCAGCGCGTCGTTGCCGGTGAAGCAGGTCATCGCGAGCACCATCCAGAGGATGCCGACGCGGTTCGCCCGCCCCCGCCGCGCGGCGCACGCCGCGGCTTCGACACTGGTGACGCTCATGCCGGGAGACCGCCCTCGTCGCCGGGCCTGCCCGACGGTTCAGAGGCCGAGATACGCCTTCTGGACGAATGGGTCGGCCAGCAGCGCGGCGCCGCTGCCCGACCGGATGATCCTGCCCTGCTCATAGACGTACGCATGATGCGCGAGCTTAAGCGCAAGTCGCGCGTTCTGCTCGACCAGGACCACGGCCATGCCGGTTTCGTTGTTGATTCGCACAATGGCCGAGGCGATCTCGGCGACGACCTTGGGCGCCAGCCCGAGCGAAGGCTCGTCGAGCATCAAGACCCGGGGCTCGGCCATCAGCGCCCGGGAGATCGCCACCATCTGCTGCTCCCCGCCCGACAGGGAGCCGGCAAGCTGGCGGCGGCGTTCCGCGACCCGGGGAAAGAGCGCATAGACGCGCGCCAGCGCCCGCTGGATCCGGTCGCGTCCGCGCACGACGTGCGCGCCCACCAGCAGGTTGTCGAGCACCGTCATGCGGGGGAAGAGCCGGCGACCTTCGGGCGAGAGGGCCATACCGAGGCGAACCCGCTCGGCCGGACCGGTGGACTCGATCGGCCGGCCCTGCCATCGGAGGCTGCCGGCGGCGATCGGCAGCATGCCCATCAGCGCCTTCAGGGTGGTGCTCTTGCCGGCGCCATTGGCGCCGATCAGGGCGATGATCTGGCCCTCGCCGACCCCGAAGGAGACGTCGCGCACCGCTTCGAGCGGGCCGTAACGCACGCTGATGCCTTCAGCCTGCAGCATGGTCCTCCTCCTCGGCCCCGAGGTAGGCCTCGATCACGGCCGGGTGGCGGGCGATCGCCGCCGGCGTGTCCTCGGCTATCCGCGCGCCCTGGACCAGCACGACGATCCGCTCGCACAGGTCCATCACCAGCGCCATGTGATGCTCGACCAGCAGCATGGTCAGGCCGAGGCGCTCGCGCAGCCCGCGCAGCAGCCGGCCGAACTCGGCCGACTCCTCCGGGTTGAGCCCGGCGGCCGGCTCGTCGAGCAGGAGAAGGGTCGGCTGCGTCGCCAGGCCGATCGCGACGCCGAGCCGCTTCTGCTGGCCGTAGGAAAGCGCGCCGGCGATCGTGTCGCGGTGCGCCTCCAGGCCCATGATCTCGAGCACCTCGTCCACCTGGGCATGGAGCCGGGAGAGGCCCTCGCGGGTCCGGCTCCCGCCGCGCAGCTGGTCGAACATCGACGTGCCGAGCCGGGCGATGGCGCCGCGATAGACGTTCTCCCGCACGCTCGCCTTCGGGTAGATCGAGGTGTGCTGGAAGGTGCGCGCCAGCCCCAGGCGGACCACCCGGCTGGGCGGCCCGCCGGTGATGTCGATGTCGCGGAACCACACCCTTCCCGCGCTCGGCCGCATGGTGCCGCTGATGAGGTTGAAGGCGGTCGTCTTGCCCGCGCCATTGGGCCCGATGAGGCCGACGATCGCGCCCTGCTCCACCTCGAAGCTCAGGTCGCGCAGGGCCGCGAGGCCCCCGAACGACTTCGACAGGTTCTCGACCCGCAGCAGCGCGCCCATGTCAGCCTCCCGTCCTCGCCCGGCGCAGGCGCGCCGGCAGCGAGGCGAGCCCGTCCGGCAGGAAGCGCAGGATCAGGATGAGCGCCGCGCCGTAGAAGATGTGCTGCGTGTTGACCGCGGCCCGGAACAGCTCCGGCAGGGGCGTGAGGATCAGCGCACCGATCAGCGGCCCCCACACGGAATGCCGGCCGCCGATCACCAGCATGACGATCGCGGAGATCGACAGCGACAGGTTGAAGGACTCCGGCGAGACGAAGCCCACGTAGTGCGCGAGCAGGGCGCCGGCGAATCCGGCGATGCCGCAGCCCATGACGAAGGCGCGCACCTGGATGCGGTGGACGTTGAGGCCGCTCGCCTCGGCGAGCGCCGCGTTCTGCTCGACCGCCTCGAAGGCGTGCCCGGCAGGAATCCGCGACAGCCGCAGCCCGAAGGCGATCACGGCGACCGCACAGAAGAGCGCCAGGCCGTAGAAGCGATGGCGGGTGTCGAAGGCGAAACCGAAGAGTTCGGCGGCGGGGATGCCGGTGATGCCGTTTGCCCCGCCGGTGATGTCCGGCCAGTCGAGCATGACCAGGCGAACAAGCTCGGCGAAGGCGAACGTCACGAGCACGAAATACACGCCCCGCAGCCTCAGGATCACCCAGCCGATCACCAGCGCGCAGAGACAGGCGATCGCGGTTCCCGCGAGCGCGGCGAGCCAGAACGGCCAGCCGAGCTGCATGCCGGTGACCACGGCCCCGTATGCCCCGAGGCCGACGAAAGCGCCGTGGCCGAAGGAAAGCTGCCCGGTTCGCGCGATCAGCGACAGGCCTGACACGATGACGACGTTCAGGCAAGTGAGGATCGCGAGGTGGACGTAGAAGGGGCTTTCCATGAAGAAGGGGGCGGCCGCGACGACGAGTCCCAGCGGCCAAAGGATCCGGGCCGCGCGCCCGGAACGCGCGGCGGTCGGCGCGCCGTCCAGGGATGCGGAAGGTGCCGGCATCGGTTCCACCCTCAGTCGGGCCGCCCGAGCAGTCCGCTCGGGCGCACCACGAGCATGGCGATGACGAGCGCGAAGATCAGGATCTCGGCCGTGCTGCTGCTGAGGAAGGTCCCGGCGAAGCTCTCGGCGATTCCCAGCAGCAGGCCCGCGAGCGCGGCGCCCGGGATGCTGCCCAGCCCCCCCACGATCACCACGATGAAGGCCTTGAGCATCGGCGCCGTGCCGATGAAGGGCGACACCGAGAAGAGCGGGGCCATCAGCCCGCCCGCGATGGCGGCGAGGCCCACGCCGATGCCGAAGCCGAGCGGATAGACCAGGCGCGCCCGGATGCCGTAGGCCGATGCGACCTCGAGGTCCTCGACCACGGCGCGAATCGAGCGACCGGTGCGGGAGTGGCGCAGGAACACCCACAGGGCGGCGAGCACCGCGAGCGAGAACATCACCACGTACAGGCGCGAGTTCGGGATCACGAGATCGCCCACGAAGGTCACGCCCCGTACCACCGCCGGCATCGATTGCGGGTCCGGCCCGAAGATCATGAGCGCGCCGTTCTGCAGGATCATCGCGAGGCCGATCGTCGCGATCATGCCGTTCAGCTCGTCATGGCGAAACGGCTTCAGGACGAGCCACTCGACGACCCATCCGAGGCACAGCGCGAGCGCGAAGGTGACGAGCACGCTCGCGAGGAAAGGCACCTGCCACTGCGTGACGAGCAGGTAGGTGCCGAATGCGCCCAGCATGTAGAACTCCGCATGGGCGAAGTTCACCACGCGCATCACCCCGAAGACGAGCGTGAACCCCACCGCCATCAGCAGGTAGAGCATGCCGACGACGACGCCGTTCACGAGCGCCTGCCCGAGCAGCAGGAGGAAGTCCACGGGGCTTTCCCGACTGGCTCGCTACGACCGCGTCGCGCGATGTACTACTTGCAGCCGGCCGACGTGCAGCGGGCCCGGATCACTTCCTTGCCGTCCTTCACCTCGGCGACGTAGAAGGGCGCATCGAGCTGGTGGTCGGTGCCGTAGCGATCCTTGCCGGTCCAGGAAACCTCCCCGAGTGCGCCCTTGAAGCCGGAGATCTTCTCGAGCTCCTGGCGTACCCTGTCGGTGTCCTCGACCGTACCGGCCCGGCGCATCGCCTCGAACAGGAGATGGGTGGCATCGTAGAAGGACGGCGAGAAGCCGTTCATCGCCCGCTTGTACTTCTTGTCGTACTTCTCGATGTACGCGGCGGTCGAGGGCAGCGAGGGATCGATCGGCGTGTGCACGAGCAGGCCCTCGGCGGCGTCCTTGCCCGCCACGTTGATGATGTCCTGCGTGGCCGGGCCGCCCGTGCGGATGATCGCGCCGTCGAACCCGAGCTCCCGCGCCTGCTTCACCAGCAGGCCCGCGGTCGCGGGCGAGTTCCCGTCGAGCTCGATCGCGTCCACGCGCCTCGCCATGATCCGGGTGAGCAGCGGCACGAAGTCCACCCGGTCGCGCTCGAAGAACTCGGTGGCGGCGAGCTCGGCGCCTGCCTTGCCGTAGGCTTCCTTCAGGTCCCTGGCGATCGCCTGCCCCGTCTCGTCGTTCGGGAAAAGCGCCCCGACCTTCTTGATGCCGCGCGTCGCGACGACCCAGTCGATCTGCGGCTGCGACACCTCCGCGGTGGTGACATTGGGCCGGAAGGTGTAGGGCTTGTCCGGCCCGAGCGCCTTGGGCGTGAAGCCCAGCGTCATGACGATGACCCCGTTCTTCTCGGTGATCGGCTGGATCGCGAGCACGGGCGCGGAGCCGACCGGGCCGATGATGTACTTGACCTTGTCCTCGAACACCAGGCGGTTGGCGACGGTGACCGCCTCGTTCGCCTGGTACTTGTCGTCGTAGGGAATGACCTCGACCTTGTAGCGCTTGCCGCCCACCTCGAGGCCGCCCTCGGCATTGACGTCGTCGGCGGCGAGCTCCGCCGCGTGCTGCATGCCCTGGCCCCACGCGGCGCCGGCGCCCGAGAGCGTGACGAGCGCGCCGATCTTGAGGGTCTCCTGCTGCGCGTGCGAGGTGGTGGCGGCCAGTCCCAGGCAAAGGCCGGCCGCGAGCAATCGGATCTTCATGCGCGTCTCCTCTCTTGCGGTGTTCTGTCTGGCAGAATGGATGTTCTTTTTTAAGCCAGTATCCGCAAGGCTCCCAGGGGTGTCAAGGCCGGCATCGAGCCGGCCTCCGTCAGCGGTGGAACACGCCCGCGCGCTCCGGCTGGTAGGAGACTTCCTCGATGCGCACGCGCAGCGTGCCGCCGCCCGGCTTCGGCCATTCGATCTCGTCGCCCTGGGACAGGCCCAGGAGTGCGCTGCCCACCGGGGCGAGCACCGAGATGGACCCGCCGCTCGCATCGACGTCCTTCGGGTACACCAGCGTGAGCTGGAACTCCTCGTTGGAGTTCTCGACCTTGAAGCGCACCGTGGAATTCATGGTGACCACGGTGGGCGGCACATCCTTCGGATCGACCACGTCGGCGCGCTCCAGCTCGGCGGCGAGCTGCTCCTTGCCCGGGATCGACGTGCCGTGGAGCGAGTCGAGCAGGTCTTCGAGCCGCTCGAAGTCGAGTGACGAGACGATGATCCGGGGTTTCGCTTTCTCGTTCATGTACAACTCCTGTACGGCCCTCAGACTACGCCCTGCTGGAGCATGGCGTCGGCGACCCGCCGGAATCCCGCGATGTTGGCCCCGAGGACGAGGTTCCCCGGCTGGCCGAACTCGATCGCGGTCTCGCTGCAGCGACGATAGATGTCGTGCATGATGTCCTGCAGGCGGCGATCCACCTGCTCGAAGTCCCACTGCTGCATGCTGGCGTTCTGCGCCATCTCGAGCTGGCTGGTCGCGACCCCGCCGGCATTGGCGGCCTTGCCCGGGCCGTACAGGATCCGCTCGCGCACGAACAGCTCGACCGCCGCTGGCGTCGAGGGCATGTTGGCGCCCTCGCTCACGCACAGGCAGCCGTTGGCGAGCAGCTGCCGGGCATCGGCCTCCGTGAGCTCGTTCTGCGTCGCGCAGGGGAACGCCACCTGGCCCGGGAAGCGCCAGACCGCGTGGCCGTCCTCGGGATAGGCATCGATCGGAACGAATTCCGCCTTGGGGAACTCGTTCAGGTACTCGCGCAGCGAGACGCGCTGCATCTCCTTCAGGCGCTTGAGCGCATCGAGGTCGATGCCGTGCGGATCGTAGATGGTGCCGGTCGAGTCGGAACAGGTGACCGGTCGCGCGCCCAGCTGGTAGAGCTTCTCGATGGTGTAGATCGCCACGTTGCCGGCGCCCGAGACGAGGCAGGTCTTGCCCTCGATCGTGTCGCCCCGGCCCTCGAGCATGTTCTGCGCGAAGTACACGCAGCCGTAGCCCGTGGCCTCGCGCCGGCCGTAGGAGCCGCCCCAGAGGAGGCCCTTGCCGGTCAGCACGCCGTCGTAGCGCCGGGTCAGGCGCTTGTACTGCCCGAACAGGTAGCCGATCTCGCGCGCACCCACGCCGATGTCGCCGGCGGGCACGTCGATCGTCGGGCCGATGTGGCGGTAGAGCTCGGTCATGAACGACTGGCAGAAGCGCATGATCTCCTGGTCGGACCGGCCCTTCGGATCGAAGTTCGCGCCGCCCTTGGCGCCGCCGATGGGCAGGCCGGTGAGCGCGTTCTTGAAGATCTGCTCGAAGCCCAGGAACTTGATGATCCCGGCGTTCACCGACCCGTGGAAGCGCAGCCCGCCCTTGTAGGGCCCGAGCGCGGAATTGAACTCCACCCGGTAGCCCTTGTTGACGCGCACCTGGCCCTGGTCGTCGACCCAGGGGACGCGGAAGAGGATCTGGCGCTCGGGCTCGACGATGCGTTCGATGATCGCGGCCTGCCGGTAGCGCTGGTCCGCCTCGAGCAGGGGCTCCAGCGATTCGAGGACTTCCTCGACCGCCTGGTAGAACAGCGCCTGTGCCGGGCTCGACCGGGCGAGATCGGCAATCGTCCTATGGATATAAGACATGGAGCAGTGCCTCGAATTGCGAGTAAGCGCCTTGATCGGCGAACAAGTCGAAAATTCAGCGACCGCCGGCCCGGCTGCCCCCGGTCGTGCGTCCGGGGGCGACCAGAACCGAATCAGTCGAATGGCCCTTCAGGGGTCCCTGCGACGGCCTGCCGGCCGCAGCTAGCCCTCCGGCTCGCGGTTCGATGCCGGGCCGAAACGGACAAAAGGCGACAATTTTATCATGGTGTCCCCCCCTGAGCCTTGGCGGCCTCCTCCAGCAGCGCCAGGGCGGCCTCGGTGAATCGCCACATGTTGTCCTCCCTGTCCGCGCATCCCGTGCGAACCGTCCGCGCCAGCCGCACCGGCCCGTCGACCGCGATTACGCTGGTCCCCGGCGGATGCCCGCCGCGTCCCCCCGTCGGCCCCGCGATCCCGAGCTCGGCCAGGCCCCAGTCGGCGCCCAGCCGGCGCCGGGCGAACTCGGCGAAGCGCGCCGCCATCGGCTCGGTGAGCGGCTCCAGCCCGGCGACATCCTCGGCCCGGATGCCCAGGATCTCGCGCCGCGACTGCGCAGTGTAGACGACGCCACCCCCCAGGAACCAGGCCGAGGCGCCCGGCACGGCGAGGAGGGAGGCGCTCAGCAAGCCGCCGGTGGACGACTCGGCCACGGCGACCGTCTGGCCGGCCGTGCGCAGCAATCGCGCGACGGTCGCGCCGAGCTCGCCCAGCGACGGCCTGGCGACGTTCCCGCCCGGGGGGTCGTTCCGGTCCATGGTCGACCTCAGGCCGGCGCCATGCGCAAGGCGATGCGCGAAAGGTCGGCCACGGTGGCCTCGATCGCCTGCACGGTGGCGTCGAAGAGCGCCCCCTCGCTGGCCTCGAGTATCTCCTCGAGGCGTTCCGCGAGCCGCTCGAGCGGCCGCTGCGCGATCGTCATCAGCGCGAGGGCGGCGGTAGCCCCCGCGATCGCTTCGCGGTCCGCCCGGGGCAGGCTGGCGGCCGGCGCGCCGGCAGTCCCCTCGCCGAATTCCGGGGCGAACCCTTCCAGGAAGCCCGCGCCGTCCGCGTCGCCGATCTCGCGCAGGCGCGCCGCGACGGCCCGGTGGCAGGCGAGGACCTCCTCCCGGGCCCGGGCCAGCAGGCTTTCCAGCGCGGCGACGTCCCGCACGGGTGGATGCGCTTCGGCGCCGGACTCCCGGCGTTCGCGATGCCAGGCGAGCCGGCGCCAGCGACGCATGGTCGCGGCATGCACGAGCTCTTCCGCAGCCAGCTTCTCGGCCTCCCGGCGCACACGGTCGTCCACCGCCCGGGCGGCGAGGTAGGTGTAGAAGGCGAACGCCCGCTGCTCGTTGCAGACGGCGATCGCGAAGGCGCGAAACGGCGTGAGGAGCGCGCTGTTGGCGACCTCGTCCCAGGAGGCGGCCAGCTCCGGCGGCAGGCGCCACGTGAACCCGCCGGACGGGGAAACCGGCTCGGCCAGCGTGCCTGCCCACCGCTCGACCCATTCGACATGCCGCAACTCTTCCTCGTGCATCGCGCGGAACGCCGCGGCCGTGGCGACGGCGCCACGCGCGGACATGAGTTCGGCGAGCCCGGCGTAGCGTCGCGCGGACTCCTCTTCGATGGCCGCGGCGATGCGCACGAGCGTCGGCATGTCGACCGGCCCGACCTGGGGATCCTCCTGCAGCAGGCCCGCGCGTAGCGCTGCGCGGATGTCGCCACGGGTTACCATGCCTGTACCTTGACTTGGGACATTGCATGTTGCCCCAGCGCGCAGCATCGTGTCCAACGCGGAGGCGCGAGATGGCGACGGCGGCGGCAACGAGTCAGGCACGACCGGCAAACCCGGGGTGGCCCGCGCTCCTGGCGCTGCTCGTGACCCTCCTCCTGGCGCTGGCGCTCCCTTCGGCCGCGGCGCAGGACGCCCGCCTCGAATCCTTCCTGCCTTCGCTCGAGCCGGGCGCGGTCGTGCCCGGCGCGGACCGCTTCGGTCCGGTCGCCAGCGCGCCAGCGACCGTCGCGCCCGCCTACCGGGGCGACGAGCTCGTCGGCTACGCCTTCCTCACGTCGCAGTTCGTCAACACGGACGGTTACTCCGGCAAGCCCATCCACATCGTCGTCGGCCTCGACACCGAAGGCACGATCGTGGGCCTGCGACTCGTGGCGCACAGCGAGCCGATCGTGCTGATCGGGATTCCCGAGCAGCGCGTGATCGACTACATGGCCGCCTTCGTCGGCTACAACCCGATGAAGGCCGCGATGGCGGGCGAGGGCATGCCCCGAACGGACATCGTGAGCGGCGCGACCGTCACCGTGCTGGTCATGGGCGAGAGCGTCGTGCGCTCGAGCATACGGGTCGCGCGGGCCCTCGGGCTCGGCGGGGCGCCGGCACCCGCGCGCGCCGAAACGAAGCGCGAGATCGACCCCGAGGCGGGATCCGTCGCGAGCTGGGACGAACTGCTGTCGAGCGGCGCGGTCGGCTCACTGGTCCTCACGATCGGCGACGTGAATGCCGCGTTCGAACGATCCGGGGATGCGGCGGCGGCCCGGCGCCCCGAGCCGGGTGATCCCGAGGAAGTCTTCATCGAACTGTGGACGGCCCTCGTTTCGCAACCGGCGATCGGCCGGAGCCTGCTCGGCGAGGTCGAGTACGCGTCGCTCGCCGCCGAGCTGGGAGAGGGCCGGCATGCCATCGTCGTCGCCGGGGAAGGCCTCTATTCCTTCAAGGGATCGGGATACGTGCGCGGCGGCATCTTCGATCGCATCGAGGTCCACCAGGGCACCGAGACGATCCGTTTCCGCGACTACCAGCACCGGCGCATCGCGGACCTCGAGGCCGAGGGCGCGCCCCGGCCGCGGGAGATCGGCGTCTTCATGATCCCCGAGGGCGCCGAATTCGATCCGGCGCGTCCATGGCGCCTGCAGCTCCTGGTGCAGCGATCGGTGGGCGCGCTCGACAAGGCCTTCGTCTCGTTCGAGCTCGAGTACCGGCTTCCCGAGACCTACCTCAAGCCGCTCCCCGCCCCGGCCCCGGCAGTCCCGGCCGCGGCCGCGCCGCCCGCAACGCCCGCAACGCCCGCGCAGCCAGCGACCGGCGCCGCCGCGCCGGGCGGGGAGGCCCTGCCAGACGGCCTCGCGGGAATGGACGAGCCCCTCTGGATGCGCCTCTGGAAGAGCAAGGTCGCGGCGATCGCCATGCTCGTGCTGATGCTCGCCGCGCTCACCGTGATCTTCTTTTTCCAGGACCTCCTGGTCGCGCGCGAGAAGCTGTTCGACAGGATCCGGCTCGTATACCTGGCGCTCACGCTCGTGTGGCTCGGCTGGGTGGCCGGGGCGCAGCTCTCGGTCGTGAATGTCCTGACCTTCACGACGGCATTGCGCGAAGGCTTCCGCTGGGAGGCCTTCCTCGTCGACCCGCTCATCTTCCTGCTCTGGTGCGCGGTCGCCGCCGGCCTGCTCTTCTGGGGTCGCGGGCCCTTCTGCGGCTGGCTGTGCCCATTCGGTGCGCTCCAGGAGCTCACGAACAAGGCGGCACGAGCACTGAAGTTGCCGCAGGTCAAGATTCCGTGGCGCGTGCATGAGCGCATGTGGCCGATCAAGTACATCATCTTCCTCGGACTCTTCGGGGTGTCGCTCGGCTCGCTGGCGTTCGCCGAGGTCCTCGCCGAGATCGAGCCGTTCAAGACGGCGATCGTCCTGAGGTTCATGCGTGACTGGTGGTTCGTCCTGTTCGCCCTGGCGCTCATCGGGGCCGGCCTTTTCGTGGAGCGATTCTTCTGTCGCTATCTCTGCCCGCTCGGCGCCGCCCTCGCGATCCCGGGCCGGATGCGGATGTTCGACTGGCTCAAGCGCTATCGGGAGTGCGGGAATCCCTGCATGCGCTGCTTCAACGAGTGCCCGGTCGAAGCGATCCATCCCGAGGGCCACATCAATCCCAACGAGTGCATCTCCTGCCTGCACTGCCAGGTGCTCTACCACCACGACTACAAGTGCCCGGTCCGGATCCAGCGCCGGGTCAAGCGAGAGAAGCGCGCGGCCGTGGCTCGGCCGGCGAGCCAGCCGGCGGCGGACGCCGGCGCCACGGCGAGCCCGCCCGCAACGCCCGCGAACTGAAGCCGTGCCGCGACGCGGCGCGACCTTGAAGCAAGGAGAAGGCAATGAGCAATGAAAACAAGAAGCCGGGCCTGGTGGCCCCGGGGCGCCGCGCGCTCCTCGGCGGCGCGGCCGCAGCGGGCGCGGCCGGGCTCGCGATCGGCGGCCTGGGCGGTCGCAATGCCGGACTGGTGCCGGCCGCGCACGCGCAATCGCGCGGCGCCGCCAAGGGCAACGACCATCACGTCGGGCCGGGCGAGCTCGACGAGTATTACGTGTTCTTCTCCAGCGGCCAGAGCGGCGAGCTGCGGATCATGGGCCTGCCCTCGATGCGCGAGCTCATGCGGGTGCCCGTCTTCAACCGCTGCAGCGCGACCGGCTGGGGCCAGACCAACGAGAGCCTGAAGATCCTCACCGAGGGGCTCACGCCCGAGACGAAGAAGTACCTCGAGTCGCGCGGGGGCACCTACTTCAACGGCGACCTGCACCATCCTCACATGTCGTTCACGGACGGCACGTACGACGGTCGCTACCTCTTCATGAACGACAAGGCGAACACGCGGATCGCGCGGGTGCGCTGCGACGTCATGAAGTGCGACAAGATCATCGAGCTGCCCAACCAGCACACGGTCCACGGCCTGCGGGTGCAGAAGTACCCGAAGACGGGCTACGTCTTCTGCAACGGCGAGGATGCCGTCCCGATCCCGAACGACGGCAAGACGGCCAAGGACCCGAAGACCTACCGCTGCATCTTCACCGCGGTGGACGGCGAGACGATGAAGGTCGCCTGGCAGGTCATCGTGGACGGCAACCTCGACAACGTGGATGCCGACTACCAGGGCAAGTACGCCTTCTCCACCTGCTACAACTCGGAAGAAGGCGTCACGCTGGGCGAAATGACCGCCGCCGAGCAGGACTGGATCGTCATCTTCAACCTCAAGCGCATCGAGGAGGCGGTCAAGGCCGGCAAGGCCGAGATGATCAACGGCGTGCCGGTGCTGGACGGGCGCAAGAAGGACGGCAAGGACTCGCCCTACACGCGCTACGTGCCGGTGCCGAACAGCCCCCACGGCATCAACACCGCGCCCGACGGCATCCATGTGGTCGCCAACGGCAAGCTCTCGCCCACCTGCACGGTGTTCGATGTGCGCAAGTTCGACGACCTGTTCGAGGACAGGATCAAGCCCCGCGACACGGTGGTGGCTGAGCCCGAGCTGGGCCTGGGCCCCCTGCACACCGCCTTCGACGGCCGGGGCAATGCCTACACGACCCTGTTCATCGACAGCCAGATCTGCAAGTGGTCGATCGAGAAGGCCATCCAGAAGTTCCAGGGCAAGGACGTCGATCCGATCATCCAGAAGCT
>CAZDYQ010000006.1:0-64492 GCA_964509685.1 uncultured Burkholderiaceae bacterium
GCGAACAGCACCATCGCGCCCTGGGCGAAGTTGAACACCCCCGACGCCTTGAAGATCAGCACGAAGCCCAGCGCGACGAGCGAATAGAGCACGCCGGCCATCAGGCCGCCGAGTACGACTTCGACGAAAAACCCCATGTGCGATCCTCAGTGCGCGACGCCGAGGTAGGCGTCGATGACGTCCTGGTTGTTGCGGACCTCGTCGGGGGTGCCGTCCCCGATCTTGCGGCCATAGTCGAGGACGACCACGCGGTCGGAAATGTCCATCACCACGCCCATGTCGTGCTCGATCAGCACGATGGTGGTGCCGAACTCGTCGTTGACGTCCAGGATGAAGCGGCTCATGTCCTGCTTCTCCTCGAGGTTCATGCCGGCCATCGGCTCGTCGAGCAGGAGCAGCTGCGGCTCCATCGCGAGCGCGCGGCCGAGGTCCACCCGCTTCTGCAGGCCGTAGGGGAGCTGGCCCACCGGCGTCTTGCGGTAGTTCTGGATCTCGAGGAAGTCGATGATGCGCTCGACCTGCTCGCGGTGCGCCAGCTCCTCGCGCTCGGCCGGCCCGAGGCGCACCATCTGCGCGAGGATGCCGGTCTTCATGCGCAGGTTGCGGCCCGTCATGATGTTGTCGAGCACCGTCATGCCCTTGAACAGGGCGAGGTTCTGGAAGGTGCGGGCCACGCCCATTTCCGCGACCTTGCGCGGGTTCATCTTCTCGAACACCTGCCCGCGGAACACGATCCGGCCCTGCTGCGGCGTATAGACGCCGTTGATCACGTTGAGCATCGAGCTCTTGCCGGCGCCGTTCGGCCCGATGATCGCGCGCACCTCGTGCTCCCGCACATCGAAGGAAATGTCCGTCAGCGCCTTCACGCCGCCGAAGGACAGGGAGATGTTCTGCAGGTCGAGGATGACGTCGCCGATGGTCTTGGTGCGCATGGGTCGGAATGCCTCAGGCGGCCTTCGTTGCCGCGTCCGGCGGGAAGACTCGAGCGTCGATGATCTTGAGGTCCGCCGACACGGAGCCGGTCCGGCCGTCCTCGAAGCGCACCTGGGTCTCGATGAAACAGTGGTCGCGGCCGTCGTACAGGGCCTCCACCAGCGCGCGGTACTTCTCGGCGATGAAGCGCCGGCGCACCTTGCGCGTGCGGGTGAGCTCGCCGTCGTCGGGATCCAGCTCCTTGTGCAGGACGAGGAATCGGTGGATCTGGGATGCCGCCATCATCGGGTCGGCCGCGAGGTCGGCATTGACCTTCTCGACGCATTCCTTCATGAGGCTGGCGATCTCCGGGCGGCCGGCGAGGTCCACGTAGCCGGTGTAGGGGATGTTGCGCCGCTCGGCATAGTTCCCGCAGGCCTCGTAGTCGATGTTGAGCATGGCCATGACGCGGTCGGTGCCGTCGCCGAAGGCCACCGCCTCCTTGACGTACGGGAAGAACTTGAGCTTGTTCTCGATGTACTTGGGCGCGAACATGCTGCCGTCGGCAAGCCGGCCGACGTCCTTGGCGCGGTCGATGATCTTCAGCTGGCCGTCGGTGTCGAAGTAGCCGGCGTCCCCCGTGTGGTACCAGCCCTCGGCATCCTTGACCTCGGCGGTCGCCTCCGGATTGTTGTGGTACTCGCGCAGCAGCCCCGGGCTGCGGATCAGGAGCTCGCCCGAGTCCGACACCTTGACCTCCACGCCCTGGAGCGGCACGCCGACCGTGTCGGCGCGCACCTGGCCGTCGGGCTGGATGCAGACGAACACCGCGGTCTCGGTGGAGCCGTAGAGCTGCTTGAGGTTGATCCCGATCGAGCGGAAGAACACGAACAGCTCCGGCCCGATCGCCTCGCCGGCGGTATAGGCCACGCGCAGCCGGCTCATGCCGAGCGCATTGCGAAGGGGCCCATAGACCAGCAGGTCGCCGATCCGGTAGAGCAGGCGATCGACGAAGCCGACCGAGGAGTCGCGCTCGAGCAGGCGCTCGCCGACCCGCTTCGCGACATCCAGGAAGTACCGGAACATCTTCTGCTTGATCGGCGCAGCGTCCTCCATCCGGATGGTCACCTGGGTGAGCAGCGCCTCCAGCACCCGCGGCGGCGCGAAGTAGTAGGTCGGGCCGATCTCGCGCATGTCGGCGGCGACCGTCTGGTCCGATTCCGGGCAGTTGACGGTGAAGCCGTTCACCAGCCACTGGGTGTACGAGAAGATGTTCTGGCCCATCCAGGCCATCGGCAGGTAGGCCAGGACCTCGTCGTCGGGACCGAGGTTCTCGAGCTGCGAGGCGGCGACCGAGACGGAAATGAGGTTGTTGTGGCCGTGGACCACGCCCTTCGGGTTTCCCGTGGTACCGGACGTATAGAAGATGGCGGCCGGGTCGGAAGGATTGCCGGCGGCGACCTCGCGGTCGAACAGGCCGGGATCCTCGGCGAGGCGGGCGCGCCCGGCCTCGAGCAGGCTTTCGTAGGACGACAGCACCGGCTCGTCGTAGTTGCGCAGCCCGCGGGGATCGTCGTACCAGACCCGGCGCAGCTCCGGATACTCCGCCCTGACCTCCAGGAGCTTGTCGACCTGCTCCTGGTCCTCGACGATCGCGAACGAGATGCCGGCGTCGCGGAAGACGTACGCCATCTCCTGGGCGACGGCGTCCTGGTAGAGCGGGACCGTGACGCCGCCCAGCACCTGCGTGGCGATCATGCCGACGTAGAGCCGGGGACGGTTCTCGCCGACGAGGGCGAGCTTCATGCCGCGCTCGAAGCCCGCGGCGGCGAGCCCGGCGGCGACGAGCTCGACCTCGGCCTTGAGCTCCGCCCAGGTCATGGCCTGCCAGATGCCGAGGTCCTTCTCCCGCATCGCGGTCGCGTTCGGCCGTTCCGCGGCATGCTTCGCAAGCAGTCGCGGAAAGGTGGTCTCGCCCAGTCTGGCGAGCTGGGCCGCGGCATCGCTTCCGGCCATTTGTCCCCCTCCGATATCCAATCCTCGCGCCACCGTGGTCCATGGTGCGCCAGCGAGCTTAGCGCATGGCGGCTGGCGCGGATACTTGCGCAAAGTACGCGCCGCAGCCCGCGCGGCCCCCGGTCCGCGCGGCGCCAAGTCTAGCGGGAGACGCACGGTATAGTTGTCGCCGACGCGACAATTCCGGTCGACGGCTCGAGCAGCTCGCCGCCCGGCGCCGGTGATGCAGGACCTCAAGCGCATGCTCGACGAATCGGACTGGTGGCCGCGGCTCGACGCCGGGCAGCGCGCGCGCGTGCTCGCCGACACCGTCGTGCGCGACGCCGCCGCCGGCCAGGTCTTCTCCGCCCGGGGCGAGGCCGTCGAGGGCTGGCTGGGCGTGGTCGAGGGGCTCGTGAAGGTCTCGATCGATGCGGCCAACGGTCGCTCGATGACACTCGCCGGCGTGCCCGCCGGCGGATGGTTCGGCGAGGGCTCGGTGCTGAAGGACGAGCCGAGGCGCTACGACGTGGTCGCGCTGCGCCGCAGCCGGATCGCGGTGATGCCGAGGCAGACCTTCCACTGGCTGATCGACACCAGCCCCGCCTTCTCGCGCTTCCTCCTCGTCCAGCTCAACGAGCGGCTCGGGCATTTCATCGCCGCGCTCGAGCACCAGCGATTGCTCGGGCCCGAGGGGCGGGTCGCGCGCTGCCTCGCGCAGCTCTTCAATCCCCGGCTCTATCCGTCCACCCGTTCGCGCCTGCGGATCTCGCAGTCGGAGCTCGGCCTGCTCACGGGCCTGTCGCGCCAGCGGGTCAACCAGGCGCTGCACAAGCTCGAGGCGCTGGGCCTGCTCCGGACCTCCTACGGCGGCGTGACCGTGATGTCGGTCGAACGCCTCGTCGCCTTCGAGGGCTAGGGCCGCTCAGCCCTTCTTCGCGTAGTCGTAGAAGCCGCGACCGGTCTTGCGGCCGAGCAGGCCCGCATCGACCATCTCGCGCAGCAGCGGCGCCGGACGGTACTTGGGATCGTTGAAGGAGGCGTAGAGCACTTCCATCACGGCGAGCTGGACATCCAGGCCGATGAGGTCGCACAGGGCGAGCGGCCCGATGGGATGGTTGCAGCCCAGCCGCATCCCCGCGTCGATCTCCTCCGCGCTGGCGAGCCCTTCCTGCAGCGCGAAGATCGCCTCGTTGATCATCGGGCAGAGGATGCGGTTGACCACGAAGCCGGCGCTGTTGCGCACGCCGATCGGGGTCTTGCCGAGGCGCTCGGCCAGCGCCGTGACGGTCGCGACGGTGTCCTCGTCCGTGCGCAGGCCGCGGATGATCTCGACCAGCGCCATGACGGGCACCGGGTTGAAGAAGTGCATCCCCACCACCTTGCCCGGCCGTGACAGCCCGGCGGCCAGCCGCGTGATGGAGATGGACGAGGTGTTGGTGGCGATGATGGTCTCGGGGGCCAGCAGCTTCTCCACCTTGCCGAGGATCTCGAGCTTGAGCGCCTCGTTCTCGGTCGCGGCCTCGATGACCAGGTCGGTCCGGGCGAGGCCGGCCGGATCCGAGGTCGTGCGGATGCGGCCGAGGGCCGCGTCCCGGGCCGCCTCGTCCAGCTTGCCCTTGGAGACCTGCCTGTCGAGCTGTGAGCGGATCGTCGCCACGCTGCGCTCGAGCGCCGCCTCGCCGATGTCCTGCAGGACGACATCGATGCCGGTGGTCGCGCAGACCTGCGCGATGCCCGTGCCCATCGTGCCCGCGCCGATGATGCCGACGGTGTTGATGCTCATGCTGCTGCTCCTCGATCGTGGTTGCCACGATTCTAGTGCCGGCAAAGAAAAAGGGCCGCTTGCGCGGCCCTTGCAATGCGGTGATCAACACCGCCTGGAGACAGTCTTCACCTGCGCCGACGCCCGGGGGCGCCTGCAGCAAGTGAGTTGGGATTTCAGCATTCAAAACTGAAGTGAGGCTGACAATCCGCTTAAACGAAGCTTACACGCAGGCCGTGTACAACGCCAGAGGGCGACAAAGTGCCGAAAAAACAGCGATTTGCCTACCCCGTTTGGATAGCATGCGAAATATGTTGCTGCGATCCGTCGCAGCCGAAGAAGCGGCGGATCTCGTCGGCTCTCTCCAGCGCGTCGGCGCGACCCAGCGCGATCAGCTCGTCGGTGAAGCTCGACTCGAACATCAGGTAGCTCGCGAGCGCCATCCCGTTCTGTTCCGTGCCGCCGAAGGTCCGGAGGAAGGCGCGAACGCGGGCGGGGAGGTCCCGGATGTGCTCGAGCGCCAGCTCCTCGATCGGGCGGCTCGGGCCCAGGGTGAGGATGTCGACCGGCCGGAACGGGAAGTCGCGCCGCAGCTCCGCGGGAATCAGCGCGAGGGCCTGGTTGGCCCGCTGCAGCCGCTCCGCGTCGGCCGGCAGCGCGTCGAACATGATGCTCGCGAGCGCATGGCCGGCGATCTGGGCGAGCGTCGGCTTGCCGGGGTCGGTGCCGGGACGGGCCCCGCCCGCCTCGAACAGGCCTGCCCGCTCTCCGGGCGCGACGCCGATCGCGAGTATCCGCCCGGCGCCGGCATGGATCAGCGGCGACAGCGGCGCGAGCTGGCGCATGGTGCCGTCGCCGAAGTACTCGATGCCGTCCTCGATGGACAGCGGCACCGGGGCGAAGACGAAGGGCAGGGCCGCCGAGGCGACCAGGTGGTCGATGCCGATCCGGGCCGCCACCGCGACGCGCCCCGGCCGCGACCAGGGCGGCAGGGCCCGCCCGCAGCGATAGAACACCACGTGGCGGCCGCTGGTGTAGCTCGATGCGCTGACGCCGAAGTAGTCGAGGGCGCCGGAATCGATCGCCGCCTCGATGGCGCCGACGTCGATCGACTCGCGCAGCGTCGCCCGCAACGGCGCATTGTCGAGCAGGGATTCCGGCCGGCTGCGCATGAGACGCGGCATCGCGAGCCACGATACCCATCGCGCGCCGCGCAGGTACCAGTCCAGCCATTCCGTCGAATACACCCGGCCGGGCGTGAGGCCGCGCCAGAGCTCGACGAGCTCGGTCGCCGCATCGGGCCAGCGGCCGGCATTCGCGGCGAGGTAGGCGCCATTGACCGCTCCGGCGGAGGTGCCGACGATCTGGTCGAAGGGCATGCCGTTCGCCCCGTCCACGATCTCGCCGATCGCCGCCACGACGCCGGCCTGGTAGGCGGTGCGCGCCCCGCCGCCCATCAGCAGCAGGCCCGTCCCGCCGGTCGTCGTGCCCGGCTCGCACCAGGTGTCACGCATCGCCATCTCCCGTCAGGAACCCGACTGTAGGCCGCCCGCCCGGCGCGGGACGGCCGGATCCGGCCCGCCGGCCGCTCACAGGGGGCCGAGTGGCGGCTCGCTCATGGCCGCGATCTGCTCGCGCAGTTCCAGGATCCGGTCCTGCCAGTAGCGCTCCGTGCCGAACCACGGGAAGGCGGCCGGGAAGGCCGGATCCTCCCAGCGGCGCGCGATCCAGGCGCTGTAGTGGACCAGGCGCAAGGTCCTCAGCGGCTCGACGAGGGCGAGCTCGCGCCGGTCGAACTCGGCGAAGTCCTCGTAGCCGGCGAGCACGTCGCCGAGCTGCCGCGTCATCGCCGCGCGATCGCCCGACAGGAGCATCCACAGGTCCTGCACCGCGGGGCCGTTGCAGGCGTCGTCCAGGTCGACGAAGTGCGGCCCGTCGTCGGTCCAGAGCACGTTGCCCACGTGGCAGTCGCCATGCAGGCGAAGGGCCCGGGTCGGCCCGACGCGGTCGAAGGCGGCGATCACCGCCTCCAGCGCCTGGTCCACGGCAGCCTGCCAGGCCGGGCGCAGCGAACCCGGCACCAGCCCCGACCCGACCAGGAAGGCGACCGGCTCGCGACCCAGCCGCTCCACGTCGATCGACGGACGGGCGGCGAACGGCCTGCGGGCGCCGACCACGTGGATCCGGCCGATGAAGCGGCCCAGGCGCTCGAGCACGCTCGGATCGTCGAGCTCCGGCGTGCGCCCGCCGCGCCGGGGGAAGACCGCGAAGCGCAGGTCGTTCCATCGGAACAGCGTCCGGCCGTCCACCTCGAGGGGCGGCACCACCGGCACTTCCTCGGCGGCGAGCTCGAGCGCGAAGGCATGCTCCTCCAGGATCTGCCCGTCGCTCCAGCGCTGCGGGCGATAGAACTTGGCCACCACGACGCGACCGTCGTCGAGCCAGGCCTGGTACACCCGGTTCTCGTAGCTGTTCATGGCGAGCAGCCGGCCGTCGCCCTCGAAGCCCACGGCGGCGAGCGCGTCGAGGATGGCGTCGGGCGTCAGCCCGGCATACGGGGGCTCGCCGCTCATGAGGTCGTCGCCGGCAGGGTGAAGCCCACGCGCACGCCGCCGCCCTCGTTCTGGGCGAACACATGCCCGCCGTGGAACTCAGCAATGAGGCGCACCAGGTACAGCCCGAGCCCCAGATGGCTGCTCGAGGCGCTGCGCGAGTCGCGCACCGACACCATGGAATCGAACAGGCTTTCGCCCATCGACTCGGGCAGCGGCTGGCCGAGGTTGAAGACCGAGACCCGCCAGCCCGCGACGGGCCGGCGCCCGCCGGCGGGATCGGCGAGCTCGCGGGCCTCGAGATCGACCCGGATGGTGGTGCCGGGAACCGCGAAGTCGACGGCATTGGCCACCAGCTTGTCGAGCGCCTGGGCGATCGCCTCGGGCACGGCCTGCGCGCGGACCGGCCCTTGCGGCTGGGTGAGCTCGAAGACCGCGGCGGGATAGGCGAGGCGGTAGGCCTCCACGCAGCTCGCCACCAGGCTGCCGAGGTCCACCTCCTCGAGCTGGCTGTCGCCCAGCATCGTCTCGAGGCTGGAGGCCTCGCCCATGCTCGCGACGATCTTCTCCAGCCGGGCCGCCCCCTGCTGGGCGCGCTCGGCATAGGCCGCCTGCCGGGCCTGGTCTTCCTCGGCGACCAGGTTCTCGAGCGAGCTGCGGACCACCATGATGGGCGTGCGCAACTCGTGGACCAGTCGTCCACGCAGCTTGCTGAGGTACTCCTGGTGCTCGCGCAGCCGGCCGAGCACCCGCTCGTAGCCGATCGCGAGCTCGCCGACCTCGTCGAGCATGCGGAACTGCGGAATGGTGCCCACCACCCGTCCCCGGGCGTCGATCGCCGCCTCCGCGGCCCGCCGCAGCCTCACGATCCGGGCGACGGTGATGGTGGCCACCAGCAGCAGGGCCACCACCGTGCCGGCCAGCGCGAGCGCCGCGAGCAGCGTGAGCTGCTCGAGCGCCTGCTGGCCGAGCGCGAGCCGCGAGCCGGTGCTCTCCTCCAGCACCAGCGCCCCCACCACCTGGTCGCCGGACCAGATGGGCTGGGCGACGGTCAGCAGCCAGACCGGCATGCCGCCCACCAGCCCCGTGCGCAGCCACTGCTGCGCCGGCACCCCGGTCAGCGCCTTGGCGAGCGCCGAGACGGCGGCGCGCGATTCGTCGCTGCCGTCGCCGCTGTCCACGAGGTTGATCGCATCGATCTCCGGGCGCAGGCGCGAGGCCACGGCCAGCAGCCAGCGCGCGAGGTGCGATGTCCAGCCGCGCGCCGGCTGCTCCGGGCTCGCGAGGCTGCCCTGACGGGCCAGCTGGACGCCCGTCACGTCGTACACCGCCACCCGGCCGCTCGCCCGCGACAGGGCGCCGATCGTGAGCGCCCACTGCCTTTCGCGCGCCTCGTCGGTCTTGTCGCCCGGCGGCCGCGACAGGGCGAGCAGCCCCGAATCGGCCGTGGCCTCCAGGCGGCGGCTGCCGAAGTAGTCGACGTCCTCGACCAGGACCCGCATCAGCATCGATTCGGGCACCTCGGCTTCCGCGATCCAGCCGCCCTGGCGCGCGGCCGCCACGCCGACGACCTCCTGCATGGCCTCGGGCTCGTCGCCGTAAAACACCCGCATCCGGTCCCCGGGGCCGTCGCTGTCCGGCGCGACATAGCGCTCGTCGACCACCTCGGCCAGCACGAAGACCTTGCCCGGGTGCTCCTGCGAGCGCGCCACGGCGATGCGCGGCGCCAGCGTCTCGCGCGGGGCATCGCCCCGGACGGTGACGGGCAGGGCGCGGCGGGCCACCTCCACCCATTCGCGCGCATCGGCATCGACCCGGGCGGGCCCGAGGAGGTCGAGGGTGATCGGCTCGGTGTCGGGGGGATGGGCGCTCGAACCGCCCGGCGCGGCGAAGAGCTCCGGCCGCTCGTGCAGCGAGGTGGCGAGGTTGCGCGCGGCGACCACGAGGTTCTCGAGCCGCTCGTCGCGGGCGAGCTCGGCCATCTCGTCCACGAAGCGCAGGCCGATCCAGGGAAGCCCGAGGAGCGGCAGCAGGGCCACCAGCAACATGAAGCGCAGGCCGAAGCGCGGTCGCCATCCCCACAGGGGGCGCCGCCCCGCACGGTCAGCCACGGACGACGTAGCGGTAGCCGAGCCCGTAGACCGTCTCGATCGCATCGAAGTCCGGATCGACCGCCTCGAACTTGCGGCGCATCCGCTTCACGTACGAGGTCACGGTATGGTCGTCGACCACCATGCTCGCCTCGCGCATCAGCGCATCGCGGTCCTTCACGTGGCCCGGATGGCGCGCGAGGGCATGCAGCATCCAGAACTCGGTGACGGTGAGCTGCACCGGCGTGCCATTCCAGCTCGCCTCGAAGCGCTGCAGGTTGAGACGCAGCGGCCCGCGCTCGATGACGTCCTCGGCGGCGTTCGCCTGGGCGGCCAGGTCGGCCCGGCGGAACAGCGCCGTCACCCGGGCGAGCAGGTGCGGCAGGCTCACGTTCTTGGTGACGTAGTCGTCGGCCCCGAGCCGCAGGCCGGACACGATGTCGATCTCTGAGTCGCGCGCCGACAGGATCAGGATCGGCAGGCTCGGCGCGCGTCCGCGCAGCCAGCGGCAGAGCTCGAAGCCGCCCTCGGGCTCGTCGCCGAGCCCGACGTCGATGATCGCGAGGTCGGGCAGCCGTCCATCGAGGCCCTCCTGGGCGGACGGGCGGTCGGCATAGGTGGTGACCTCGTAGCCGTGGCGCGTCAGGGCGTCGCTCAGGTTTTCGCTGATCGACGGCTCGTCTTCGATGATGGCGATACGTCTCGGCATGATGCAGCGAGGTTAACGCATGGACGGTGTCCCTTGGGGGACAGGCGGCATGGAGCGCTTCCGTGCCTCGCCGTTGCCACATTCGATCACTCCGGTGCCCGTGCCCGCCCCGGCCGGGCCCCGCCGCGAGGGTCGAATGCGGCCTTGGGAAACACCACGAGAGAAACGCACGGGGAACCGGGATGGCGAAGCGCGACACGCGGGAATCGACGGCAGGCATGGCGGGCGGGATGGTCGGCGCCGGGGAGGCCGAGGGCCGGATCCGGCATCCGGGCGCCTGGCTCGAATGGCTGATGCTGGTGGGCTATGCGGCGGCCACGGCGATCGCGATCGGTTGCGCGCTCGCGATCCTCGTCGCGCTCACCGCCTCGGCCGCGATGGCGGCGCCCTCCTCGATCGACGCCGAGGCGACGCGCTCGGCCCTGCAGGCGACCGAGGGCCGGATCGTCCCCGCCGCGCTTGCCGGGCTGCCGCGGGTCGCCGGCGTGGACGAGGCCGAGGGCGCCGGCCTGCTGCTCGCCACCGGCGAGGGCCTCGTGGTCGCGCCGGTGCAGGCCACCAGCACCCGCATGAAGGTGACCGGCAGCACGGTGCGCAGCGTGGTGACCCAGCGCTTCACGAATCCCAGCGACGAATCGCTGGAAGGCGTGTTCGTCTTCCCCCTGCCCGAGGACGGCGCGGTGGACCACATCCGCATGCGCGTCGGCGAGCGGGCGATCGAGGGCCGCATCGAGGACCGCGCCCAGGCGCGCGAGAACTACGAGCGCGCCAAGGCCCAGGGCCAGCAGGGCTCGCTGGTCGAGCAGGAACGCCCCGACCTCTTCACCGCCCGTGTCGCGAACATCGCCCCCTGGTCAACGGTCGAGGTCAGCATCGAGTACCAGCAGACGCTCGCGCTGCGCGACGGCGCATGGCGGCTGCGCATTCCCGCCCTGTTCGACCACCGCGCGGACGCACCCGGGTCGGCGGGCGCGACGAGCCCGCGGGTGCCCGCCATGTCGATGGCGCCGGCGGTTTCGCTCGTGGTGGACATCGATCCCGGCATGCCGATCTCCCGGCCGGTGTCGGGCTCGCACGAGGTGCTGGTGATCGAGGACCGCGCCGCGGCGGAGTCGACCGCGACGGGGGCCGAGTCGGCGCCGCGCTACCAGGTCCGCCTCAAGCCCGGGAGCGCCGCGCCCGAGCGCGACTTCGAGCTCGAGTGGCAGCCGCTTCCCGGCCATGCGCCCGTCGCGATGCTGCCGATCGAGAAGCACGGCGACAACTGGTACGCGATGCTCATGCTGACGCCGCCCGCCTCGCTGGCGAGCCCCGGCGGGCGCGCTCCGCGCGAAATCCAGTTCGTGGTGGACGCGTCCGCCTCGATGGCCGGCGAACCGCTGGAGCAGGCCAAGGCCGCCCTGCGATTCGGCCTCGAGCGGCTCGCCCCCGGCGACCGCTTCAACCTGCTGCGTTTCGGCGACCGCGGCCAGGCCCTGTTCGACGAGCCGCGTCCGTACGATGCCCGGACCGCGCGCCAGGCGCGCGCATGGATCGCGGAGCTCGCCGCCGCCGGCGGCGCGCGCGACCCCGGCGCCATCGAACGCGCCTTCGCGGCGCCGCTTCGCGACGGCTTCGACCACCAGGTCGTGCTCGTCGGCGACGGCCGCGTCGAGCACGAGGATGCGATGCTGCAGGTCATCGATGCCGGCGCCGGCGCGCGGCGGCTCTTCTCCGTGGGCGTGGGATCGGCCTCCAATGCATGGTTCATGGACAAGGCGGCGGAGGCCGGGCGCGGCACCTTCACCCGCATCGCGCGCATCGGCGAGGTGGAGCGGCGCATGGCGGAGCTCTTCGCCAAGCTCGGGCGGCCGCTCGTGACCGGCATCCAGATCGCGTTCGACGGCGCCCAGCCGCTCGACCCGCTGCCGGAGGCATGGGAGCTCCATGCCGGGGAGCCACTGATCGTTCGGGCGCGCTTCGCCCGTCGCCCCGCCGGCGCGACCGTGTCCGCGTGGCTCGGCGACACGCGCTGGGAGGGCCGGGTGAACGCCCGCGTGACGGAGGGCACCGGCCTGCACGTGCAGTGGGCGCGCCAGCGCATCGAGACCCTCCAGGACCGTCTGCGCTTCGCCAGCGTGTCCGAGGCCGACCAGGCGTTGCTGCGCGACGAGATCCGCGAGCTCGGCATGACCCACCATCTCGTCACGCCCTACACCAGTCTCGTCGCGATCGACGAGTCGCCCGCGCGCCAGGTGGTGTCGCAGGCGCGGGGTTCGCGCGCCGTGGCCGGCCCGAGCATCGGCTGGGAACACATCGCGGCGCTCGCCCCGGGGCAGATGGCGCGGCTCGCCGCCGCCGGCCGCGAGATCGTCATCGGGCTCGGCATCCTGCTCTTCGCCCTGGGCCTGCTGCGGATCGGCTCGGTCCGCCAGGCCCGGCCGGCGCCGGAGCCCGTCCCCGGCCAGGCCAACCGCTGAGGCCGTGCGGCGCCCCACGCAGCGGGCCGCGCGTCTCGCTAGAGTCGCAGGACCGTCTCCAGCATCACGCTTCGGCCGGGCTGGCGATAGAACTCGAACCAGCGGCGATCGGCCAGGTTGTCGATCGCCAGGCCGAGCTCGACATGGCGGTTGAGCTGCCAGCTCGCGCGCAGGTCGAGACGGTGGTGCGCGTCGTACACGCCATACACGCCCTGCGCGGTGTTCAGGTTCATGTCGTCCCCAGAGCCGAAGACCGCGCTCGTGTAGCGCCACGCGAGCAGCCCGCCAAAGCGGCCGCGGCGATACTCGGCGCCGATCGACGCCACCGTGCGCGGCACGTCGGCGAGCTTGCGTCCCACCGTCTCCGGTTCCGCCGGGTTGTCGGTGATCTCGTAGCGGAACTGGTGGCCGAGGGCGGCCGTCAGCGCCAGGCCGCGCAGGCCCCGCGCCTGCGGCCGCCACAGGAGCGAGCCCTCGATCCCGTCGATGCGCGCCTCGGCCGCATTGACGGTCCGGGTGAGCTCCGGCGAGATCGTCCGCCGGTGGATCAGGTCGCCCAGCCGCTGGCTGTAGAGCGTGAGCGACCACTGGCTGCCCCGGCCGAAGGCCACGTCGGCGCCCACCTCGACCGCCTCGATGTGTTCGGCCTCGAGGTCCGGAGCGGGCTCGTTGACCTGGGCCACTCCCGCGATCGCCGAGGGCGAGGCGTACCTCGAGTAGAGGTCGAACAGGCTCGGCGGCCGGAAGCCGACGCCGTACGACGCCCGTAGCGCCACGCCGGGCGACACCCGCCACGACAGGGCCGCCTTGGGCGACCAGGCGTCGAAGCTGCGATCGGGATAGGCAAGGTCGAAGGCGGGCGGGGTCGATTGCGCCACGCGGCCGCGGGTGCGGTAACGGTCGTAGCGCAGGCCGAAATAGGCGGTGAGCGACGGCGTGGCGAACCACTCGGCCTGGGCATAGGCCGAGGCGCCCGTCATGCTCCCCTGACCCAGGCTGGCCACGCCCGTCACGCTGCCCTCCTCGCGCCAGTTCGAAACCGCGTTCTCCCGCCGGTCGAGCTCGCCGCGCGACGCGGCCACGCCGACGATGGCGAACCAGTCCCGCGCCACCGGGAACCGCCAGTTCGCGTCCATGTCGTAGCGCCGGTCAGGCTGCTCCACGAACAGGCCGGAACCGCCCGAGAGTGTGGCCCGCGCGAAGTCCGGCATCAGATAGTCGAACTCGTGGCGCAGGTAGCTCAGGCTCGCCCGGAACTCGCGCGCGCCACCGAGCGGCTGCGTCCACTGGCCCCAGACGCGCAGGTCGCGCTCGCCCGAGGGAGTGGGAATGGCGAAGCTCGCCTCGGTGAAGCGCACGCGGCGCCCGTCCCCCACGTCGGCCGAACCCGCGAGCAGCGGCGCGCCGGCGGCATCGCGCATGAAGCTGACCGGCTTGCCGTAGCCCACCTGGTAGGACGACAGGGTGGCGCCCATGCGGATGCGGCCGCCATCGGCGACCGGCCGGTCGGCCGCGATGCCGGCCTGGCTCGTATGCCAGGGCCGCTCGCCCTTGTAGCCCAGCAGCCAGGCGGGCGATCCGTCGCGTCCCCGGGTGGGCACGGCGCCGGTGACGCCCGGCATCCCGGCGCCGGGGCTCGCGTTGGCCACGACCCAGTCGCTGTCGGGATAGCCCTCGCTGTCGCGTCGGTTCCAAGAGAACGACACACCCCATCCCTCGGGATCGAAGCGCCTGCGCAGCACCAGCCCGTAGCGGTGCTGGCCCATGTTGCCGACCCCGACCCGAAGCTCGCTCACCGGCTCGTCGGGTATGACGGTGATGTAGTTGATGACCCCGCCCATCGCATGCCCGCCATAGAGGGCGGACATAGGCCCCCGCACCACCTCGACCCGCTCGATGTCGGACACCGGGATGGACGCGACGTCGATCGCCCCCGACAGCGCGTTGTTCACGGGCATGCCGTCGACCAGCACGAGGGTTCGCATGCCGCGCGGCACGCCGCGCATCGAGAGCGCCGCCTGCGCGGATCCCGGGAAGCTGCCTCCCAGCGTCACGCCGCGCGCGTACACGTTGGGCACGTCGCGCAGCAGGTCCCCGCCGCGAGCGGGGGCGCGCAGCTCGACGGCGTCGGCGTCCACGACGCTCACGCTCGCCGGGAGCTCGAACGTCGAGGTCTCGTGGCGCGTCGCGGTGACGACGACCTCGTCGAGCGCCGGCGGCGACTGCGCCGCGCCGGTCGCGGGGATCCATGTGACGAGCGCCGTGAATGCGGCGCCGGCCATCCTGGCAGGCAACATGTCCGGCTCCAGCGAGACACCGGTCGTCGACGGGATTCACCCGGCGCGGACCGGAAGATCATTCCGCGGAACATGGTCCGATGCCGGCGCGATCCCGCGCTTGAGGCAGATCAAGGCATGGCGCCGACGCGCCACGTAGGCTGCCCTCGCAGCCCGCAGAAGGCTGCAACGGCAACGACAGGCAGTCCGAACCACGGAGCACATGCCATGACCGCAACGAGACATCAGGCCGTCCCGGGCGCCATCGCACTGGCGGCCCTTGCGATGTTCGCCTTTCCGGCGACGAGCCCGGCACAGCCGAAGCCCGACGACCCGGTGCAGCAGCAGTACCAGCAGGCCGACTCCTCGCCGCTCGCGGGCGAGAGGATGCACCAGAACATCAATCCCAAGGCGCCGCCGATGACGGAGGCGGAGTTCGAGCGCGGCCGCCAGATCTACTTCGAGCGTTGCGCCGGCTGCCACGGGGTGCTTCGCAAGGGGGCCACCGGCAAGCCGCTGACGCCGGACATTACGCTGTCGCGCGGCACCGAGATCCTGAAGACGTTCATTCACTACGGCTCGCCCGCCGGCATGCCCAACTGGGGAACCTCGGGCGACATGACGCCGGAGGAAGTGGACCTGATGGCGCGCTACATCCAGCAGGAGCCACCGACCCCGCCCGAGTTCGGCCTGGCCCAGATGAAGGAGACGTGGAAGGTCATCGTCCCGCCCGACCAGCGCCCGAAGAAGAAGATGAACGACTGGGACATCGAGAACATCTTCTCGGTGACCTTGCGCGACGCGGGCGAGGTCGCGCTGATCGACGGCGCGTCCAAGGAGATCATCAACATCGTCAAGACCGGCTACGCGGTGCACATCTCGCGCGTCTCGGCCTCGGGGCGCTACCTGCTGGTGATCGGGCGCGACGCGCGCGTCAACCTGATCGACCTCTGGATGGAGAAGCCCGACAACGTCGCCGAGATCCGCGTGGGGCTGGAGGCGCGCTCCATCGAGACCTCCAAGGCCCCGGGCTTCGCCGACAAGTACGCGATCGCCGGGAACTACTGGCCGCCGCAGTACGTGATCATGGACGGCGACACGCTGGAGCCGCTGAAGATCCAGGCCACGCGCGGCATGACGGTGGACACGCAGGAATACCATCCGGAGCCGCGGGTTGCCGCGATCGTGGCCAACCATGCCAAGCCGGAGTTCATCGTCAACGTGAAGGAGACCGGCAAGATCCTCCTCGTCGACTACACGGACATCCGCAACCTCAGGACGACCGAGATCGAGGCGGCGCGCTTCCTGCACGACGGCGGCTGGGACAGCACCGGGCGCTACTTCCTCGTCGCGGCCAACGAGTCGAACAAGATCGCGGTGGTGGACGGCAAGGAAGGCAAGCTCCAGGCGCTGATCGACGTGGGCCGGATCCCGCACCCCGGCCGGGGCGCCAACTTCGTGCACCCGAAGTACGGACCGGTCTGGGCGACGGGCCATCTCGGCGACGATTCGATCGCGCTGATCGGGACGGATCCCGAGAAGCATCCGCAGCATGCCTGGAAGGTCGTGCAGATGCTCAAGGGACAGGGCGGGGGCAACCTGTTCATCAAGACCCATCCGAAATCGAGGAACCTCTGGGTCGACACGCCGCTCAACCCCGATCCGAAGATCGCCCAGTCGGTGGCGGTGTTCGACCTCGACAATCTCGATGCGCCCCCCGAGGTGCTGCCCATCGGCGAATGGGCCGGCGTGTCCGAGGGCGCGAAGCGGATCACGCAGCCCGAGTACAACAAGGCGGGTGACGAGGTCTGGTTCTCGGTCTGGAGCGCCCGGGACCAGGAGTCCGCGATCGTGGTGGTCGACGACAGGACGCGCAAGCTTAAGGCCGTCATCAAGGACAAGCGCCTGATCACGCCGACGGGCAAGTTCAACGTGTACAACACGCAGCGAGACGTGTACTAGGCGGCGCCGTCGCGGGGCGGTGCATACGGGGCCGGCCGATCGAGCCGGCCCCGTTCGCGTTCGGGGGATGCGGACGGGTCCCGGCGGCGGGCCCCCGCGCGGCACGGCACAATAGGCCCCGCGTACGCGGAGAGGCAAGGAGACAGTCATGGAACAGGTCGAGACGATGCAGGGGACCGACTGGGCGGCACTCGCCGCCGAGCTCGAACAGATCCTCAGGCTGCGCAGCTTCCCGATCGGGATGAAGCTGTTCGAGACCGTGGAAGAGATGGAGGCGGTGCCGAAGATCCGCCGGCCCGACGCGATCCACACCACCGACCAGGTCGTCGCCCAGGCCGCCCGGCTCGGGCGCACGGTCGGGATCACCGCCGACGATCTCGTCGGGGCGCAGTGCCGCGCCGTCATCGGGCTGGGCGCCCAGGACGAGACCTGGCGCAGCGGCCGGTCGATGGTGGGCGTCTGGTACGCGACACCGGACGACGCGAGGGCGCACCAGGAGTCGATGCACGTGGTTCCGGAGGGCCGCTACCAGGCCCTCGCCGTCTCGCCGCTCGCGTCGGGTCGGCTCGATCCGCCCGACATCGCGTTGTTCTATGCCACGCCCGGCGCGATGATGTACTTCATCAACGGCCTGCAGTGGTCGGGCTACAAGCGCTTCGACTGGAGCGTCGTCGGCGAGTCGTCGTGCGCCGACTCCTGGGGCCGCGCGCTGGCGACGCGCACGCCGAGCCTGTCCATTCCCTGCTTCGCCGAGCGACGCTACGGCGGCGTGCTCGACGAGGAAATGCTGATGGCGCTGCCCCCCTCCTACATCGCCAAGGCGATCGCCGGCATGCGGGCGCTCGCGAAGAACGGCCTGCGCTATCCGTTCCCCCAGTACGGCATCGGACAGGACGTCCGCGCGGGCATGGCGGTGAGCTACCCGGACCGCGCGAAACGCTAGGGCGACGCGGCGGAAGGCGTCAGGGCTGCGCGACGGCCGGGATCGCCCTCCCCGCGCGCAGGCCCGCCTGCGCACCGACGGCCACCGCGCCGCCCGCCTCCCGCAGCATCGCGGCCATCCGCTCCAGCCCGGGCATCCTCGCCGCGCGCAGCCTCCCCAGGAGCTCGTCCACGACCGGATCGGCCGTGGCACGCAGGTGCTCGACCATGCCGGAGTAGGCCTCGAGCCGCGACCGGCGCAGCCAGTCCTGCAGCTCGGGCCGCCCGGCCCATCGCGCCTGGTTGCGCGCGGTCTGCAGGTGCATGCGCAGCCAGTCGAGCGGCACCTCCGGAACGGGCACCGGCTCGCATAGGGCGTTCTTCTCCTCCTCGTCGTCCAGGGTGGCCTCGAGGTGCGCGACGAAGGCCGCGCTGAAGGCCGGCGAGCAGCGCCGCACATACTGGGGCACGATGCGCGCGCCCTGGAACATCGGCTGCGAACCTTCGCGCGGCAGGCCGACGGCGCTGCAATGGATGTGCACGTGAGCGGTGGACGTGGCGATCGCGCCGTCGCCGAGCAGGATGCGATCGGTCTCGATGGAGCGCACGCGCCCCATGCGCACGACCCGCCGGATGCGGCGTAGCTGCGCCAGCTCGGCCTCGCTCACGATGGCGCAGCGGTACATCGTCGGCTCGACGCCGGGGTCGATGCGCATGAGCAGCCGCCCGCGTTCGAGACGGTCGAAGAGGTCGCGCAGCGACGTGGCGTCCCGCGCCGCCTCGAGCTCGGCGACGGACGCCGCGAGCGCCTGCCGGCCGAAGGTTTCCGTCGGCTGGACGTTGGCGCGGTTGAGCAGCCACGCCTCGCGCGGCCGAATCCAGGTGATGGCATCGGGATCCACGCCGTTCTGCAGCAGCCACAGGGCGGTGTCCAGCGAGGTCTTGCCGCCGCCGACGATGACGTAGCCACTCGCCGGGCGTCGCCCCCCGCGGGCCAGCTCCGTGGGCGTCAGGCAGGTCGCTCCCGCGGCGACGCGAAAGCGTGGGCCGTGCGTCGCGGGCACCTGGGTGTCCGCGCGGGTCGCGTCGATCCAGCGCCGCCTCGCCACCAGGCGCCTGCGCCTGCCGTCCAGCAGCCCGTGGGCGACGCCGTCGTCGCCCACGTCGTGCATGGGCAGCCACGTCACGCGGCCCCCGGGCAGCAGTCGTTCTCGCAGCACGCGGTCGAAGTAGGCGCAGACCTCGGCGCCACTGGCGAGCTCGTGATGCCCCCGGTTGAATCCCACCCGGTCGATGCGCCCCTCGCCCAGCGGCAGCGAATTCACACCGTAGGTGGTCGACGGGCCATGCAGCCGCACGAAGGGATAGGCGTCGTTCCAGTGCCCTCCCGGGAAGGCACGGCGGTCCGCCAGTATCACGCTGGCGGACGTCTCGGCCACGAGGGCGTCGGCGAACCCCATGCCCACCGCGCCGGCACCGACGATCACGTAGTCCGCCTCCAGTGGGGATGCATTCGTCCCGCTCATCGCATTCTCCTTGGCGCCGCCCGCGCGGCGCGTGTCAGCCGCGCGTGATGAGAATCTCGAGGTACTCGCCCGGAACGACCAGGGAGTCGGGGCCGGCGACGTTCAGCTCGTCGAGCAGCGCCACCATCCCGCGCTCGAGCGAACGCGCGCCGTCCTCGTCGAGCGCCTCGAAGGCCTTGCGTGTCGGCCCGTACAGTCGCCGGAAGTCGTCGACGAAACGCGCGGCCGAGTAATGGCGGAACATGAAGTGTCGCCGCCGGCATTCGATCCGCGCCGCGTGGCTGCCGAAGAGCTCGACGATGTGCGGCTCGCTACCCCACAGCGAGGGCGGCCGCAAGCCGGCAGGGGGCGGCACGTGCGCGCCGATGACCTTGAACAGGCGCCCGATGAAGCCGGCGGGCGTCCAGTTCGCCATGGCGATGCGGCCTCCCGGACGGAGCACGCGCAGCATCTCGCCGGCGGCGCGCGCATGGTCGGGCGTGAATATGACGCCGAAGGTCGACATCACGACGTCGAAGCTGCCGTCGGGAAAGGGCAGCGCCTCCGCGTCGGCAAGCCGGAAATCGATCGTCAGTCCCTCGGCGTCGGCCCGGGCGCGCCCCCTGTCGAGCAGCGACTGCACGTAGTCGGTCGAGGTGACGATGGCGCGGCGCCTGGCGGCGGCGAGCGAGGCGTTGCCGTTGCCGGCCGCGACATCGAGGACCGACTCGCCGGCGCGCACGTCGGCCGCCTCGGCGAGCGTCTCGCCGACGATCTGCAGGGTGACGCCGATGGCGGCGTAGTCGCCGCTCTCCCAGGTGGACTGCTGCCGCCGCTTGATAGCGGCGAAATCGGGCGTGGTCCGTTCGGCCGTGGTGGTACTCATGTGAACCTCCTGCGGGTGGGGCGTCGCCGCCGGATGCGGCGACGGTTCCATCCTCCGCCCCGCTCGCCGTTGACGCTTTCCCTCGCGTCGTGCAGATTTGCCCGAGCGTCCGCCGATGGCGCCCCGAGCGTCCGGGCTCCCGGCCATGCGTACGGCACGCGCCTGGTCACGGGCGCCGTGCGAGGGGGATCCGATGAGCCACGACCCCTTGTCCGACGTCCTGCGCAGCGTGCGGCTGCGGGGCGCGATCTTCTACTACGTGAGCTTCAGCGGCGACTGGGCGGCCGAGACGCCGGGCTCGCGGGTCCTGGCGGACGCCCTGATGCCCGGCGCGGAACATGTCCTCGCCTACCACCTCATGGTCAGGGGCAGCGGCTGGGCCGCGGCGGACGGGCATGCGCCCGTGCGTTTCTCGAACGGCGACATCGTGATGTTCCCGCGGGGCGACGCCCATGTCCTGTCGAGCGCGCCGGGCCTGCGCGCCAGCGAGGACCACAGCGACTGGCGCTTCGTCACGCGCGACGATCCCAAACCGATCGCGGTCGCGTACCACCGCGGCGTGCTGCGTCCGGGGCTGGCGGGGCCGGCCGAGGAGGCGAACGCCGTCGTCGTCTGCGGCTTCGTGGCATGCGACCTGAAGCCGTTCAATCCGCTGATCGCGGCGCTGCCCGCGCAGATGCTCGCGCCGGCCGGGACGCTCGGTCCCTGGACGACGCAGCTGATCGACCAGGCGGTCGCCGAGTCCCGCGAGCACCGGCCCGGCAGCGCCGCGGTGCTCGAGCGCGCCAGCGAGTTCGTCTTCATCGATACGGCGCGCCGCTACCTCGAATCGCTGCCGCCGTCATCGTCTGGCTGGCTCGGCGCGCTGCGCGATCGCCATGTGGGCCGGGCCATCGCGCTGATGCACGAGCGGCCCGCCGAAGCGTGGAGCGTGGAGGAGCTCGGGCGGCAGGTGGGTCTCTCGCGGTCGGCGCTGCACGAGCGCTTCGTCGAGCTCACCGGCCAGGCGCCGATGCAGTACCTGGCCAACTGGCGCATCCAATTGGGCGCCGGGCTGCTGCGCCAGGGCGGCATGAAGGTCGCGGCGGTCGCGCAGGAGGTGGGCTACGAATCGGAGGCCGCCTTCGCGCGGGCCTTCAAGCGCCTGGTCGGCCAGCCGCCGGCCGCCTGGCGACGCGCCCAGGCCGACTAGATCCGCCGGCCCGACGCTCGCGCTCAGCGATCCTCGGGATTCGGCGCCGGCGGCAGTCCGGGCGGCGCCTCACCGCCGGCGCGCACGACGACCGGCTCGGGCCGCAGGAAGATGAACAGGGCCGAGCCCCCGAGGAACACCAGGACCATGGCGAGCACGACGGGCCGGTCGTGCAGGAGCAGGCTGCAGATCACCACGCTGCAGGCGAGCCCGACGTACGCCGCCTGCTTGGCGCGACGCGGGATGGCGCCCTGCTCCTGCCAGGTGCGAAGCGGCGGCCCGTAGACGGGATGGGCGAGCAGGCGGGCGCGCCATGCGGGGTGGCCCTTGCCGAAGGCCCATAGCGCGACGAGCAGGAAGGGCACCGTCGGCATGACCGGCACCAGGATGCCGACCAGCCCGAGCAGAAGGAAGAAGAGCCCCAGGATGCGCCAGAAGAGCGTGAGCGCGGCTTGCGTCATGGCGCAATCATAGCCTCGACGGCGGGCGCGGCGATGTGGCCACGCTGCCGGCAAGGGCGTCGGCCGACCGCTTCCCTCAACCGACCGCTTCCATGTGGTTGTCGAACGCGAGTGCCTTGCCCACGTCGGCAGCCGCGACGCGCGCGAGGCGCCAGCGCCCGTCCTCGCGCACGAAGCCCCGAACCTCGCCGGCGCCGCCGGTGGCGACGGCCAGGGTCCCCCGGGCGTCGATCGCGACGGCGCACGCATCGAGCATTGGCAGGCTTTCCTCCAGACGGTTCGCCTTCCAGTCCCAGAACACCAGCGCATTGCCGCGCGGCGAGCTGGCGATCGCGTGCCTTCCCGCGGCGGCGACGCGCACGCTGCCGACATAGCCCTGGAGGGCGACCCAGTCGCCCGGGGCGGCCTCGGGAAACGCGAGCGCGTCCTCGCCCCGATGGCGAGCGAGCAGTCCGCCGCCGGGACCGTCGCCCGCCTGCCCCTCGTGCTGGATCGCGACGAGTACCGTGCCGTCGGCGGCCACGTCGAGATGGCGGATGCCCTGGCGATGGTCGGGCGGCTCATAGCGGCCGAGCAGGCGGCCCGAGGCGATCTCCACGTAGTTGAGCGCCGGCCTCATGGCGTCGATGTCGAGGTTCTCGCGCGGTCGCGCGGGATGGGTGCGGATGCCGCCGATGGCGACGGCAAGGCTGCGGCCGTCGGGCATGAGCCGCAGTTCGTGCGGCCCGACGCCGTGCGCCGGGAACTCGCCCACGATGCGCCAGTCGTCGGTGGACCGTGCGACGATGACGCCTCGACCGGCCTCGTAGTCGTTCTCGGTGGTGAGCAGGTGGGACCCGTCGGCGGTGAATGCGCCGTGTCCGTAGAAGTGGCGTCCCCCGGCCGAGGAAAACGCGGCGACGAGCCGGCGCTCGGCGAGATCGACGACCCATGCCCGGGTGCCGGGCCGGCGCGCGAACACCACCACACGGTCCGGGCGGCCGGGATCCTGCGCGAAGCCGTGCGCCCGGGCATCGACCCGGATCCGCGCGAGCTCGGCGTACGCCGCGTCGTGCAGCACCAGCACGTGGGCGCCGTCGGCCTCGCGGGCGGCGACCACGTAGGCGGCGCGCTGGCGCGACGGCGCGCACCCGGGAAGCCCGGCCGCCAGGGGCAGGCCGAGCCCGCAGGCGAGCAGCCAGCGCCGGCCCGAGGAGCCGAGCGCCTGGCGCGGGAAGCGAAGGCGCGACGCGACGGCGCGTCGCGTTGCGGCGTCACGGTCGTTCCGGATGCGCATCAGTCGCCGTCCGAGAAGTTGAACGTGAGCGCCACGTCGAGCGCGGGCATGACGACGAGCTGCGCCTGGACCTCGAGGCTCCGCACCCGCTCGTAGAGCTCCGCCAGCCGCGCGCGACCCGCATCGTCGGTCGCGCCGTCGTGGATCGTCAGCCCGTCGGCATGCAGCTCGCGCGCCTTGTCGAGCGCGGCCGCGAGCAGCGTCTCGAACTCGACGGCCGCCGCCTCGGCCCCTCGCGCGGCAAGCAGGTCGTCGAGGCCGTAGCCGTCGCCGCCCGCCGACCAGACCGCGTGCACCGACTCGAGCGACACGAGCACCCGCTCCAGGGAAGCCCGGCTGCGCCACGAATGGGCGAGCCGCGGCCGAGGGGAGAACGCCTGGCCGCTCGGGCTGAACCCGATCGGCGCGCCGATCGCCGAATCCTTCAGCTCGACGAGCTGCTGCATCAGCAGGTTGCCGACCTGGTTGATGACGTTGTGCGGGGGCACCGCCGCGCTGCCGGCCGAGACGAACACCGAGTTCGCGCGGGTACCGCCGTCGGCGCCCTGCCGCCACAGCGCGCGCTGGCTGCGGGCGATGTCGGCGACATTGCCCGCGATGCCGACCACCAGGGCGCAGCGCCGGGCGCCCGCGGGACTGCCGGCGAAATCGATGGCGCTGCGGCCCTCGAACAGCAGCGTCTCGAGCGCCGGCAGGCCCTGGAGCTGGACCGGCTGGTTGGCGATCGCCGCGGCGTCGACGGGCTGGCCGGAGGCCAGCAGCTGTCCCACGCGCGTCGCGACCAGCTCGAGCCGCGCCTGCGGCCAGGCATCGACGCGAAGCGCCCGGTGCTGCTCGCTGGCCGGGCCGGTCTGCAGCCACCGGATCGGCTGCCAGGCCATCACCGCTTCCCGCCACGCGCGTTGCAGCGCCGCGAAGCCTTCCCCGTCCGGCGCCCCGCAGAAGGCCTGCGCGGCGGCGTGCAGCGCCTCGCCCCGGGCCGCGAACGCCTCGGAGGCGGGCAGGATGTAACGCGCGTAGAGATCGTCGACGAACCGCTGCTCGGCTTCGGCGATGCGGTCGGCCGCTGCCCGCGGCCCGGACCGGTCCGTCCCCGCTCCCGCCGGGGCAGGCGAGCGGTCGCAGGCGGCAAGGAGCAGGCCGGCCACCAGGGCGCAGGCCAGCATCCGGGAAGTGGTGCTTCGCTTCATCGTTTCCTCGAGTCTGCAGGATGTCGCGCCATCAGAGGGCACGCAGGTAGGCAAGCAGCGCGGCGCGCCCCGCCTCGTCCAGGCCGCGAAAGCGCTCCCGGGCAACGGCGGCCTCGCCACCGTGCCACAGGATGGCCTCGACGAGGTCGCGCGCCCGGCCGTCGTGCAGCAGGCCGCCCCGTTCGCGCACCGCCACGCCCACCAGCGGGGCGGTCCGCCATTCCGCGCCCGAAGCATCGCCCTCGCCGAGCTCGTCGGCGAGGCCTTCGCCCATGTCGTGCAGCAGCAGGTCGGAGTGCAGCACCACCCGCTCGCCATGGACGCCCGGCAGTGCGGGCACATGGCAGGCGGCGCAGCCCGTCGCCCGGAAGGCCCGCGCGCCCTCGTCCCGGTCCGCGCGACCGGCGACGCCGGGAGTCCCCGCATCGATGGGTGGCGCGAGCGAGGCGACATGCGCGACGAGGGCATCGAGGATCGCGTCGGGGATCTCGAAGGGGCCGTCGGGACCCGCGCCGCCGGGCGCGGCGGCGCAGTCGGCCTGGACGGGCGTGCACGACTCGTCCGGGAAATGACGGCTGGTGATGCCGAGATCGTCGCGCAGCGCCGCCGCGACCTGCAGGGCGAGGCTCGGCTGCGTCGCCTTGTGGCCGTACCGGCCGATGCGCCACCCTGGACCGTCCGGGGCGGGCAGGCGATGCGCCCTCCCGGAGATGCCGTCGCCGTCGGCATCGCCGGGATCCTCGAGCGCGAGCAGCGCGGCCTCCGCCACGCGCTCGATGCGCCCGGCTCCCTCGAGGGCCGGGGCGGCGCGCAGCGAGGCCAGCAGGCCCGGGGCGGGGTCGCCGTAGGCGAAGGATTCGATCCGGGGCACGGGCCGGCGCAGCAGGCGCATCACGCCCGGTCCGTCGTCCACCTCCTCCTCCACATGCGCGATGCCCCAGCGGGCCTCGCCCGTCGCTCCCGCCGCGAGGCCCGGGATCCCCCGGCGCTGGATGGTGTCCCCGTACACGGGATCGGGCACGAAGGCCCCGCCGACGCGACGCCCGATGCGCAGGACCATGCGCGTGGGCGGCTCGCCGCCCTCGTCCGCCCGCACGCGAGCGGCAGGTCGATGGCAGCTCGCGCAGGCATGGGCGTTGTACAGCGGGCCCAGGCCGTCGCGCAGCGTCGTCGATGCCGGCGCGACGATCCAGGGGTCCTCGAAGAAGGAGCGGCCGACGTACAGACCGAGCGGCGGCAGGGTGTGGGCCGGCCGCACCGCGGGCGATGCGGTATCGAGACCGACCGCCGCCGGACGACGCTCGCCGGACGCGGCGAGCGCCAGGGCGATCGCGATCGCGGCGACGAGGCCCGCGCCGGGCAGGGCGCCCCGCGGCGCACCGGCCCAACCGCCTCGGGCGGGGGCGAAGCGGTTCCCGTTCACAGCGACTCCAGGAAGCGCAGCAGCTCGGTGCGCTCCTGCCGGTCGGCCCGGCGGAAGGCATCGCCCGCCGCGGCGCCCTCGCCGCCCGCTTCGGCGTGCCAGAGGATCGCCTCCTCGATAGTGCGGGCGCGACCGTCGTGAAGGAAGCCCGCCTTCGGATTGACCGCCTGCGCGAGGCCGAGGCCCCACAGGGGCGGCGTGCGCCATTCGGACGGGCTCGCGTCGCCCTCGCCCAGGCCGTCGGCGAGGCCCGTGCAACGCTGCACCCAGTGGCAGCGAGCGCCGTCCCGGCAGGGCTCTCCCGCCGCGGTCTCGCGGCTCACCTCGCAGCGTCCCCCCATGTCGTGCAGCAGGAGGTCCGTGTAGGGAAAGATGCGCTGGCCGGAGAGCGCGACGAGCTCCGGCGCCGGCCGCTCGAGGCGAACCAGGCCGACGACGGCGCCGAGCGCGCTGCCGGGCGCGACTCCGGTGCGCTGCTCGGGCACGTGGCAGGACGCGCAGCCAAAGCGCTCGAAGTGGCGCCGCCCGGCCCTCACCTCGGGCGACCAGTCCCGGGCGGCATCGTCCCAGCCGCGGCGCATCGGCACCGCGAGGGTGCGCGTGTAGAACTCGACCTGCGCGAGCTCGAGGTCGGTCAGGTCCACCCCGGCCGGCTCGCGCAGGGCCTCGAGTTCGCGGCCGGCGGCGCGGACGCAGGCGACCTGGGCATCGGTGCACGGCTCCTGCGGGAAGAGGCTGCTGGTCAGGCCCATGTCCTCGCGATAGGCGAGAGCCGACTGGACCAGGACCGAGGCCACGCCCGCCTTGAGCCCGAAGCGGCCGACGACGGTGGCCCCCGTCAGCGGGTCGGTCACCCGGTTCGCCCGCCCCGAGATGCCGTCGCCGTCCGCATCCTCGGGATCGGCCGCCGCCAGGAGGTCCTCCTCGGGAATCGCCTCGAGCAGCCCCACGCCGAAGACCGGGGGCGCGACGCGCGGCGAGAAGGCGACACCGTCGGCGAACGGTCCATAGGAGGCCTCCGATATGCGATAGACCGGTCGCAGCAGCTCCCAGGGCGTGCCGTCCGGATAGTGGCCCCTCACCGGCTCGTAGGCGACGGCCACCCGGGCCTCGCCCAGCGCCTGGCCGCCGTCCCGCGCGCCGTCGTGACGAGCCTCGCCGTCCAACCCCAGGGGCTGGAGCTGGCCACCATAGACCGGGTCGGGAACGAAGCGGCCGTCGGCGCCGGGATGGCCGAGCCGCAGCAGCATCCCGACCAGCGGCCCGGCGGGCGCGAGCGGACGATCCTCGTCGCGCGGCGGGTGACCGCGTCCGTCGCGCACGTGGCATCCCTGGCAGGTCTGCGCATTGAAGAGCGGGCCGGTGCCTCGCTCGGGGCCGCGGGGCGTGCGGAACAGGTGGTTGCCGTTCTCGAACAGGCTCTTGCCCACGAAGTCGAGATTCGCCGCGGGGCGCGCGAAGGCGTTCGCGTCGGCGGCGGCCACCGACGTGGCGCCGCCACTGGCGCGCTCGGCCGGGTCGGCCCGCCCCGCATCCCCCCGCTCGCACCCCGACAGCGCGAGCGCCACGGCCAGCACGGCCAGCGCGGCCCCCCTCACGAGGCGATCGTCCATGCGGTCACAGCTTCTGTTGCGTGTCCTGGCGCAGGTCGCCCGCCGCGAGCCCGAGCGCATCGATGGCCTGCTGCACCGCGGCCGTCTGCGCGACGAGCGCCGCGATCAGCGCATTGATCGCCGGATCGTTGGGGCCGCCGACCTGGATCTGGACGTCGAAGGGCATGCCCTGCTCCGCCCGGTCCACGATGACCTGTGCCGCGTCCATCACCACGTCGATTCGCCGCCCCAGTTCGTCGGCGATCGCGGCGTGACCCCGGGCGCGCAGGAACGCATCGATCCCCGGGCCCTCCACGACCGACCCGTCCACGCGCCGATAGCTGCCGCGGAAGCTGTTCCGGATGCCCAGGGCGTTCAGGTAGATGTCGCGATGCGTGTTGTCCGAGAAGCAGGAGTGCTCGTCCTCCTGCGAATCCTGGGTGAGCGGGATCTGGATGCGCTCGCCGGCGAGCTCGCCGTATCCCAGGCGTCCCATCGATTCGAGGATCTTCGCGACGGCGGCCTCGCCCATGGCCACGTATTCCCGGTAGTAGTCGCCCCCGTCCGGGTCCCAGCGCGCCACCACGCCCTCCAGGTCCTCGACCAGCAGTTGCGCGGCCGCCCTCAGGTAGTCGCCCCGGCGCTTGCAGATGACGTCCGGCTGCGGCGAGCCGACGCCGCTGGTGCAGCCTCCGCGGGTGTCGTAGTCGCTGAGGGGACGCTGGCCCGGCGTGGCATCCCTGGGCGAGACGCCGTCCCAGGACCGCTGCCCCTCGTTCAGGTCCTGGCCCCAGAGGAGAAACTCGATCGCGTGATAGCCCGTGGCGACATTGCGCTCGTCGCCGCCGTCCTGGTCCAGAGCGGCGAGGACCTCCGGGGTGATGACCGGAACGCGCTCGACGTCGGCGATGATGTTGGGCGACACCGACGGCGTGCCGGCCTCCGGCCCGGCATCGCCATCCACCCGCTCGGCGACGTAGTCGATCAGCGCCTCTCCGAGCGGCCAGGCGTTGATGCGCGCCTCGGGCCCGTCCTCGTCCACGCCATTGGTCGAATCGATCGGCGACAGCCGGAAACGATAGACCTCCGACTGGCCGTAGGGCTCCCGCGCCTTGAGCCAGGCCTCGCGCGCCGCGGCGAAGCTCGATTCGGTCGGGTCGGCGACGAAGTTCTCGATCGCGGTGCGCATGCGGCGCGCCGCCTCGAGGGAATCGTCATAGACCGCGTGGGCGATGCGGGCATCGTTGGTCGCGACGGCGGTGGCGTCGGGCCCCCGCTCCGTGCAGCCGGCGACGGCCAGGCCCGCGAGCGCGAGGCCGAGCAGCCTCGTCCACGGGGGCACTCGCCAGCGGCTGGGTCGGTGCATCTGCAACCCTCCTGGGAAAGATGTTAGTGGCCGGCCACGCAGGGAGGCCGGCGGACGGGACGAGGGGGCCCGCCGCCGGGCCCGGCGGCGGGCCCCGAGTGTACGGGTGTCCGACCGGGGCACGCGGCCCCGCCCCATCCGCGTGCCGCCGGCCGACCTGTCGTTTGCAAATGAGAATGGTTTGTGTTCATATTATGCGCCAGCGCACCGATGCGACGCGCAGCGATGGAGTCGTACCGAATGATTGTCTGTGTCTGCAACGCAATCTCCGACCAGCAGATCCGCTCGAGCGCAGAGCGCGGCGTGACCTGCTTCGACGACCTGCAGCAGGAACTCGGCGTGGGCACGTGCTGCGGCCTGTGCCAGGACTGCGCCCGCGAGGTGCTCGAGGAGCAGCTGCGCGAACCGGCGGGCGCCTGACGCCCTCGCCACGAACGATTTGCATTCCGGTGGGCCCTCGCGCTTTTCGGTATCGTTGTCACTCGATGCAACGAACCGGAGCGAACGATGGCCACCAAGAATCCCTCCGCGCTGGCCGGTGACGCCAGGGTCATCGAGGCCCTCAACAAGCAGCTCACGAACGAGCTGACCGCGATCAACCAGTACTTCCTCCATGCGCGGATGTACGAGCATCGCGGCCTCAAGCGACTCAACGACAAGGAGTACGAGGAATCGATCGGCGAGATGAAGCACGCCGATCGCCTCGTGCGGCGCGTGCTCATGCTCGGTGGCCTGCCCAACCTGCAGGCGCTGCACAAGCTGCGCATCGGCGAGAACACCCGCGAGATGCTGTCCTGCGACCATGCGCTGGAGGTGAGCGCGCGAGACCACCTGCGCGACTCGGTGGCGCTGTGCGAGCAGGTCCGGGATTTCGTCTCGCGCGAGCTGCTCGTGGACATCCTCGAGGACACCGAGGAGCACATCGACTGGCTCGAGACGCAGCTCGAGCTGATCGACGCGATCGGCATCGCCAACTACGAGCAGTCGATGATGGGCGACGGGAGTCCGGGCTGAGCATGCACTACGATCCCCGCAACGAACCCCACGGACTCGCCTTCGATCCCTTCAAGGCGCTCGTCGCGCCGCGGCCCATCGGCTGGATCGGCACGATCGGGCCGGACGGCGTGCCGAACCTCGCGCCCTACAGCTTCTTCAACGCGGTCAGCGACAAGCCGCCGTTCGTGCTGTTCTCGTCGGTCGGCCGAAAGGACAGCCAGGCCAACATCGAGGCCACCGGCGAGTTCACGTGCTCGCTGGCGAGCTGGGAACTGCGCGAGCAGATGAACATGAGCTCGGCGCCGGTCGCGACGGAAGTCGACGAGTTCCGGCTCGCCCGCCTGGAAGTCGCCCCCTCCCGCCATGTCGCGCCGCCGCGGGTGGCCGGCAGCCCGGCGGCCCTCGAATGCCGCCTCTGGAAGACGATCGAGCTGCCCGGCGACCCGCGCCGGCCCGGCCAGCCGCGCAACACGATCATCATCGGCGAGGTCGTGGGCATCTACATCGACGACGCCTACATCCGCGACGGCCGCTTCGACACGGCGGCCGCCCGCCCGCTCGCCCGCATGGGCTACATGGACTACGCGGTCGTCACCCCGGAGACCACCTTCGAGATGAACCGCCCGACGGTCTCGGCGGACGGCCGCAGCGCGACCGTCGAGGACGGTCCCTGGGACGGGGTCTATCGCTAGCGGGGCGGGCGCCGGCCCGGGCGGCTATCATCGCGGCTTGCCCGCCGCCAACGCCCCCATGCCGTGACCCAGCGCCAGATCATCGTCTACTGCGGGCTGCTGCTCAGCGTCGGCGCATTCTCGATCGACATCACCCTGCCCTTCTTCGGGCCCATGGCGAGCTCGCTCTCGGCGCCGCCGGCGAGCCTGCACGCCACCGTCACGCTCTACATCTTCTTCCTCGGCATCGGGCAGCTCGCGATGGGCTCGCTCGCCGACCGCTTCGGTCGCCGCCCGGTCATCGCGGCCGGCCTGGGACTGTATGCCGCCGGCGCCGTGGTGGCGCTCTTCGCCACCAGCCTCGGCGGCGTGCTGGCGGGCCGCGCGATGCAGGGCCTGGGCGGAGCGGTGGGACCGGTGGTCGGGCGAGCGATGGTGCGCGACGTCTCGGACCCGCTCGAGCTTCCGCGCAACATGGCGGTGGCGAGCGGGATCTTCGCCGTAGGGCCGATCTTCGCGCCGCTGATCGGGGTGGGGCTGGCGGCCGCAGGGGGCAGCTGGCGGGCCGTGTTCGTCGCGATGTGCCTGTTCGCGCTCGGACTCGTCGCGGTGCTCGCCCGCCTGCCCGAGACGCTGGCCGCGCGCAACCCGGCGGCGCTGGCGCCCGCCGTCCTGCTGGACAACGCCCGCCATCTGCTTCGAAACCGGCAGTCGCGCTTCTTCATGCTGCTGGCGGCGGTCGCGATGGTCGCGATCGTCACGATCATCGCGGGCCTCCCGCGCCTGTACGAGGCGAACTTCGGCGTGTCCGGCGCCCTCTTCGCCATCCTCTTCGGTTTGCACGGCGTGGGCATCGTCGTCGGGCAGGTCCTCAACCATCGGCTGATCGGGCGAATCGGCGCGGTCGCCAGCGCGATCATCGCCAGCTTGATCATGTCGGTCGCCTGCCTCGCCGTCGCGCTGCTCTCGGTGACCGGGACGGCCGGCCCCTACAGCGTGTCGGCGGCGATGTTCGTCTTCGCCATCGGCTACCTCATCGTGTTCTCCAACGCCACCGCCCTGACGCTGGAGCCGCATGGCGCCATCGCGGGCTTCGCCTCGTCGTTCTTCGGCTTCGTCGCGCAAGTGGTATCGTCGGCCATCGGGACGGCGGCGGTGGCCCTGGCGGGCACCAGCATCACCGCCTGGAGCCTGCTGCTGCTCGCGGTCTCGCTCGGCTGCCTGCTGGCCCTGCTCGGCTGGCAGGGACGCGCCGCCGCCTTCTCGCCCCATACCCGGAAGGAACCATGAACGGATCCCACGACACCCAGAGCATGGCCGTGTTCTGCGACTTCGAGAACGTCGCGCTCGGCGTCGAGGAAGCGCGCTACGACAAGTTCGATATCGGGCTGATCCTCGAGAAGCTGCTCCTGAAGGGCAGCATCGTCGTCAAGAAGGCCTACTGCGACTGGGAGCGCTACAAGAGCTTCAAGGCCGCCATGCACCAGGCCTCCTTCGAGCTGATCGAGATCCCGCACGTCCGGCAATCGGGCAAGAACTCCGCGGACATCCGGCTGGTGGTCGATGCACTGGACCTCTGCTATACGAAGTCGCACGTGGACACCTTCGTGATCATCAGCGGCGACTCCGACTTCTCCCCGCTGGTGAGCAAGCTGCGCGAGAACGCCAAGACGGTGATCGGGGTCGGGGTGAAGAACTCCACCTCGGACCTGCTGATCGCCAACTGCGACGAGTTCATCTACTACGACGACCTGGTGCGCCTGCAGGCGCGGCCGAAGGGGCGCGCCGGCAAGGCGGGCGGCAAGGCCGCCTCGCGCACGGGCGACAGGTCCGCGACGGCGAAGCCGGCGGACAAGGCCGAGAAGGCGGCGGAGAAGTCGGACAAGGGGTCCGACAAGGCCGCCGGAAAGGCGCCGGCGAAGGCGGACAAGGCGGCCTCGACGGCAGCGCGCAAGTCCCGCGCAGCCCAGGCCGCGGAGGAGGACGCAAAGGCGCCCGTGGCGACGGAGCCGGCCGTGGCCGCCACGGCGGACAACGGCGACGAGCAGCGACTGCAGGAGGCGATGGACCTGCTGCTCGACACCTACGAGGCGCTGCTTTCCGAACGCGGTTCGGAAGAGAAGATCTGGGGGTCGATGATCAAGCAGGCGCTCAAGCGCCGCAATCCCGGCTTCTCCGAGAGCTACTACGGCTTCCGCTCCTTCAACAGCCTGCTCGAGGAAGCCGAGGCGCGCAACCTCGTCGAGCTCGAGCGGGACGAGAAGTCCGGCGGCTACAAGGTGCGCGCGATCTGAGACCGACGCGCCCGGGGAGGCTCAGCCGAACTGCGTCCGCAGGGCGCGCTTGAGCACCTTCCCGCTCGGGTTCTTGGGAAGGGACTCGACGAAGATCACCCGCTTGGGTGACTTGAAATGGGCGAGCCGCTCCCGGCAGAACGCGACCAGCGCCTCCTCGGTCACCTCGTGCCCCGGGCGGGGCACCACCACGGCCGTGACCGCCTCGATCCAGCGGGGATCGGGCAAGCCGATCACGGCCACCTCCGACACCGCGGGATGGGCATAGAGAGCCTCCTCGACCTCGCGGCTCGCGACGTTCTCGCCGCCGGTCTTGATCATGTCCTTCTTGCGATCGACCACGGTGATGTAGCCGTCGGCATCGACCGTGGCCAGGTCGCCGCTGTGGAACCAGCCGCCATGGAAGGCCTCGGCGGTCCGCTCCGGATCCTTGTAGTAGCCGGTCATCAGCTGCGGCGAGCGATGCACGATCTCGCCGACTTCGCCCGGCGCCACGTCCCGCATGTCGTCGTCGACCACCCGGGTCTCGACATTGAGGACCGGCCGGCCGGCCGAACCCGGCCGCGCCAGCTGCTCGTCGGGCCCGAGCATGGTCGCGAGCGGCGCGATCTCGGTCTGGCCGTACAGGTTCCACAGGCGCACCCGCGGCAGGCGGGAGGCGAGCTCGCGCAGCACCTCGACCGGCATGATGGACGCGCCGTAGTAGCCCTTCGCCAGGCTGGAGAGGTCGGCCGCGTCGAAGCCGGGATCCCGCAGCAGCGCGATCCACACCGAGGGCGGCGCGAAGAAGGAACTCACCCGGTGGCGCGACAGCAGCGAGAGCAGGTTGGCCGGCGTGGGCTTGCCCGTGATCACGTTCGTGGCGCCGGCATAGATGCCCGGTCCGAAGAACACGTCGAGCTGCGCGCAGTGGTAGAGCGGCAGCGCGTGCAGGATCAGGTCGTCGCGGTGGATCTCGGCGTCGGCGAGGCAGCTCACGTACTGCCACAGCACGGCGTCGTGCGACAGCATCGCGCCCTTGGGCGCGGACTCGGTGCCGCTCGTATAGATGATCTGCAGGAGCGATCCGCCATCGATCGCGACATCGGGCGCGGCATCGGATGACGAGAGGACCGCCTCGAAATGCGCCATGCCGGCCGGCGGCTCCGCGGGATCCTCGCCCGGCAGCCAGAGCAGCGACTCCACCGAGGTATCGCGGCCGGAGGCCTCGCGGCCAAGCTCGACCAGGTCCGGGCCGACCGCCAGCAGGCGGGCGCCGCTGTGGCGCAGGACGAAGGCGACCTCGTCGGCGTTGAGCATGAAGTTGACCGGCACCAGCACCGCCCCGAGGCGCGCCAGGGCGAAGCGCATCGCCGCGAAGGCGTGCGAGTTGCGCGAAAGGATCGCCACCCGGTCGCCCTGGCCGATGCCCCCTGCGGCCAGCCCGTTGGCGAGACGGTTGGCGATGCGATCGAACTCCCGATAGCTCCAGGTGACTTCGCCGCAGACCAGCGCGACCTTGTCGGGCACGCGCGCGGCGGTGCGGCGGAGTACGTCGCCGATGGTCTGGCGTCGGATCGCCGGTTCGCTCATGGGGGCCTCTCCTCGATGGTGTTCCGCTGCCCGGCGGACGCTCGCGCCGGATCGACTATGCTAGCGCGCCGCCCGGTCGTGCGCGCTGCCGCCGCGCTCGCTAGACTCTCGGGACACACGGAGGAGCACGAAATGGCAGGGAAATTCGAGGGACGCCGCGTCGTGGTGACCGGCGGCAGCCGTGGAATCGGCCGCGCGATAGCGCTGGGCTTCGCCTCGCAGGGCGCGCACGTGTCGATCTGCGCCCGCGGCGAGGCGGCCCTGCGCGCGACCGAGGCGGAGCTCGCGGAGCGCAGCGGCGGGCCGGTGCACGCGGCCTGCTGCGACCTCGCGCAGGCCGACGGCATCGCCGACTACATCGCGGCGGCGGCCGAGGCCCTGGGCGGGATCGACATCCTGGTGAACAATGCCTCGGGCTTCGGCCGGACCGACGACGAGGCCGGCTGGGCGGCGAGCATCGAAGTGGACCTGCTCGGGACGGTGCGCGCGTGCCGGGCCGCGCTGCCGCACCTGACCGTCCGGCCGGGCGCGTCCATCGTCAACATCTCCTCCATTTCGGGCCTGGCGCCGAGCGTCCGCACGCCGGCCTACGGCGCGATCAAGGCGGCGCTCATCCAGTACACCCGCACCCAGGCCGCCCAGCTCGCGAGCCAGCGCATCCGGGTGAACTGCATCGCGCCGGGCTCGATCGAGTTCCCGGACGGGGTATGGGACCAGGCACGGCGCAAGCAGCCCGAGCTCTACGCCCGCATCCGCAACTCCATCCCCTTCGGCCGGATGGGCACCGCGGAGGAGGTCGCCAACGTGGCGCTCTTCCTCGCGAGCGACGACGCCCGCTGGGTGACGGGCCAGACGATCGCGGTCGACGGGGGGCAGATGCTCGGCTGAAGCGCGCGCCCGCCCGCGGGCGGCGCTCCCGACGGGCGCCTCAGATGACCGAGGCCGCCCCGCCGTCCATGGGAATCACCGCCCCGGTGACGTACGAGGCCCTGGCCGAGGCCAGGAACAGCGCCACGTCGGCGATCTCGCACGGCTCGGCGAGCCGTCCCATGGGCACCGAGGCGACCGCGGCGGCGAGCAGCTCGTCCCGCGTGCGACCTGTCGAGCGGGCCTGGGCCGCGAGGCCCTCCTCGAGGCGGGTGGTGAGCGTGAGGCCGGGGTTGATCGCGTTGACCCTCACGCCATGCGCCGCATACGCATTGGCATAGCCCACCGTCGCGAGCATCAGCGCGGCATTGGCCGCACCGCCGGGGATGTGGTGGGGGGTGGCGCGGCGGCCTCCCTGGCCGATGATGTTGACGACGCTGCCGCGGCCGCGGCTCGCCATGCGCCGCACGACCGCGTCGAGCAGGTACATCGTGGTGAAGTACTTCGCGTCCATGCCCTGGCGGAAGGCGGCGCCGCACAGCTCCTCGGGCGCGTAGCGCTTCGCCGCGCCCGCCGAATTGACCAGCACCGATATGGGGCCATGTACCTCCTCGACGCGATCGACCAGCGTCAGCACCGCCTGCTCGTCGCCGACGTCGGCGGGCTCGATCGCGATCTCGAGCCCCTCGCGCCGCAGCTCCGTGGCGGCATCCTCGAGCACCCTGGCATTGCGCGCCACGCCCACCACCTTCGCTCCCGCCGCCGCGAAGGCCCGGGCGCAGGCCAGGCCGATCCCCTTGCTGGCGCCCGCCACCAGCGTCACCGCTCCCTCGAGTTCCAGATTCATGTCGTGTCTCCTTGCGCGCCCGCCGCCTCCGATGCCAGCCGCCGGCGTACCAGCGCGATGTGCGAGCGCAGAGCATACAGTTCCTCGGCGTGGGACAAGGGTACCGCGATGCGCTCGACGCGGGCGTCGAGCTGGTCGAGCCGCTCGACCAGGCGCGCGACCTCGCCCGGCGGGCGCCCCGGTCCGAGCGCGGCCACGTCCTCCTCGATCTCGCGCAGCTGCCCATACCAGCGGAACACCCGTGAACGCACGCGGAACTGGTAGAGCGGCGGCACCAGGCGCGACAGCGGGATCAGCACCGCGACGATCGCCGCGAGCACCACCCACATCCGGTCGACCAGGTTGGCGAGCCAGAACGGCAGGTAGCGCTGCAGGAAGGGCCGGCCGTCGCGATAGAAGCGGGCCGCCTCGTCGGCGAGCGGGATCTCCATGCCCCCGGGGGACGGAAAGGTGCCGGCGCGACTGAACCAGCCGGGCTCGGCATGCAGCGCGGCAGCCGCCTGGACCATGAGCTGCACCAGCGCGGGGTGCGTTCCCTCGCGCGCGACGAGGGTGGTGGTCGTCGCGACCAGGCGATAGTCCTCCGGTGGCAAATCGGCCCCCAGGTCCACCACGCCGCGCGGCAGCACGACCTTCGTGAGGAAGCCGAAGCGGCGCTCGTAGGCGTCGGCCTGCGCGAAGTCCAGCAGGCGAATGCCCGGGGTCTGCAGGAGCATCCGCACGAGGGGCGATTCCGGCGCCGAGGCGAACACGACCGCGTCGAGCCTGCCCGCGAGCAGCTCGACGACCGCCGGCGTGTGCTCCAGCGGCAGGCGCTCGATCGAGCGCAGGTCGATGCGATTGGCCTCGAGCAGGCTGTCGAAGAGGACCGGCACGCCGGTGCCCTCCGGGCCCGTGGCGATGCGCCAGCCCGCCAGGCCCGCGAGCGAGTCGAGCGCGCGGTCGCCCAGGCCGGGCGCCCCGTCGCGGTAGAAGACCCAGACGGGCTCGTAGAACAGGCTCCCGATCGAGACGAGCCCCGCGGCGCGCGCCTGTCCCGGGCTCGCGGTGCCGCCCTGCACGAAGCCGAAGTCCACGCCCTCGTCGGGATCGTTGGCGAGCAGCCGCTCGAAGTTGTCGCGCGAGCCCGCGGTGGGCACCAGCTCCACCGCGATGCCCATGCGCGCCAGCCGGTCGCGATAGCGTGCGCCAATCGCCTCGTAGGCGCTCTGCTCCGGTCCCGTCGCGAGGCGCAGCCGCCGCGGCGGCATGGGATCGAGCACATGGTACGCGAGCACCAGCAGCGCGATCGTCAGCAGCACGAAGGGACCGGCGCTCACAGACAGGTCGCGGATCGAGAGCAGGAGCGGCCGAAGGCGGGGCATCGCGGGGACCGGGCTTTTCGGTCCCGCGATGGTAACGGAACGCCGCGCGCCGCTAGGCGAGGATCTCCTCGACCTTGCGACGGGCGGCGGCCGGGGAGATGTTCAGCAGGGCCCCGACCTCCTCGAGGTCGTCGGGGATGGCGGGGTTCGACCAGCCGCCGTCCAGGTGACGGGCGAGCTGCACCGCGAGGCGCACGTTCCTGGCGCGCGGCGTGCGATCCTGGGGATCCGTGAGCCGGATCAGTGCGGCCGGCATCTGCCAGCGCTTGAGGAGGTACTGCTGGACCTCGGCGAGCTCCACGCCCAGCAGCTCGCGCTGGATCCTCGCCGATCGCAGCGAGGGATCCGCCCGCTGGCGCCGGGCGATATCCGCGGCGATGTCGGGCTCGTGGCACCAGAGCAGCAGTCCGGCGAACTCGTCGAGCATCGCGGCCTCGTAGATCAGCTCCGTGTCCGTGTCCTGGCGCAGCACCGCCAGGCCGACCGCGAGCAGCGCGGCGCGCCGCGAGCGGCGCAGCAGGGCCAGCAGGCCGCGATACTCCGACGCGCGCCCGGCGAAGCAGTCCTCCGCCACCGCCTGGCCGTCGAATTCGCGGAAGAACGGCGGCACGCCCAGCAGGAGCACGGCCGCGGTGACGGTTTCCGTGTCGGTGACGATGCGGCGCGAGCGCCGCGCCACGATACGCCTCAACAGCTTCAGGGTCATCAGCGGATCGGCGAGCACGATGCGCGCGATCCCGTGCGAGTCGGCTTCCTCCTCCTGCCGGCGCAGCCGGGCGAGCGCGCGCACGGTCCGACGCATGACCGGGATCTCGGGTTCGCCGAGCCTTCTCGCCCAGCCCTCGACGCTGCGGGGAGCCAGTATCGCTGCCATGGTCTTGCCGTTGCCGGAGGGTCCTGCTTCCCACGTTATTACGGCAATCCCCAAGACCACTTGAGTCGCGGATGCGCCACGCTGATGCATGTCGCATGACCAAGCGTGTCACTATTGAACCAATCCGAACCGGGCCTGCGCCCGGCTCTCGGCGACAGTCGCGGAAGACGCCCCTTCCCGACGGCGTTCGACGCCCCGATTGGCGCCGTCCGTCAGGGCAAGTCATCGAAATCCGGCGCAGGAACGTTTCGTGCTTTGAGTCCACGGTACGGACGCCTTGCAAACGGCGCGACGCGCACCACTCCACGACGCGATGCGCCCGGCGGACGTACCCGACGAGGACGGGGCAGATGACGATGCGCCAGCGCGGATGGATTCCGAGCGACGACCGGGCGCACAGGCCGGCCGAAACCGCTCCCCTCGACACGACCGAGTTCGTCGTCGACGCGCCGGGCTTCATCTTCTTCCCGACCGCTGCCGACCAGCCCGCTTCCCCAGCGCGGCCCGCCGACAACCTCCTCTCGCACTTCACCGGCGCCTCGCCACGGCGCCCGGGTTCGCTCACTTCCGACGTCGTTTCCCTGGAGGTCACAACATGAACCTGTTCGAGAGCTATCAGGCTTCCTTCGCCAAGTCCCGCGAAGAGGAGATGTCCCTGATGCAGTACCTGGATCTTTGCCGCAGCGACCCGCTCGCCTATGCGAGCGCGGCCGAGCGGATGCTCTCGGCGATCGGCGAGCCGGAAGTCATCGACACGCGCCACGACCCACGCCTGTCGCGGCTGTTCTCCAACCGCATCATCCGTCGCTACCCGGCCTTCCGCGAGTTCTACGGCATGGAGGACGCGATCGCGCAGATCGTCGCCTACTTCCGCCATGCGGCGCAGGGACTCGAGGAACGCAAGCAGGTGCTCTACCTGCTCGGGCCCGTGGGCGGCGGGAAGTCCTCCATCGCCGAACGGCTCAAGGCCCTCATGGAGGTGCACCCGATCTACGCCCTCAAGGGATCGCCCGTCAACGAGTCGCCGCTCGGCCTGTTCCAGCCCGAGCGCGACGGCGAGGCGCTCGAGCGCGAGTTCGGGATCCCGCGGCGCTACCTGACGGGGATCATGAGCCCCTGGGCGGTCAAGCGCCTGGCGGAATACGACGGCGACATCACCCGCTTTCGCGTGGTGCGGCTGCAGCCGTCGGTGCTTCGGCAGATCGCGATCACCAAGACGGAACCCGGCGACGAGAACAACCAGGACATCTCCTCGCTGGTGGGGAAGGTCGACATCCGCAAGCTCGAGCACTACTCCCAGGACGACCCCGATGCGTACAGCTACTCGGGCGGCCTGTGCCTGGCAAACCAGGGGCTGCTCGAGTTCGTCGAGATGTTCAAGGCGCCGATCAAGATGCTCCATCCGCTCCTGACGGCGACCCAGGAGGGCAACTTCAAGGGGACGGAAGGCTTCTCCGCCATTCCCTTCCAGGGAATCATCCTCGCCCACTCGAACGAGAGCGAGTGGCAGACCTTCCGCAACAACCGCAACAACGAGGCCTTCCTCGACCGGATCTACATCGTCAAGGTGCCCTACTGCCTGCAGGTGTCCGAGGAGGTCAAGATCTACGAGAAGCTCCTCGCCAACAGCTCGCTCGCCAATGCGCCCTGCGCACCGGGCACGCTCGACATGATGGCCCAGTTCGCGGTCCTCACCCGCCTGAAGGAGCCCGAGAACTCCAGCATCTACACGAAGATGCGGGTCTATGACGGCGAAAACCTGAAGGACATCGACCCCAACGCCAAGTCGGTGCAGGAGTACCGCGACTATGCCGGCATCGACGAGGGCATGAGCGGCATCTCCACGCGGTTCTCGTACAAGGTGCTGTCGGCGGTGTTCAACTACGACCAGACGGAGATCGCCGCCAACCCTGTGCACCTGATGTACGTGCTCGAGCAGAAGCTGCTGCGCGAGCAGCTGCCCGAGGAGCAGCAGCGTCGCTACCTGGACTTCATCAAGGGCTGGCTCGCCCCGCGCTACGCGGAGTTCATCGGCAAGGAGATCCAGACGGCCTACCTCGAGTCCTATTCCGAGTACGGCCAGAACATCTTCGACCGCTACGTCACCTACGCCGACTACTGGATCCAGGACGAGGACTACCGCGATCCGGAGACGGGCGAGAGCTTCGACCGGGCGCAGCTCAACGCCGAGCTCGAGAAGATCGAGAAGCCGGCGGGCATCGCCAACCCGAAGGACTTCCGCAACGAGATCGTGAACTTCGTGCTGCGGGCGCGCGCCAACAACAACGGCAAGAACCCGGCATGGACCAGCTACGAGAAGCTGCGCGAGGTGATCGAGAAGAAGATGTTCTCGAACACCGAGGAGCTGCTGCCGGTCATCTCGTTCAATGCCAAGGCCTCGGCCGAGGACCAGCGCAAGCACGACAGCTTCGTTGAAAGGATGGTGAGCAAGGGATATACAGAGAAGCAGGTTCGGCTGCTCTGCGAGTGGTACCTCCGGGTGCGCAAGTCGCAGTAAACCGAGCGGGGCGCGCGCCCCGGGTGCGCGCCGTTCTGCAATCTTCCGGACCGCACGATGTCAGTAATCATCGACAGGCGACTGAACGATCGGAACAAGAGCGCGGTCAACCGCGCCCGCTTCATGCGCCGCTACAAGGCGCACCTCCAGCGCGCGGTGGCCGACATGGTCTCGCAGCGCTCCATCCGCGACATGGAGAGGGGCGGCACGGTGCACATCCCGCACCGTGACATTGCCGAGCCCGTCATCCGGCACGGCCCGGGCGGCGACCGCGAGATGGTCCATCCGCACAACCGCGAGTTCCAGCCCGGCGACCGCATCCGTCGCCCCCCCGGCGGCGCCGGCGGGCGCGGCAACGGCAGCGGCGAGGGCGGGGGCGACGCCGAGGACAGCTTCACGTTCACGCTGTCGCGGGAAGAGTTCATGAACCTCTTCCTCGACGACCTCGAGCTGCCCAACATGGTGCGCAACGTGGTCGGCACCCTCAAGGAGAGCCGGCCGCAGCGCGCCGGCTATACGCCCCAGGGGTCCCCCACGAACCTCGCGGTGGCGCGCTCGCTGCGCCAGGCGCTCGGGCGGCGCATCGCGCTGACGGGCAGTGCCCGGCGACGCCTCGCCGAGATCGAGGCGCGCGGCGGCGACCTCGACGCCCAGGCGGCGGCCGACCCGGTGCTCGCCGAGGAGATCGCCGACCTGCGCCGGCGCATCGCGCGGGTGCCGTTCCTCGACGAGATCGACCTGCGCTACCGCCACCGGGTGATGGTGCCGCGACCGCTCAGCCAGGCGGTGATGTTCTGCCTGATGGACGTCTCGGCCTCGATGGACGAGCGCAAGAAGGATCTCGCGAAGCGGTTCTACACCCTGCTCTACCTCTTCCTCGAGCGAAAGTACGAACATGTGGACGTGGTCTTCATCCGCCACACCGACGATGCCGAGGAGGTGGACGAGCAGCACTTCTTCCACGATCCCAAGACGGGCGGCACCGTGGTGTACTCCGCGCTGCACCTGATGGAGGAGATCATCGGCCAGCGCTATCCGGCCGAGCAGTGGAACATCTACGCGGCACAGGCTTCCGACGGCGACGCCTTCGGGGCCGACCCCGAAAAGAGCCGCAACTTCCTCGTCGAGAAGCTCCTGCCCAAGACGCGCTACTTCGCCTACATCGAGGTCGGCGACGAGGGCAGCACCCGGGCCTCGTCCCTGTCCGCCGCCTACCGTCGGATCGAGTCGTCACGCTTCGCCATGCGCGCCGTCCAGGAACGCGGCGACATCTACCCGGTCTTTCGCGAGCTGTTCGGCCGGCAGACTACCTGAAGGATCACGATGGCCACGCGTACCCCGATTTCCACCGGCGCCGACTGGGACTTCGAGCTGCTCGCCCGCTACGACGAGGCAATCCGCGAGATCGCGGTCGGCGAGTTCGGGCTCGACTGCTATCCCAACCAGATCGAGGTGATCAGCTCCGAGCAGATGCTCGATGCCTACGCCTCGGTGGGTCTGCCGATCACCTACCCGCACTGGAGCTTCGGCAAGGCATTCATCCGCGACGAGAAGGCCTACCGCGAAGGCGCCCGCGGCCTCGCCTACGAAATCGTCATCAATTCCAATCCCTGCATCGCCTACCTGATGGAGGAGAACCCGATAGCGCTGCAGGTGCTCGTGATCGCGCATGCCTGCTACGGGCACAACTCCTTCTTCAAGGGCAACTACCTCTTCCGCCAGTGGACGAGCGCCGACGCGATCATCGACTACATGGTGTTCGCCCGGAAGTACATCATGGACTGCGAGGAGCGCCACGGCATCGAGGCCGTCGAGGAGGTGCTCGACGCCTGCCACAGCCTGATGGACTTCGGGGTCAGCCGCTATCCCCATCCGCCGAAGCTTTCCGCGGATGCCGAGCGCGCCCGCCAGCGCGAGCGCGAGGAGTACGCCTGGAGGCGGCACGACGAGATCTGGCGCACCCTGCCCCCGGCGCCGGCGCCCGCGGCGCCCGGCGAGGAGCGCGACACGCGGCTGCCGGGCGAGCCGCAGGAGAACCTGCTCTACTTCGTCGAAAAGTACTCGCCGAAGCTCGAGCCCTGGCAGCGCGAGGTGGTGCGCATCGTCCGCAAGCTGGCGCAGTACTTCTACCCCCAGGGCCTCACCAAGGTGATGAACGAGGGCTGGGCCACCTTCTGGCACTACACCATCCTCAACCGGCTCTATGACAAGGGGCTGGTCACGGACGGGCTCATGCTGGAGGTGCTGGCCTCGCACACCAACGTGGTGGCGCAGCGCGGGTTCGACGAGCGCGGCTACAGCGGGTTCAACCCATATGCCCTGGGCTTCGCCATGTTCCGCGACCTCCGCCGCATCTGCGAGGATCCGACCCCGGAGGATCGGGAGTGGTTCCCCGACATCGCGGGCAGCGACTGGCTACGCACGCTGGACTTCGCGATGCGCAACTACAAGGACGAGTCCTTCATCAACCAGTACCTCTCGCCGAAGCTGATCCGGGACTTCCGGCTGTTCGCGGTGGCCGACTACGAGGATCGCGAATACCTCGAGATCGATTCCATCCACAACGAGCACGGCTACCGGCGGGTGCGCAAGCTCCTCTCCGAGCAGTACAACCGGGACAACCTCCTGCCGGACGTCCAGATCGTCGGCTACGACCATGCCGGCGACCGCAGCCTGCGCGTCCAGCACCGCAGGCACCGGGGCCGCAACCTCTCGGGCGAGTCCGCCCGGGTGATGCGCAATCTCCAGAAACTCTGGGGCTTCACCGTCTGGCTCGAAACGGTCGAGGAGGACGGCACGCTGGTGGATACGACCGAGTTCCCGGCCTGAACCTCCTCAGCCGACCGGCACCGTGGCGCGCATGGACGCGCGCTCGGCGAAGCGGTCGTACCAGGCGGCGAGCGCGGGGCGGTCGGTGCGCCAGCCGATGTCGGGATGGCGGAAATCCAGGTAGCCGAGAAGGCAGCCGGCGGCGATCGCGCCGAGGTCGGGCTTGTCGGCATCGCCCGGGGGATCGCCGAGGCTGCGCTCGAGCATGTCCACCGCGCCCACGATCTTGGCGCGCTGGCCCGCCTGCCAGGCATCCCAGCGGAACGCCTCGGGCCGCAGGGCCTGCTCGTAGCGCAGCAGCACGGCCGCATCGAGCGCGCCGTCGGCGAGCGCCTGCAGCGTAAGCACCCGCCAGCGCTCCGGCCCCTGCGCCGGCAGCATGCCACCGCCGGCAAGGCTGTCGAGGTACTCGCAGATCACGGGACTGTCGAAGAGCCAGGTGCCGTCGTCCGCCTGCAGGGCGGGCACCTTGCCGAGCGGATTCGCCGCCTCGAGCTCGGGGAGGCGATTGAGCACGCTGGGCGAAGCGGCGAGCTTCTCGATCCGTTCGTCGAGGCCGTGCTCGATCGCGACGACCATGCACTTGCGGACGAAGGGGGAACTGGGCGAATGGAACAGCTTCATGAAACGTCTCCTCGTCGGGTCGCTCCGGTGCGGGGCTCGCCCCGATGCTAACCGCAAGCGCCCCTACAATGGGCCACGCGAGAGGAGATCGATGCGAAAGATCGTGAAGGCCGCGCTCGGCCTGCTGCTGGTGCTGGTCGTTGCCGCGGTCGCCGGCTGGTTCAGCCTCGACAAGGAGACCCGGGGGCTCCTGGCGACCCTGCCGACCAACACCGACCTGCTGTTCTGGAACCAGAAGCAGCGCGACGCCGCCTTCCGCGCGCTCGACCGGCTGCCGGTCCTTGCGAAGTCGCGCGTGATCGCCGCGGGCGGCACGCCTCGGCCGCTGCCGCCCGGCCCGCCCCTCGAGCTGCCGATCGACCTCGATGCCTACATGGCGAGCCAGCGCAATGCGGCGCTGGTCGTGGTCCACGACGGCAAGCTGCGCCTGGAGCGCTACGGGCTCGCCTTCGATGCGAACGGTCGCTGGACGAGCTTCTCGGTGGCCAAGTCGATCACATCCACCCTGGTGGGCGCCGCGCTGCGCGACGGGCACATCCGCAGCATGGACGACCGCGTCAGCGACTATATCGCCGACATGAAGGGCTCGGCCTACGACGACGTCACCGTCCGCCAGCTGCTGACGATGACTTCGGGCGTGCAGTGGGACGAGGACTACGACGACCCCGAATCCGATGTGGCGCGCTTCAACAACCACGAGCCGCCGGCGGGCGTGGACGCCCTGGTGAGCTACATGCGCGACCTCCCGCGCGAGTCGCCGCCCGGAAGCCGCTGGAACTACAGCACGGGCGAGACCAATCTCGTCGGCATCCTGGTGGCGCGGGCGACCGGCAGGCCGCTTGCCGACTACCTGTCCGAGAAGATCTGGAAGCCGGCGGGGATGGAGCAGGACGCGACCTGGATCCTCGGCCGCACCGGCAGCGAGATCAGCGGCTGCTGCATCCAGGCCGCGCCGCGCGACTTCGCCCGCTTCGGCCTTTTCATCCTCGAGGGCGCCCGGGCGGACGGCCAGTCCATCGTGCCCGAGGGCTGGCTCGAGGAAGCCACGACGCGCCAGGCGGACATCGGCGTGCCGGGCCGGGGCTACGGCTACCAGTGGTGGACCCTCGACGACGGCAGTTTCATGGCGCGCGGCATCTTCGGGCAGGGCATCTTCATCGACCCGAAGCGCAGGCTCGTCATCGCCTCCAACGCGAACTGGGCGGGCGGGGCGCGCGACCCGGCGGCCATGCGGGCGCGCGACGAGTTCTACCGGGCGGTGCAGGCGGCCGTGGACGCGGAAACGGCCAGCCGCTGACGCGTCACACCGGGCGGACCAGCACCTCGCCCTCGATCTCGACCGGAATGCCGAAGGGCAGCTCGGCCATGCCGACCGCGCTGCGCGCATGGGCCCCGCGCTCCTCGCCGAAGACCTCGAGGATGAGGTCGCTGAAGCCGTTGATGACGGCGGGCTGGCGGCCGAATCCCGGCGCGGAATTGACCATGCCGAGGATCCGCACCCATGCGACGATGCGGTCGAGGCTGCCGAGTTCGCGCTGCAGGCTCCCGAGGATGGCGAGGCCCGTGAGCCGCGCCGCCTCGTACGCCTGGGCCTCGGTCACTTCCGCCCCCACCTTGCCGAGCGGCCTGGCCATCGTGCCGTCCGCGTTCGTGGGGCCATGACCGGAGATCAGCGCGCGGTCGCCCACGATGCGAACCCAGGGAAAGGGCAGCTTCGCACCCGGCGGGAGTTTCAGCGGTTCGGGCAGCTGCAGCCCGAGGGCGCGCAGTCGCTCGTCGATCGTGCTCACATCGTGACTCCTGTCCAACAAGGCGTCGGCCGTTGCTTCACTTGCCAAGATACACCGAGACCCCGAACCCGCCCTGCCAGTCGTCGGCATGCCCGCCGAGGCGACGGCGCACGCCGACGTCGAGCTGGACGCGCGGCGTGAGCTGCCAGGTCATGCCGATGCCGCCCATGCTGCCGTTCCCCGTGCCGGCGAGATGCTGCACGGCGAGCTCCACGAACATGCCCATCGCCGAACCGAGCGGCCAGGACGTGTTGACGGCGAGCAGCCGGCTGTCCGTCTCGCCGTCGATCGCCTCGAGATAGAGACCCGAGGTGCGGTCCGCCCCGTGGTCCCATTCGAGGGCGGCGCCCAGCGTGTACTGGCGCTCGGGATTGCGAAAATCGTTCTCGCCGTCGGTCAGCTCGACGCCCGCGAGGACGCCCCAGGCGACCTCGCCCGCGGCCGACCGCGCGTACTTCACCGCGAGCCCGGTATTGGCGCGACCGTGGCGGGCCGGCCCCGGCCCGTCGAGCCGGTTCCAGCCGGTGTCGAGCTGCAGTTCCAGCGAACGGCCGACACCGATGCGCAGCAGCGCGTCCGCGTTGTAGAGCGATGCGCCGTCGTCCCGGCTCCAGTCGGGCAGGCCGAGTTCCAGCGTGGCATCGCCCGCCTGCAGCACCGACGGCGAGAAGCCGATGCCGGGCCGGTCGTATCCGGGGTTGCTTCCCTCCTGGGCGATTGCGGGCGCCCCCGCGAGTCCCGCCATGCAGAGTGCAACGACCGCGGCCGCCCGGCGACGGGGCCTGCCGACCGGATGGCGTCGCGCGGCATCCGCCGGTTCCCGGCGCTCGATACCCATGCTCATGCCGGACCTCCTGTTCGTTCATCGCGCGCGACTTCGCGCGCCTGCCGTTCCTGTCAGGCGCACGAGGACGAGCGAGATGCGAAAGACCATGCGAACGCCTGCCGACGAGTCGGGACTTTCCGATCATCGTCCAGGATGGCGCCTCGCGGTGGACTTTCTTCCATGCCCTCCCCGGCGGCGCGGCGGGGCCGCGATGCCGGGGCGATCGGGCGACGGACCCGTCAGGCCAGCTCGGGAATGACCGCCAGGAGGTCGGTCACGCCGATGTCCACCCCCGCCTGGAAGAGCAGCGTGCTTGCCTGGCCCCGGTGATGCGTCTGGTGGTTGAAGAAATGAAGCACCAGGTGACCGAGAGTGCGGTTCCAGGGCTGTCCCGCCATGTTCCGGTAGGCCAGCGGTGCCGCGAGCCGTTCGGTGGTGAGGGCGCCCGCCCACCGGACGACGAGCTCGTCCAGCTCGTGGCGACGCCGGGCGAGCGCCGGCAGGGATTCCGCCATCTCCTGCCGCAGCGAGGTGGGCAACGGCCAGCCGGCCAGCCCGGCGCGCAGCTCGGCGGCATCGGGTTGCCGGGCGAAGCGGTGCAGCCAGATCGCGTCGGCCACCAGGATGTGGTTCAGCGTTTCCAGGATCGAACCGAAGAACGCGCCGCGATCCCTCTTCACCTCGGCTTCGGGCAGGCTGGCGGCCGCCTCGTACATGCGCCGGTTCATCCAGCGGTTGTACTCGGCCATCAGTTTCGCTGCATCCGGCGTCATTGTCGTGGCTCCAGGTTGCGTCGTCGCGCGGGCGGGCGTCGCAGGGCCCGCGCCGCGAGCGACCCAGCGTAGCAGGCGCGCCCGCCGCCATGCATGCGCATGCGGAATGCCTGACGCGCGCGAATGCCGGCCATGCGCAATAATCCGCCTCCCATGCCCACGCAGCGTCATGCCCGACCGGCCGCCCTCGCCCGCCTTCGCCAGATGGAGCGCATGGGCCTGCGCGGTCCGTCGCTCGCCGGGCCGGTCCTGCGGGCGCTGCGCGGACTGGTCGGATTCGACGCCGGCGGCTATGTGCATCCCGGCAGCGACGGCCAGCTGGACGTCCACATGGAAGCGCCGGAGCTGCGCGCGCGGGTGCCCGACTATTTCACGCCCGCGATCCTGCGCAGCGAACGTGCCCTCTTCCGTCGCAGCCTGCGCCAGTTCGACGAGGCAGTGCGGCATGAACGCGGGCCGCAGGTGCTCGAGCAACTCCTGAAGGTGCCCTACGGGTCGCTGCTGCGCAGCGACTTCTACGACGTGCTCCTGCGCCCGGCGGGCGTCACCACATGGGCGAGCATGGTGCTGCGCACGCCGCGGGGCGAAGGCGTGGGAACGCTCATCCTGTACCGGACGGGGCGATCGATCCCGTTTCGCCGCGAGGAGCTGCACGCGCTCGCCGCGCTGGAGACGGGCCTCGCCGGCCTCCTGCAGCCGGCGCAATGGCAGCCGGGGCCCGGCACGATCGTCGCCAGCGGCCTCCTGGTGGTCTCGATGCAGGGCCGCGTCCGGTGGCTCTCGTCCGAGGCCGACGAGCTGATGCGGCGCGCATTCGACTGGCGCTGGCGCGGTCCCGCGGGCTCGCTCCCCGATGCCGTGCGGGCCACGCTGCCCCGGCCGGACGATGAAGCGCCCCGGGCGGGGCCGCGGACGCTGCGGATCTGCACCGCGCACGGGCGGTTCGTGCTGCGCGCGCAGCCCATGACGGCGGCGCGCGGGCGGCCCGGTGCCGTGGCCCTGGAGATCTCGCGCTACGCCACGGGGGAGGACCGGCTCCTTGCGGCGCTCGAACGACTCGGGTTGCCGGCACGCCAGCACGAGCTGGCGTGGTGGCTCGCTCGCGGGCTGTCCGAGGCGCGGATCGCCGAGCGCATGGGCGTGAGCCCGAACACGGTGGTCTACCACCGCCGCCAGCTGTACAACCGGCTCGGCCTCGCCGACAGGCAGGCGCTCCTGCGCCGGCTGGACGAAGCCTGAACGGCGCCCGCAGCCGCGCTCAGCGAGTCGCGCCCAGGCGTGCGCGCATCAGCTCGACGTTGGCGCGCTGCTCCGGCGTCAGCCCCGGCATCGGCTTCGCGCCGGGCATGCCCTCGGCCGCGAGCACCATCCCGGCGTGCAGCGCCGCGAGCACGGCGGCGGCGTATTCGCGGCTGCCGAGGTTCAGGCGCGCCAGCGCGGCCCGCACGCGTGGATCGGCATCGAGCCTGCGGGCGAGGTCCTCGACGGACTCCACGTCCGCACCGTCGTCCTCCTCGTCGTCGTCCTCGCCCCCGGAGTCGACCGCGCCCGCCCGCGGCCCGAGCTCGGCCGCCACCGCCTCCATGCGATCGAGCAGTTCGCCGGTGAGCCGGAACGTCGCCGGATCCGTTCCGCCGGCCGCCCGGGCGCCGGACTGGGGGTCGAGGAAGGCGAGGGCCAGCACGGCCATCGCGGCGGTGAAGAAGCGCAACATGAGGGTTTCCTTGCGAGGTGCGACGCGCCTTTCGGCGCCGGGAGTCGAGCCCGCGAGTCTGGCGCAGGGCGGACGGCCGCGCCCCACCCCGGCGGGGTAGTTGCTCGCGGGGGGAGCCGGGCGCAGGGCCGCGGTCAGTGCGCCATCGCCCTGCCCGCCAGGATGTCCCGCAGGTACTCGGGCCCGCCGTCCGGCCCTATGTAGTGCCGGTAGGCCGTGACGCCGAAACGCATCGGCTCGAACAGATGGAAGGCCGCGGACAGCCGGGGCGTCCGCTCCGGCTCCGTTTCCGGGATGGCCGCGAGGATTCGTTCCCGAAGCCCGGGGTCCATCGTGGAGAACATCGTCACGTAGGCGATGTACTCGTGCGCCTCGACGCTCGGCATGCGGACGGCGAAGTTGCCCGATGCGAGCGCATGGGCGACCTCGTGCGCCGCGAGGCTCCGGTAGAGCCGCCTGTCGATCGGCACGCCGAACCACGTGCCGATCTTGCGGAACTCGGCATAGGGCAGCATGAGGATCCTGCCCTCGCGCGCCAGGAAGCCGCCCGCCGCGCCCGGCCCCACGGCCTGCTGCAGCACGTCCTGCACATGGATCTCGACGGGCATGTCGGCGAGGAGGCGCGTCGCCCGGAAGAACCCGATCGCGTCAGCCGCGCCCCCGCAGGCGTCGGCCACGTCCTCCCCCGCGGCGGCGAACACCCCGACCTCGCCCGCCTCGCACATCGCCGTCCCGGCCCCGGCCAGCGCCGCATCGAGGCGAAGGGCCAGGCACAGGCCGGCGCACCGCGCGCAGGTCCGCAGGACGGAGGAGGCGACCGGCATGATGGACCATTCGCTACCAGCGGCGAGACTTTCAGTACAACGCCTGGACGGAGAACCGTAGCGTACGCCCGCGCGCCGGGAAAAGGTACTGGGCGCCCCAGTACTGGGTCGGGGCGTCGCGCCAGTAGCGACGATCGAAGACATTGTCGATGCCCACCCGCCAGATCGTCGCGGTGCGGCCGATGCGCCGCCTGAACGCGAGATCCGTGTCGTACTGCGCCCAGGAGCCGATCTCCACCGACCGGTCCGCGAACACGGCCTTCCTGCCGGAGTAGGTGACCTGGTGGCTCCACGCGAGGCCCTCCACGCCCGGTACCCGCCAGGCCAGGCGCGCTGCGGCGGTGAGCGGCGCCGTGTTCGGGGTTCGACCGCCGACGAGGGCGGGATCGGGACTGCGCCGGATCTTCGCGTCCAGCCAGGTCGCTTGCAGCTGGGCGTCCAGGCGGGGCGACAGCCGCCCCGTCCAGCCGACCTCGATGCCTCGATGGCGCGCCTCGCGCGCGCCGGCCACGCGCAGCACGCTGCCGTCGGGCTGTTCGACATCGTCCCCGAACGGCTTGTCCACCTGGAAGAACGTGACGGAGAACAGCCCGCCGTGATCGAGCGCCTGGCGCCAGCCGATCTCGACCTGCGTGCTGACCAGCGCCTCCAGCGCCTGCCCGTAGTTGACGTAGTCCTGCGGGCGGTTGGGCACCGACTCGGTCTCGACCCCCTCTCCCGCCGAGACATAGGCGAAGCCGCGCGTCCCGACCTTCAGCCCGAGCGCGGCCCAGGGCGTGGTGAAGCTTTGCTCGAGCGCGACGGGCTCGGTGCCGTCCGTGCGGATGCTGGTGCGTTCGAGGCGGGTGTGGCGAAGCCCCGCCCACAGCGACAGCCTGTCGGTGAGCCGCATCGCGTCGTGGACATGGATCTCCCGGCTGCGCGAGTTCGAGTCCGTGTTCGTGACGGTCAGGGCCGGATCGGCCGGCAGCACCACGGGATCGAACATGTTCCCGACGCCGACGAAGTTGTAGGCCTGGCCGTCCGCAGGTCGCTCCCGGTAGCGGTTCTGGGTGATGCCGACGCTCAGGTCGTGGCGAATGGCACCCGTGTGGAGCGTGGTCCCGATGCCGGCATCGACCACGTCCATGACCCGCCGTTCGCCCTCGGTGCGGAAATCGTACAGGTCGAAGTCGCCGTTGCCGCAGAAGCCGGGATACACGTACACGGGGCCGCTGCTGCAACCATCGGGGAACGGCAGCCGGTCGTCCGTCGCGATGTGCTGGCGCTGCCAGCGCAGCCGCCAGTGCCAGCCGTCCAGCTGCTGCGACAGGCGCAGCGAACCCACCGTGGAGCGGCTCTCGAACGGCAGCGCCCACGGCTGCGCGGCGAGGTTGAGCGACGGATCCACCGGGGCCGGCAGCGACTCGGCGAACCCGTCGCCATCGACATCGAGGAGCCCGAACCCGGGCACGCTGGGCTGGCGGAAGCGGTGATGCTCGAACTCGGCCTCGAGCAGCAGCCCCCGGGGCAGCCGCACGTCGAAGAAACCGCTGGCGAAGCGGCGCTGGCCGTCCGCCGCATCGACGTCCGGGCGCAACTGCTCGGCGGCGAGGTTCACGCGGTACCCGACCGTGCCCGCGCCGAGCCGCCCGCCGACGTCGGCATGCAGCCGGGTAGTGCCGCGTTCGGAGACGCCGAACTCCACCGCACGCAGGTCGTCCGGCGTGGGGCGCTTGAGGACATGGTTGACCAGGCCTCCGGGCGCCGACGTGCCGGCCTGGATGCCCGACAGCCCCCTGAGGAGCTCGATGCGCTCCCGGTTCTCCAGGGCGGTGGGGGCATGGCTCGAGATCGCCATGCCGTCGCGGCGATAGTTGCCGACGCTGTCCAGCAGGAAGCCGCGGATCTGCAGGCTCTCGGGGTAGCCCACCGTGTTGTAGTGGTCCGCGACGGAAGTCTCGAGCCGGATCGCGTCCGACAGGGTGCGCGACCCCCGTTCCTCGAGCGACTCCGCATCGATCACCGAGATCGACTGCGGCGTCTCGGCAAGCGGCGCGGCGCCGAAGCCGCCCACGGTCGTGGCCGCGCGCGCCGGCGCCCACGCCGTGCCGTCGCGCGAGGCATCGACCACGACGGGGGCGAGTGTACCCGTCTGGGCCCCGACCGGTGCGGTGGCCGCGAGGCCCGCCGCGAGAAGTGCGAGCGGGATCGGGCGCCAAGGGACGCGGGCGCGACGGACGGACCGACGCGCGGGCATTTCGGGAAGGAATACACGAGCCATCGAGACGTTTCCTCTTCGATGGCAGGGTCGGCGACGGCACGGGTTCGCCGCCTCCCGGAACTCGGCCGGGAAGCGCTCCGGTGCCGAAACGCTTCCCTGCGCAAGTCTTAACTCGATCAGGTTCCGAGGGTCTTTCTCACCCGTCCGCCGAAACGGACCCGTGCCTGCCGGCACGGGATTTCTACGGGACCCCTAGCGTTCGAGCCCGCATCATAGCCCACGTCGCACGGGCATGCGGAAAGGGCGCCTTTCGGCGCCCTTTCCCTTCGGCATGATCCCGTGGTCAGCGCGACTGCATGCTGCGCGCCGCGGGGGCGAACGGCGGCAGGCCGACCGGCACGAGCGGCCGGCGCCGCGGCGCGGGCTTCATCGGCACCACGTTGGCGGGCAGCGGCTTCTTCGCGCGGGCGGGCGCCTTCTCGGTGCGCTCCGGCAGCAGCGAGAGCGCCTGGCACACGAGGGCCGCGAGATACGGCGCCGCCAGCAGGGCCAGGACGCCCATCCACAGGGCCGACTCGATGTGGTCGGGCAGGCGCGTGCGCCACATGCCGATGATGCAGGCGACCAGGCCGGCGAGCAGCATGGCCTCCTCCCGCACCGCCCCGAAGCTGCCTCCGGGCGCGCCCTTCTTGCCCTTCTTCGTGATCTCGAAGACCCCGGTCTTCTGGGCGAGGCCCGTGAAGACGCCGGTGGCGATCGCATGCGACAGGCCCATGCCCGAGAGCGCGGCACCGAAGACCTCGCCGATCGAGCACGGCACGCGGCGCAGGTAGAGCAGCGGGCCGATGACCACCTTGGTGATGACGAACACCGCCAGCGGGACCATGAACAGCGTGATCGGCAGGCTGAAGTACTGCGGCGCCGCCATCACGCCGATGGTGTAGAACATGGCGGCGAACGCGAACACCAGGTGCAGGGCGTCGCCGATCCACGGCAGCCAGCCCGCCACGAAGTGGTATCGCTGGCCACGCGTCAGCTTGCCCGGGCGAACCAGGTCGCGCCAGTGCGCCTTCATGATCTGCATGGCGCCCTGCGCCCAGCGCTTGCGCTGCTTGCGGAAGGCGGCGAAATCGTCGGGCGTCAGCCCGCGGCCCATGACCCGGTCGATGTACACCGTCTTCATGCCTTCCTTCATCAGGCGAAGGCCGAGCTCGCTGTCCTCGCAGATACACCATTCGGACCAGCGACCGTGTTCCTTCAGCGCCTGGGCGCGCACCAGCGTCATCGTTCCGTGCTGGATGATCGCGTCGCGTTCGTTGCGATGGTGCATCCCGATGCGGAAGAAGCCGTCGTACTCCCAGTTCATCATGCGGCGGAAGACCTGGCGGCCCCATTCGCGGTGGGCCTGCGGCGCCTGCACGACCCCGACCCTGGGATCGGCGAAGTGGCCCACGTAGCCGGACAGCCAGTCGGGTTCGACCACGTAGTCGGCGTCCACCACACCGATGACCTCGGCGCGCGGATCGGTCTGCGACAGCGCGAAGTTGAGCGCGCCCGCCTTGAAGCCCGGCCACTCGGGCAGGTGGAAGAAGCGGAAGTTCTCGCCCAGGGTCGCCATGTGGGCCTCGACGGGCTTCCACAGCGCCTCGTCGCGCGTGTTGTTGTCGACCACGATGACTTCGTAGTTGGCGTAGTCGAGGCGGCGCAGGCTCTCGATCGTCGTGATGACCATCTCCGGCGGCTCGTTGCAGCACGCGAGATGGATCGACACGAAGGGCTGCCGATCGGGTTCGAGCGGCTTCGTCGGGGCGAACTCCCGACGCAGGTTGCCCTTCCAGAAGAGCTCGACGAACTCGAAGGCATGCGACAGCAGGATGGCGGCCATCACGCCCAGCGACGGAACGAGCAGGACCAGCGCGGCCCAGTCGATGGGGCGCAGGTAGAAGTCGAACGGCAGGGCGACCAGCCACACCAGGAACGAGGCGACCGCCTGCGCGCTCAGCGCGAAGGCGAAGCGGCTCACGAGGCGCATGTTCGAGAACGCGAGGCAGAACCAGACGAGCGGACCGAAGGCGAGCAGGCAGGCGATCACCGCCTTGTCGTACCAGTTCGGGTCGGCGTAGATCTTCCCGTCGAAGCTGAACTTCTCCTTGCGCTCGGCGTCGAGCATGCCCCAGTAGGCACCGACCCGGCCCTCGTTGTCGATCTTCCATGGCTGGTCGATCGCCTCCATCAGGAAGTAGTCGATGTTCGTGTCTTCGACCCGGGAGAGGAACTCGCGCAGGAACACGGCCTGGGAGGCGGGCGAGGTCTGGGCGCCGTCGAAGCGGTCACCCTGGCTCGGCCAGCCGATCTCGCCGATCACGATGTGCTTGTTCGGGAAGCGCTTGCGCATTTCCTCGAGCCGCTGCAGGGCGTACTCGACCCCACCTTCGTCGGCGGGCACGCCCTCCCAGTACGGCAGCAGGTGGACCGTGATGTAGTCCACCGCATCGACCAGCGAGGGGTTGCGCATCCAGACGTGCCACGGCTCGGCGGTCGAGACCGGCACCCGCAGCTCGCGACGCAGCGCGCGCAGGTAGTCCTTGAGCTCGCTCACCGTGAAGATGCCGTGCAGCAATGTCTCGTTACCGGCGATCACGCGCTCGACCTGGCCGGCGCGGGCCGCCTCGATCACGGCCGCGATTTCCTTCTGGTTGTTGTCGAGGCGATCGTCGAGCCAGACCCCCGCGGTGAGCTTCAGCCCATGGCGCTGGGCGAGCTCCGGGATCATCGGGAACTCGCTCGACGTGTATGTCCGGATCCGGTCGGTGTAGGTGGCCAGCAGCGCAAGGTCGGCATCGATGCTTTCCGGGGAGGGATAGCGCCTCTCGATCGGGCTGTCCCAGCGACCGTATGCGTTGTACGCAAGGCCATGGATCGGGCCCCTGACGACCGGCGCCTCGATGGCGGGGTTCAGGTAGCTCCACGCCCCCATGTTCGCGGCCCCGACCAACAGCGCTATCGCTATCGCGGCGAACCAGGCGCCCACCCGGGACATCGCGCCCTGGCGTTGGGGAATGACCGCAGAAACTTGCTGCATCGGTAACCTCGTTTCGACCCGGAACCCGCCCGGGGTGGTGAGTCAACAATCCGGGCTCGCCATGCGGCGCACCCGCTCGCCCCCGGCCGCCTTTCGACGGCCCGTCCACCTCCCGCAACATCACTCGCTTGCCGTCGGAGCCTTGTCGCTGCCCGCTCCGTACGGTGAGTCGAATTCGCTCCCTGTCCGGTACCGTGAACGACCTTGCGGGCCGTTCCGGTCCGATGCATATCGCGATCCGTGCGAAAAATTCTAGGGGAAGTGCGAGGGCACTGCCGGAGGTCAGATCGGAGTGCGCAGGCCAGTGCAATCGACATGCCCACCGACCGTCGCGCATCCCCGCGACTTCTCCGAAAGCCTTGCCTGGCGCGGCTTTCCGGGACATGCCGGATTCCGGAATCGTCTCGACGGACCGCCCGTTCGACCGCGGCGGGCGCGATTTACGCGACAATCGACGCGCATGCGCCGAATCGGCGACTTCAACTTCCCCCGGACCGCCACCGCGACGCCACAGGAATGCCCCGATTGGACGAGGACCGCCACCGCCCCAGCCCCCCGACCCCGCCGCGATGGCGTCGTTTCGTCGCGATCGCCGCGCTCGCCGCGGTGGCGATCGCCGTCGTGACCGCCCAGTACCTTTCGGGCCAGCCCCGGCCGGTCACCGAGGCCGACGACGACCAGATCGCATGCGTGTCCTATGCGCCGTTCCGCAAGCCGGGGGAGACACCGTTCGATCCGCAGGCGCGTGTCGATCCGGAGCGGGTGCGCGAGGACCTCGAGCAGCTGTCGCTGCGCACGCGCTGCGTGCGCACCTACTCGATCGCGCAGGGGCTCGACGCCGTGCCGACCGTCGCGCAGGAACTCGGCATGAAGGTGCTGCTCGGCGCCTGGCTGAGCCGCGACGAGGAGGAGAACGCCGCCGAGATGGAGCTGGCCATCGCGCTGGCCAATCGTTTTCCCGACACCGTCCGGGCGCTCGTCGTGGGCAACGAGGTGCTCCTGCGTCGGGAGCTGCCGGTAGAGGCGCTCGCGGCGCATCTCGAGCGCGCCCGGCGCGACGCGAAGGTGCCGGTGACCTATGCCGATGTCTGGGAGTTCTGGCTGAAGAACAAGGAACTCGCGCCGCACACCGACTTCCTCACGATCCACATCCTCCCGTACTGGGAGGACGACCCGATCGAGGTGGGCGCCGCCGTCCAGCACGTCATCGACATCGCGCGCGAAGTCCGCGACGCGTTCGGCCGTCCGATCCTCATCGGCGAGACCGGCTGGCCGAGCGAGGGCCGCCAGCGCGAGGGCGCCGTCCCGTCGCTGGTGAACCAGGCCGAGTTCGTCCGCGCCTTCGTCACCGCGGCCGACGAGGCCGGCCTCGACTACAACCTGATCGAGGCCTTCGACCAGCCCTGGAAGCGCCAGCTCGAGGGCGCCATGGGCGGCTACTGGGGCGTGCTCGATGCCGAGGGCAAGCCCAAGTTCCCGTGGCGCGGTCCCGTGGTCGAGGATCCCGATGCCGACCATGGGCTCGTCGCCGCGGCGCTGGGGGCGGTCCTGGGGCTGCTGATCGGCCTGGCCACCCGGCTGGGACCGGCGGGCAGCATCGGCGCCATGCTCCTGCTGGCGCCGGCGGGGACCATGCTCGTGCGCCAGTGGGACTACATGCTGGTCTGGAACCGCAATCCGGTCGAATGGGCGGTGACCGGCGCCTGGATGCTCGTCGGCGCCGCGCTCTGCCTGCTGGCCGCACCGCGGCTCGGGCAGCGGCTCGACGGCCAGCCGCTCCCGCGACTGCCCGCGGTCGCGCGGGCGCTCGCGCCCGGCGTGCGCGACCGGCTCCTGCCCATCGGCCGGCTGCTGATCCTGGGCGGCGCCTGCGCGATGGCGATCATGCTGGTGTTCGACTCGCGCTACCGCGGCTTCCCGTTGCCGCTTTACCTGATGCCCACGACCGCGCTGGCGCTGCTCGCCTGGCTCGGCGACCGGCCGCCCTCGTCGGCCGCGGAGGAGCGCGTGCTCGCCCTGGTGCTGGGCGCCGCCAGCATCGTCGTCGCGGTGGAAGAAGGCCCGTCGAACCTCCAGGCCATGACCTGGTGCGGTCTCGGCGTGGTCCTCGCGCTCGCCTGCTGGCCGCTGCCCGTCGTGCGCCCGGCACACGAAGCTGCCGGCCCGGCGGCGATGACCGAAGCTCGCGTGGCGGCAGCGGCGTCAGCGCCGGGCGAGCACCAGGAGTGAAATGACGACGGCGGCGGACGCGGGCTCCGGCGAATAGAGCACGAGCCCCACGCCCGCGAGCGCCAGCGCGAGGCGGGCGACCCCGCGCCGGCGCAGCACCAGCGCCGCCACCGCGACGGCCAGCGCGGCCCAGCCGAGGCGCTGGCCGAGAAAGAGCTGGATGAGGGCCGAGCGCGCCGCGCACAGGCCGGACCAGGGATCGGGCTGGCAGGCATGCGCGATCGATTCGGGCTCGACCGCGAGGAAGCGCAGCAGCGCGGCCACGAGCATCGCCAGCGCGGCCGGCCAGGCGGCCCAGGCGAGCTCCCGGGCGCGCGCGTGCGCCCGCAAGCGCGGGAGCACCCGCTCACGCATCGGGCGGCGGCACGAAGCCGCGGTACTCGCGCTCGAGCAGTTCCGCGAAGCGGATCGTGGTGAGGTCGGCCAGGCGCGGTCCGACGATCTGCACCCCCACCGGCAGGCCGGCATAGCTGGACCCGGGCGCGGCGAGCGCCATCGGGGCCACGGTGCCCGGCAGGAAGAAAGCGCAGGAGATCCCGGCCCAGAACAGCTGCGTGGTGGTCGGCTGCCCGCGGCCGTTCACGTCGATCATCCGCTCCCAGCGCTCGCCCTCCTGCATGTGCGGGAAGGCCGGGGTCGCGGCGGTCGGGCAGAGCAGGACATCCCAGTCGCGGAAGAAGCGCTCCCAGGCGCCCAGCATCTCGTAGCGACGGTAGTTGAGCCACGCCCACTCGCGATGGCGCAGGGTGTGGGCACGCAGCATCATGGCCTCGTAGCCCCGGTCGTCCTCGGCGAGATCGGCGGCCCGGGCAAGCTGCTTCTCGAACGTCGCGTCGTCGATCGACCAGCCCGTCTCGGCCCGCAGCATGAGCACGTACAGACGGTGCGCCTCCTCGAAGTCGAACTCCGGCCGCGCCTCGAAGCTGACCTTCGCCCCCTGCCTCGCCAGGAACTCGCCCAGTTCCCGCAGCGGCGCCTGCACCGATTCGTCCACCTCGGCCGTCGGGTGGGACGTGACGATGGCCACGCGGAATTGGGAAAGCTTGTCGTGGATCGCGGGCGGCAGTCGCACCGACCATGCCGCCGCGTCGCGCGCGGACGCACCGGCGGTGAGCTCGAGCGCCAGGGCGAGGTCGCCCGCGCTGCGCGCGAGCGGACCCACCACGGCGATGTCCTTGGGCACGATCTGCCCCGGGAGCGCATGCCCGTCGGGGGGCACCACGCCGTAGGTGGGCTTGTGGCCGAACACGCCGCAATAGTGCGCCGGGTTGCGGATGGAGGCGCCGATGTCGCTGCCGAACTCCAGCGCCGAGAACCCGGCCGCCAGCGCCGCCGCGCTGCCGCCGGACGAACCGCCGGGGACGCGGGTCGTGTCCCAGGGATTGCAGGTGGTGCCGTAGACCGGGTTGAAGCTCTGCCAGTCGGCGAGCGACACGGGAACATTGGTCTTTCCGAACACCACCGCGCCCGCCTCGCGCAGGCGCCGCACGACATGCGAGTCACGCGCCGCGATATTGCCGCGCATCGCCGTGAACCCGAAGGTGGTCGGCAGCCCCTCGATGTCGAAGGACTCCTTGACCGTCATCGGCACCCCGAAGAGCGGCAGCGCGCGATCGGGATGATCGGACGGCAGGCGGTCGAGCCGGCGCGCCGTTTCGAGCGCCCGGTCGAAGTCGCGCACCACCACCGCGTTGATGCGATCGTCGTGCTCGCGCACGCGCCCGATCGAGGCCTCGAGGGCCTCGACGCAGCCGAGCCGGCCGGCCCGGATGGCCGCGGCCACGTCGCGCGCGGAACCGAATGGCAATACCGAGGATTCGCTTGTGTTCGTGCTCACCGTGTCTCCTTCCGCTTGTCGTTGGCGCCACAACAGCGCTTGTACTTGCGACCGCTGCCGCAGGGGCAGGGATCGTTGCGTCCCGGCGCCGGCGCGCCGCGCCGGATGGTGGCCGGCGCGGACGCCCGGCTGCGGGCCGGCTCGTAGTGATGGTAGAAGGCGAAGGCGGAATCGATCATGTCCTCCACCACCGCCTGGCGGTCGCCCTCGATCGGCGCGACAACCTCGTCGGTGGCGAGGTCGCGCTCCTGCGCCAGCAGCTCGAACGGCTCGAGCCAGTCGGCAAGGTCCGGGTCGTCGTCGAGCCCGGCCCATTCCCCGGCCTGCGCATCGATGCCGCGCAGGAAGCCGATCGCCCACAGGTTGCCGGCCGACCGCCCTTGCTCGTCGCGCTCCATCACCGGCTCGAGGCCCTCGCCCGCATGGAGCGCGGCCGTGATGGAGAGCCTGTGCCGCCGCAGCAGGCCGGCGAGTTCCTCCGCCTCGGGCCCGGCCGGCGCCGCGGGAACACGTCCGGCCCCATCGGGTTCGCGCCCGCAGGCCAGGGCGAGTGCGACCTCGTCGGGGACCGGGCGGGGGCTACAGGCGAGCGCCGTGAGGAAGCCGTCGAGTTCCTCGAGCACCATCGCGGCATCGGGATCGATCGCCTCGAGCAGCGCGTCGATGCGCGCGAGTTCGTCGTCCGAAAGAGGACGGGCCGGATTGGGCTTGCGCATCGCGGCAGTATAGCTTCCGCGACCGCCGCCGCGGCTCACAGACTGCGGCTGATCACCTCCTTCATGATCTCGTTCGTGCCGCCGTAGATGCGCTGCACGCGGGCGTCCGCGTAGGCGCGCGCGATCGGGTATTCGAGCATGAAGCCGCTGCCACCGTGCAGCTGGAGGCACTCGTCGATAACCTCGCACTGCATGTCGGTGGACCACAGCTTGGCCATCGCGGCGGTGGTCGGGTCGAGCTTGTTCTCGAGCACCCGGCCGAGGCAGTCGTCGATGAAGCTGCGTCCCACCCGCGCCTTGGTCCTGAGCTCGGCCAGCTTGAAGCGGGTGGTCTGGAAGTCGAACACCGTCTTGCCGAAGGCCTTGCGGTTGCGCACGAAGTCGAGCGTCCAGTCGATCGCCGCTTCCGCGGTCGCGACCGCCCGCAGCGCGATCATCATCCGCTCCCAGGGCAGTTCCTGCATCAGGTAGATGAAGCCCTCGCCTTCCCGGCCGAGGAGGTTCGAGGCCGGCACGCGCACGTCGTCGAAGAAGAGCTCGGAGGTGTCCTGCGCCTTCAGGCCCAGCTTCTTGAGGCGCCGGCCCTTGGTGAACCCCGGGGTGCCCTCCTCGACCACGATCAGGCTGGTGCCCTTCGCGCCCTTCTCGGGATCGGTCTTGACGACGACGATGACGAGGTCGCTGTTGTAGCCGTTGGTGATGTAGGTCTTGGAGCCGTTGAGGACGTAGTAGTCGCCGTCGCGCCGCGCGGTGGTGCGGACGGCCTGCAGGTCGCTGCCGGCGCCCGGCTCGGTCATCGCGATCGCGCCGATGCGCTCGCCGCGGGCCATCGGGGGCAGCCAGCGGCGCTTCTGCTCCTCGTTCGCATAGCGCAGCAGGTAGTTGGCGACAATCTCCGAGTGCAGCGAGAAGCCGGGACCGGTCGCGCCGGACCGCGCGAACTCCTCGATGAGGATCGCGCTGTAGCGCCGGTCGACCCCGGCGCCGCCGTACTCCTCCGGCATGGTCACGCAGAGCAGGCCCGCCTCGCCGGCGGCCAGCCAGGCGGAGCGGTCGACGTAGCCCTGCTCTTCCCACCGATCGTGGTGCGGCAGGATCTCGCGCTCGATGAACTTGCGCACCGTGTCGCGGAACTGCTCGTGGTCGCTGTCGAAGAGCGGCCGCTCGACGCCGGCTGGCAGGGTCTGGACTGTCATTTCTACTCCTGGAATTTTCTTGGCATCATTTCGGGAAGCCAGGGCCCGGCTCCGCCTCGCCTGCGAGTCTATCCGAAGCCCGGCGTTCCCCTTGCCATGCCGGTGCACCGCCTCGGCGAGGCCAGTCCGAATCCTCATTTCCTATCAGGGAGACAGCAGAAATGGGCAACATGCTCGAGAACAAGGTCATCGTCGTCACCGGCGCCGGCAACGGCATAGGCCGCGATTTCGCGCTGGCGCTCGCCGCGGAGGGCGCCAAGGTCGTCGTCAACGACATCGGCGCGTCCTTGTCGGGCGAGGGCCAGGACGCCGGCCCGGCGCAGAAGGTCGTCGACGAGATCCGCAAGGCGGGCGGCGAGGCCGTCGCCAACACCGACAGCGTCGCCGACTGGCAGAGCGCCAACCGAATCGTGACCACCGCGCTCGACACCTTCGGTCGCATCGACGGGGTCATCAACAACGCCGGTATCCTGCGCGACCGCATGTTCTTCAAGATGAACGAGGAAGAGTGGCGCGCGGTGATCGATGTCCACCTCCACGGCTCGTTCTTCGTGGCCCGCGCCGCGGCGAACTACTTCAAGGACCAGAACAGCGGCGCCTACATCCACATGACCTCCACGTCGGGCCTGATCGGGAACTTCGGCCAGGCCAACTACGCGGCGGCGAAGCTGGGCATCATGGGCCTGTCGAAGTCGATCGCGCTCGACATGTCGCGCTTCAACGTGCGCTCGAACTGCATCGCCCCCTTCGCCTGGAGCCGCATGACCAGCTCCATCCCGGCGAATACCCCGGAAGAGAAGGAACGCGTCGAGCGCATGAAGCGGATGGAGACCAACAAGATCGCCCCGCTGGCAGTGTTCCTCATGTCCGACCAGGCCAGGGACGTCACGGGCCAGGTGTTCGGGGTTCGCGCCAACGAGATCATGCTCTTCAACCACAACCGGCCGATCCGGATCGTGCACCGGTCGGAGGGCTGGACACCGCAGTCCGTGGCCGAGCATGCGATTCCCGCCATGCGCGCGAGCTTCTTCCCGCTCGATCGCTCCTCCGACGTGTTCTGCTGGGACCCGATCTGAGCACCGGCACCCCGGCACCGTGACTCCCCGCCGCGCAGGGCGAGCCGGCCGGAGCGGCAGCGCCGCCAGGGCGCTCGCGCTGGCCGGCGCCCTCCTGGTGGCCAGCGCGCCCGCCCCGGCGGCGGGCCTGCGGGGCATCGCGCTGCAGGCCGACAACGACGAGTTCGCCGGGCCCGACCGGCACGATCGCTGGTACACCGGCGGGCTGCGCGCGACCGCCCTCTTCGACATCGAGCACGGCGGCGCCGCGCAGCGGCTCGTCGATGCATGGTGCGCGACGATCCGCTGTGCCCGCGACGGCGAAGCGCTCGGCTTCGTCACGCTCGGGCAGAACCTCTACACCCAGGCCGACCGGCGCCGCGAGGTGCCGCAGCCCGGCGACCGCCCCGTCGGCGGGTGGCTCTACCTGCGCGGCGGCGGCGTCGTGGACGGCTCGCGACGGCACGACCTCGTCGCCTTCGAGATCGGCCTCACCGGCCCTGGCGCCCAGGGAAAGCGCGCCCAGGACGCGATGCACGATTTCCTCGGCGTCGATCGCGTGCCGGCCTGGCGATACCAGCTCAGGCCGCGTACCGGCGTGGCGCTGCGCGTCCAGTCGGCGCGCCGATTCCGGCTCGGCGAGCACAGCGACATGGTCGCCGAGGGCAGGCTCCAGCTCGGCAATGTCGACACCCATGTCGGCGCGGGCGTGGGACTGCGCTTCGGGCCGGCGCTCGACGGCGCCCGCCTGCCCGCGGAGGCGCGCGATGCCGCGCCGGGAGTCCGTGGCCCGGCCCGCTGGCATGCGGTGATCGGCATGCGCGCGAAGGCGGTGGCGTGGGACGGCCTCGTCGAGGGGCCGGCCTACGGCTACTCGCCCACCGTCAGGGCGCGGCCCTTCGTCCTCGAGGCCTTCGCGGGCCTCGCCTGGCGCCTGCGGCGCAATCTCGACGTCGCCTTCACGCTGTCGCGACGCTCGTCGGACTTCAGCGGCGAAAGCCTTCCGGGCGGCGGCCTCGGGGGCCACACGATCGGCGCGATCCGGCTCGGCTGGCGGTTCGAGCGCTGAGCGACCGGGCCGACGGACCCTGCGCGCGCCGCGCGCGAACGTCACGCGATGTCGGCCAGCGCATCCAGCGCCGCCTGGACCCTGGCATCGCCGGATCCCGCCACCGGCCGCCACGGTATCCGGTTCGCCTCCAGGATGTCGACGAGCCGGCGGTGGATCCGGTCGCGCGTGGGCGGGTCCATCCGCATGATGCCGTCCTCGACCCAGTCGATGTCGGGCAGGCACACGAGCGTGGCCGCGTAGCCGCGCTGGCGCTCGATCGCGCCGGGCAGCAGGCTGTGGTCGTCGAAGCAGTCCACGCTGTAGAGCGCCACCATCAGGGAGGTCGTGTCGCAGACCACCCAGCCGATGCCCCGCTCGGCGGCCGCATCGACCGCGAAGCGTTCGCGGCGCTCCTGCTCCGCGACGATGGCGGCCTGCTCCTCCACCCGGGGCACACGTCCGGCCGTGTCGCAGAACTCGCGCAGGTACTCGGCCACCACGACGGCCCCGAGCCGCGCCGCGAGCGCCTCCGCGAGGCTCGACTTGCCGGTGGATTCCGCGCCCAGCAGCGCCACCCGCCGGGGCTGGTGCCGGCTCAGCCAGCGGCCCGTCGCGGCCGCTCCGCTCTCAGTTCCCGCAGCCATCGATGCCAGCCGAGCGCCGCGAGCACGCAGAAGATCGCATAGAGAATCGCGGTCAGGTAGAGGGACTTGTACAGGAACAGCGCCGTGCCGGCGACGTTGACGCCGAGCCAGACCGGCCAGGCCTCGACGAGTTTACGCCCCATCAGCAGCGTCCCGAGCACGCTCCCGGCGGTGGGGAACGCATCGAACCACGGCACGTCGGTATCGGTGAAGCGCGCGAGGCCCAGGCCCAGCAGGCCCCATCCCGCCAGCCAGCCGGCCGCGAGCAGCGGCCAGCGACGCGCCGGCAGGCGGGCGATGCGCAGTCCCGGCGGATCGTCCGCGGCCGGCCCCGCCCCGCCGCGCCGGCCGTAGAGCCACTGGGTCCAGCCCCAGATCGCCATCGCGGCGAAGAAGAGCTGCAGGCCGGCCTCGCCGTAGAGGCGGTGCACCTGGAAGAGCCACCCGTAGAGCAGGCTGCTCGCGAAGGCGAGCGGCCACGCCCAGTGGATCTCCAGCACCTCCAGGACCACGCAGGCGAGCGCCAGCCCGAAGGCCAGCAGCTCGAGCAGGCTGAGCGGATAG
>CAZDYQ010000007.1:0-55574 GCA_964509685.1 uncultured Burkholderiaceae bacterium
CGATGTTGGGCAGGAGATCCTCGTGGACCACCTCGATGCCGCTGTCGACCACCGCGATCCGGACGCCGGCGCCGTCGGCGACCTGCCATGCGCCCTCGACGTTGAGGTCCTCGCCCGGCGTACCGTTGCTCTGGCCGGTGTTCTTGAGGTGCCATTGCGCGGGGGCCAGCGGGTCCGGGCCGGTGACCGGGTCGGCGGGGGTGGTCGCGAAGTACGCCTTGCTGCAGCTCGCTTCGTTCAGGCGGCTGGAATCCCCGTCGTCGCGATCGCCGCCACTACCGCCGCAGGCGGCGAGCAAGAGCGAGACGCAGGCGATGGCAACGGCCGGCAGGCCTTGCGTGATCTGGCGCATTGATTCGAGGCTGGCTGGTCCGGATGCCGAAGTGTACGGGTTTCCGCGCCCCAGCAGTCCATCCGGGTGGCCACGAGGACCGGATTGATATCATCGACGCCACGGTTCGCCCGCTCGGGCGAGCCGTGCTCCCTCTCGATCCCTTCCGTGGATGCAGCCATGCCCCGAATCCAGACCCTCCTCGTGGCCAACCGTTCGGAGATCGCCATTCGCGTGATGCGCGCGGCTGCCGAGATGGGCATCCGGACCGTCGCGATCTATTCCCACGAGGACCGCTTTTCCCTCCATCGGTTCAAGGCCGACGAGAGCTACCAGGTCGGGGACGGGAAGAAGCCCCTGCAGGCGTATCTCGACATCGAGGACATCATGCGCGTGGCACGGCTGGCGAGGGCGGACGCCATCCATCCCGGCTACGGCTTCCTTTCGGAAAACCCTGAGTTCGCCCTCGCGTGCAAGAAGGCCGGCATCCTGTTCGTCGGGCCCAGCCCGGAAGTCATGACGACGCTGGGCAACAAGGTGTCCGCCCGCAATGCCGCGGTCTCGGCCGGCGTGCCGGTGATGCCGGCGACGCCACCCCTGCCGCGCGACATCGATTCCACGAAGAAGCTGGCCGCCGGGATCGGCTATCCCCTCATGCTGAAGGCGAGCTGGGGCGGTGGCGGCCGGGGCATGCGGGTGATCGAGGACGAGGCGCAGCTCGAGCAGCAGATCGAGGTCGCGCGGCGCGAGGCGGCCGCGGCCTTCGGCAACGACGAGGTTTACCTCGAGAAGCTGGTGCGTCGCGCGCGGCACGTGGAAGTGCAGCTGCTCGGCGACACGCACGGCAACCTCGTGCACCTGTTCGAGCGCGACTGCTCGGTGCAGCGACGCAACCAGAAGGTGGTCGAGCGCGCCCCGGCGCCCTACCTGGACGAGGCCACGCGCGCGGCGCTTTGCGAAGCCGCGCTCGCGCTCGGTCGGGCGGTCGGCTACAGCAATGCCGGCACCGTCGAGTTCCTGATGGATGCGGACACGGGCGAGTTCTATTTCATCGAGGTCAACCCCCGCATCCAGGTCGAGCACACGGTGACCGAGGAGGTCACCGGGATCGACATCGTGAAGGCGCAGATCGCGATCGCCCAGGGCGGCCGCATCGGGTCCGACGACTGCCCGGTGCCGGTCCAGGAGGAGATCCGGCTCAATGGCCATGCCCTGCAGTGCCGCGTCACCACCGAGGACCCGGAGAACAACTTCACGCCGGACTACGGCCGCATCCAGGCGTACCGCAGCGCGTCCGGGTTCGGCATCCGCCTCGATGGCGGCACTGCGTACTCGGGCGCGGTCATCACGCCCTACTACGACTCGCTGCTGGTGAAGGTGACCGCGTGGGCGCAGCGCGCCGACGAGGCGATCCGCCGGATGGATCGCGCGCTTCGCGAGTTCCGCATCCGGGGCGTGTCGACCAACCTGCAGTTCGTCGAGAACGTGATCAATCACCCGGACTTCATCGCCGGTCGCATCACGACGCGCTTCATCGACGAGACGCCCGAGCTGTTCCGGTTCGCCCCCCGCCGCGACCGCGCCTCGCGCCTGCTGCGCTACATCACCGAAGTGACGGTCAACGGGCATCCCGACATGGCCGGTCGCGTCGCGCCGGATCTCTCGCACCTGCATCTTTCCCTGCCGCGGGCGGACCTGGCCGCCCCGGTCCGCCCGGGGTCACGGGACCGGCTGCGCGAGCTGGGCCCCGAGAAGTTCGCACGCTGGATGCTGGACGAACCGAGGGTCCTGCTCACGGACACCACCATGCGCGATGCGCACCAGTCGCTGTTCGCCACCCGGATGCGCACCATCGACATGACGCGGATCGCGCCCTACTACGCGCGCCTGTTGCCGGGGCTCTTCTCGGTGGAGTGCTGGGGTGGGGCGACCTTCGACGTCGCGATGCGTTTCCTGAAGGAGGACCCGTGGCAGCGACTCGCGGAGCTGCGCGAGGCCATGCCCAACCTGCTGCTGCAGATGCTCCTGCGGGGCAGCAACGCGGTCGGCTATACCAACTATGCCGACAACGTGGTGCGGCATTTCGTTGCCCAGGCGGCGCGCGCCGGCATCGACCTCTTCCGCGTCTTCGATTCCCTCAACTGGGTCGAGAACATGCGGGTCGCGATCGACGCGGTGCGCGAATCCGGTGCGCTGTGCGAGGGCGCGATCTGCTACACGGGCGATCTCTTCGACTCGTCGAGGCCGAAGTACGATCTCGCGTACTACGTGCGGATCGCCCGCGAGCTGCAGGCGGCCGGCGTCCACATCCTCGGCATCAAGGACATGGCGGGCGTCTGCCGGCCCCGTGCGGCGGAGGTGCTCGTGCGGACCCTGAAGGAAGAGACGGGGCTGCCGGTGCATTTCCACACCCACGACACCAGCGGCATCTCGGCAGCCTCGGTGCTGGCGGCGGTGGCCGGCGGCGCCGATGCGGTCGACGGCGCGATGGACGCCATGAGCGGGCTCACCTCGCAGCCCAACCTCAACGCGATCGTCGCCGCCCTGGCCGGTTCCCCGCGGGACCCGGCCGCGGAAGGCGGCATCGACCCCGACGCGATGCGCGAGATCGCGCACTACTGGGAGGGCGTGCGGCGGTTCTACGCGCCGTTCGAGTCGGACATCCGGGCCGGCACGGCCGACGTGTATCGCCACGAGATGCCGGGGGGGCAGTACACCAACCTGCGCGAGCAGGCGCGGGCGATGGGACTGGACCATCGCTGGCCGGAGGTCGCACGGGCGTACGCGGAGGTCAACCGCCTGTTCGGCGACATCGTCAAGGTGACGCCGACCTCGAAGGTCGTCGGCGACCTGGCCATCTTCATGGTGGCGAACGATCTCGATGCGGACGACGTGGCGGATCCGGCTCGCGAGATCGCCTTTCCCGAGTCGGTGGTGGCGCTCTTCCGGGGCGAGCTCGGCTTTCCGCCCGACGGCTTTCCCGAGGCGCTCGCGCGCAAGGTGCTCAAGGGAGAGCCGCCGGCGCCCTACCGGCCGGGCGACCGGATCCCGCCGGTCGATCTCGACGTGGCCCGCCAGGAGGCCGAGAAGGCGGCCGAGCGGCAGGTCTCCGACACCGAGCTCTGCTCCTACCTCATGTATCCGAAGGTGTTCCGCGACTACGCGGCCCACCGCCGGACGTACGGCGATGTCAGCCGGCTGCCCACGCAGACCTTCTTCTACGGCATGCGCGAGCGCGAGGAGATCGCCGTCGACATCGACCGGGGCAAGACGCTGGTCATCCGGATGCAGGGAACGGCGCCGGCGGAGGAGGAAGGCGTGGTGCGGGCCTTCTACGAGTTCAACGGGCAGCCGCGATCGCTGCGGGTGGAACAGGCCGGCGCGAAGCAGGCGCCGCGACGCGCCCGCGCCGATGCGAACGATCCGCGCCATGTCGCCGCGCCGATGCCGGGCATGATCGTCACCGTGGCGGTCAAGCCCGGGCAGCGGGTCAGGACCGGCGACCCGCTGGTCTCGATCGAGGCCATGAAGATGGAGACCCAGATTCGCGCCGAGCGCGACTGCACCGTGAAGGCGCTGCACGTGAAGCCGGGCGAGACGGTCGAGGCGCGCGACCTGCTGCTCGAGATCGACTGACGCGGCCATCGCCCGGGGGATGGGCCTCCCCCGGATTGCGGGCGTGGTCGTCAGGCCGCGCTGATGGCGTCCTCCCGGCCGGTGCGCTCGAGATGCGGCACCTGGTTGAAGGACAGCAGCCGGAACCGGCCGCCGCCGGCGATCAGCTCCGTGATGCCGGAGTTGCGGTACTGCAGGTTCAGCTCGACGGCGGTGGCCGGCGGGGCGCCGAGGATGTCGGCGACGGCGCGGCAGATCGCGCCGCCCGAGCTCACTACCAGGACGCGGTCGTCGCGGCCCGTGTCGGCGGCCGCGGCGGCGAGCCCGGCCGCGAGGCGCTCGCCGAACTCGGCCCAGGTCTCGGGCACGTCGTCGAGGCCCGCTTCCGCCCAGTGGTTCATCGCCAGGCGGAAGGTGCGCCAGTAGTCCTTGTAGTCGGCACGCTGGTGCTCGACGGGCGAGCGTCCCTTCGTGAACGCGGTGTAGATCGGGCCGGCATGGTACTCGTCGAATCCCGGGTGCACGACAGGCTCGACGGTTTCGCCCATCGCGGACAGGATTGCGGTCGCCGTGTCGCGCTGGCGCGCGAGCGTCCCGGTGAGCACCCGCGAGAAGCGCACGCCGCGCTCGGCGAAGTATTCGCCCAGCCAGTGCGACTGCCGTCGCCCCAGCTCGGAGAGGCGGTCGTAGTCTTCGGCGCCGAACGACGCCTGGCCGTGGCGAACCAGGTAGATGAGGGACATCGGTTGGAATGGATTGCGATCGGGATGCGCTATTCTAGTTTGGATGGCTCGGGCCAACGGGCCACGCCGACCAAGAGCACCGATGGAGACAAACTTGCATCCCAGCCTGCACGCCCGGACGGCGCCGGACCGGATTGCCTATCGCATGGCCGAGTCCGGCGAGACCGTCACGTACCGACAGCTCGACGAGGCGTCCAACCGGTTCGCGCAGTTGCTGCGCGCGAGCGGCATCGCGCCCGGCGACCACATCGCCCTGATGGTGGAGAACCATCCGCGCTTCTACGAGATCTGCTGGGGCGCGCAGCGCGCGGGCGCGATCTACACGGCCATCAGCACGCGCCTGAGCGTGGACGAGGCCGCCTACATCGTGAACGACTGCGGCGCGAAGCTGTTCGTGGGTTCGAAGCGCCTCGCCCAGGTCGCGCGCGAGCTTCCGGGGAAGGCGCCGGCCGTGCGCCGCTGGCTGATGCTCGACGGGACCGTCGAGGGTTACGAGTCCCTGGAGGCGGCGATGGCCGCCCAGCCCGCGGCACGCATCGCCGACGAAGTCGCCGGCAACGACATGCTGTACTCGTCCGGGACGACCGGGCGTCCCAAGGGCGTGAAGATTCCCTTCCTGCGCGAGCCGATCGACGCGACCTCGCCGCTGCTCGAGGTGAGTCGCAAGGTGTACGGCATGGACGAGAACACCGTGTACCTCTCGCCCGCGCCGCTCTATCATGCCGCGCCCCTGCGCTTCAACATGACGGTGATGCGTCTCGGCGGCACGTGCGTGATCATGGAGAGCTTCGATCCCGAGCGCTTCCTCGCCCTGGTGCAGGAGCACCGCGTCACACACTCGCAGCTCGTGCCCACCATGTTCGTGCGCATGCTGAAGCTGCCTCCCGACGTGCGGGCCCGCTACGACGTCTCCTCGCTCAAGTGCGCAGTGCATGCGGCGGCGCCATGCCCCGTGCCCGTGAAGCACCAGATGATCGAATGGTGGGGGCCGATCCTGTACGAGTATTACGCCGGTACCGAAGGCAACGGGCTGACACTGGTGACCTCGCAGGAATGGCTGCAGCGTCCCGGCACGGTGGGCCGCGCGATGGTCGGCAAGCTGCACATCTGCGATGACGACGGCAACGAGCTCCCGCCGGGAGAGCAGGGCACGATCTATTTCTCGGACGGGCGTCCCTTCGAGTACCACAACGACCCGGAGAAGACGGCGCAGGCCACCAACAGGCACGGGTGGACCACGCTGGGCGACGTCGGCTACGTGGACGAGGACGGCTATCTCTTCCTCACCGATCGCAAGGCCTTCATGATCATCTCGGGCGGGGTGAACATCTATCCGCAGGAGGCGGAGAACGTCCTCGTGATGCACCCGAAGGTCGCCGACGTGGCGGTCTTCGGCGTGCCGAACGAAGAGTTCGGCGAGGAGGTCAAGGCGGTGGTCCAGCCGCGGGACATGCGCGATGCCACGCCCGAGTTCGCGGCCGAGCTGATCGCGTGGTGCCGCGAGCGGCTCGCGCACATCAAGTGCCCGAAGTCGGTGGACTTCGAGGCGGAGCTGCCGAGGGCGCCCACCGGCAAGCTCTACAAGCGCGAGCTGCGCGATCGCTACTGGAAGGGGCGCGACACCCGCATCTGAGCCGGCCTATATCGCGCCGGCCGCGCGCAGGCGCGCGATGTCGGCGGCGGAGTAGCCCACGCTGGCGAGGATCTCGTCCGTGTGCTCGCCCAGGACGGGCGCCCGGCTGCGGATGCCGGTGTCCGATTCCGACAGCCTGACCGGGGCCGCCGCAACGGGCGCCGGCCGGCGCAGTCCGGGGAACTCCGTGGGCTGGAGCAGGCCGAGCGCGGCCACCTGGGGATGGTCGAGCGCCTGCTGCGCCGAGAGCACCGGCCCCGACGGGATCCTGGCCTCGCCGAGGATGCGCACGGCCTCGTCGGTGTCGCGCTGCGCGCACCATTCGCGCATGGCCTCGTCGATCGGCCCGGCGTTGCGGCCGCGGGCGTCGTCGTCCGCGAAACGCGGGTCGTCCAGCATGGCCTCCTGGCCCACGAGCTTCGCCCATCGGTGAAACAGCGGCTGCCCGACGACCTGGACGAGCACGAAGCCGTCGCGGGTCGGGTAGATGTTCACCGGCGCGGCCGTCTGGCCGAGGTTGCCGGTGGGCTTGCGGTCCGCCCGGATGGTCGCCTGTTCGATCAGCATGCTGTTGGTCGTGGCGAGCGCGGTACCGAGCAGCGAGCCGGTCACCTGCTGGCCCCGGCCGGTCTGCTGCCTCGCCATGAGCGCGCCCATCGTGCCGAAGGCGCAATGCAGTGCGGTCCCGAAGTCCACCCAGTTCACGGCCGCGCGATACGGCTCGCCCGGCTTGCCGGTCATGTACACGGCGCCCGACATCGCCTGGCCGACACCGTCGAACCCGACATAGTCGGCCATCGGGCCGGAGGGTCCGTAGGCGGAACTCGTCGTCAGGATGATGCGAGGGTTGATGGCCGACAGGCTCCCGTAGTCGAGGCCCATCGAGACCAGCGTCGCCGGGGGGAGGTTCGCCACCACCACGTCCGCGCGCTCCACGAGTCGCCGCACGATCTCGCGTCCCTCCGGACTCGTGGGATCGAGCGTGAGCGAACGCTTGTTGCGGTTCATCTGCAGGTAGAGCGCGCCTTCGCCCGTGCTCGACACCGGGCCGACGAACCGGTCCTCGCTGCCGCCGCGCTTGTCGATGCGGATGACGTCCGCGCCGAACTCGGCCAGCAGTGCCGCGCAGTAGGGCCCGGCGATGTAGCGACCGAAGTCGAGCACCCGAACACCGTGCAGCGGTCCCGCCATGACTGTCTCCTTCCGGACTTTTGCCGGAAGTCTAGCAGCGTCAGCGTCCGGCCGCGGCGTAGGCGATCGGCTCGTCTTCCTGCGCGATGCGGGCCCGGATGTGGGCGAGCGCTTCTTCCACCTGGTCCACCAGGATCAGGCAGAGGTCGCCGGGCCCGATGCGCGACAGCGCGATGTCAATGGCGCGGAACTCGCCCTGCACCTCGATGACCTCGCCGCGCGCCCGGTCGCCCAGCCCTTCGCGCAGCAGCGCCACCACCTCGCCATCGGCCCGGCCGCGCTGGCACTGGTCCTCGTACAGGATGAAGTCGTCGAAGCAGGTTGCGAGCAGCGCCGTCTGGCCCCGGATGTCCTCGTCACGGCGGTCGCCGGCGCCGCTGATCACGACGCTGCGCCGGCGGGCTTCCATCGCGCCCACGGCCTCCACCAGGGCGCCCATGGCATCGATGTTGTGGCCGTAGTCCGCGATGACCGTCGCACCGTACCAGTCGATGCAGTTGAAGCGCCCGGGCGCGTTGTCGCTGTCGTTGTCGAACCGCTCCAGGGCCCGCTGCGTGAGCCCCCAGTCCATGCCGAGCGCCCAGGCTGCGCCCACGGCCGCCAGCGCGTTCTCCACCTGGAAGCCGATACGGCCGCCCCCGGTGACCGCGATCGCGCTCATGTCGATCTCGCCGCGCCAGTGGCCGAAGCGGCCCACGATCCGGGTGCCCTCGACGTGCAGCGTCCGCCGGCCCCGCGCGCGGTGCGTGGCCAGGACCGGATGGTCCGGGTCGCGGGCGAAGAGGATCACGTCGCCGGGACAGGTGCGGGCCATGGCGGCGACCAGGGGATCGGCGGCATTGAGCACGGCGGACCCGGTGGTCGCGACATGGTCGACGATGACGCGCTTGACCGCGGCCAGATCCTCGGCGCTGTCGATGTGGTTGAGGCCCAGGTGGTCGCCGCGGCCGATGTTGGTGACGATCGCGACATCGCATCGGTCGAAGGCCAGCCCTTCCCGCAGCAGGCCGCCGCGCGCCACCTCGAGTACCGCCGCATCGGCATCGGGATGCATCAGCACGCTGCGCGCGCTGCGCGGCCCGCTGCAGTCGCCGGTGTCGACCGTGTGGCCGTCGACGCGCACACCGTCGGTGCTGGTCAGCCCGACGCGCCGGCCGCTCGCGGCGAGGATCGCGGCAACGAGGCGCACGGTCGTGGTCTTGCCGTTGGTGCCGGTCACCGCGACGAGCGGGATGCGGGCATTGTCGCCGGGCGCGAACATGGCGTCGATGATGGCCTCGCCGACCGCCCGCGGCTTTCCGTACGAGGGGGAGAGGTGCATGCGCAGGCCCGGCGCCGCATTGACCTCGACGATGCAGCCCCCGGTCTCGGAGAAGGGGCGCCGCAGGGTCTCGGCCACGACGTCGATCCCGCAGATGTCGAGGCCGACCGCCTGCGCCGCATCGACCGCGCGGGCCGCGACCTCGGGGTGGACTTCGTCGGTGACATCGGTGGCGGTGCCGCCGGTGCTGAGGTTGGCGTTGTCGCGCAGCACGACGCGCACCCCGGTCGGCAGGACCGAATCCGGCGTGAAGCCCTGCAGGCGGATGCGTGCGATGGCGATCTCGTCGAGCCGGATGCGGGTGAGCGCGGTCGCATGTCCGTCGCCCCGACGCGGATCCGCGTTGACCAGGGCGACGAGCTCGGTAATCGTGTGGCGCCCGTCGCCGACCACGCTGGGCGGGTCCCGGCGCGCCGCGGCGACGAGCCTGTCGCCGACGACGAGGAGGCGAAAGTCGTGGCCCGGCACGTAGCGCTCGACAATGACATCGTCGTCGTAGCGCCGGGCGGCGGCGAAGGCGGCGGCGAGCTCCTCGCGCGTCTCCACGCCCACCGTCACGCCCTTGCCCTGGTTCCCGTCGCGCGGCTTCACCACGACCGGCAGGCCGATCTGCGTGGCGAGCGCCCACGCCTCCTCCGTGTCGGCGCAGCAGCGGCCGACCGGGACGGGCACGCCCGCGGCCGACAGCAGCATCCGGGTGAGTTCCTTGTCCTGGGCGATCGCTTCCGCGATCGCGCCGCTCCGGTCGGTCTCGGCGGCCTGGATCCGGCGCTGGCGGCTGCCCCAGCCGAACTGCACCAGGCTGCCGTCGGTCAGGCGTCGGTACGGGATGCCCCGGGCCACGGCCGCGGCGACGATGGCGCCGGTGCTCGGGCCGAGGCGCAGGTCCTCGTCGAGCTCCCGCAGGCGGGCGAGCGCGCCCGCGACGTCGAACGGCAGGTCGTCGCGAGCGGCGGCACAGAGCGTCGCGGCGAATTCCATCGCCTCCCGTCCCACGGCCTCCTCGGTGTACTCGACCACCACATGGAAGATGCCGGGGTCCCGGGTAGGCGCCGTCCGGGAGAAGGAAACCGGGCAGCCGGCTTCCGCCTGCAGGCCGAGGGCCGCGATTCCCAGCAGCTGCGGCAGGCCGAGGTCGGGCTGCTCCGGATAGGCGGGCAGGGGGCCGATGGCGGGAAAGCGCTCGCTGATGCGCGACTCGATGCCGGGCATCCGGCGCAGGGAGGTTTCCGCCGGCGCGCAGCGGACGGTCGCTTCGATGGCGGTCCGCGAGGACCACCGGTTCGGGCCGCGCAGCGCGCGGATACGCTCGATTTCCATCGTCGTCGGTTCCCTGGGGGTCAGCGCGCCGAAGTGGCCACCGACAGGTACGGCCTGGCGCCGCGGTCGTCCGGCGAATCCGTCTCGCGGTCCGCATCGAACGTGTCGAATCCGGTTCGCATCACTTCCGGCGGGATGCCCAGGGCGACCGCGCAGGCGGCGACCGCCATCGCGCTCGCGGCATCGACGCCCCGGCGGGCGCAGCGCGCGAGCGTGGACGGCTCGAGCAGGGTGACCACATGGTCGCCACCGGCAAGGACGAGCCTGCCGTCGCGGAAATGGACGGCTTGCCCGCCATCGCGGCAATGCCCGGCGATCGGCCCCGTCCCGGGATCGCTGCCGTAGAGGATCACCTCGCCGTCGCACAGTTCGGCCATCTCCAGCACCGCCGGGTCGTCCGCATTGAGGACGGCCGCGCCACTGGCGAGCACGACGTCGACCTGGGTGCGCACGACGCGCCATGCCTGCGCGGGCGTCGTCACGTCGAAGCGCGCGAGCGCGGGTTCGACCGTCACGTCGGTGACGAGGCCGACCTGGCAACGGTCGTAGGGAAGGCCGTCCGCGAGGATGTCGGCGGCCCGGTGAGTGAAGACCGCCGCCTCGACGGTCGGGTTCACGAGGAGCAGGTGGCCGGCGTCGTAGCTCGCGGGGGCAGGGTGCGCCAGGTGACGGTCGCCGATGAACAGGCCGTCCTCGCAGGCGAGCCCGACCCTGCGGCCCTGCAGCTGCATCAGCCAGGCGACGAGGCGCGCCACGCGCGAGGTCTCGCACGTTCCGGTGATGCCGACGACCGGGATGCGCCCGTCCGAGCCGCGTCCGAACAGGTGCTCGACGATCGCCTCCCCGACCGGGCGGGGCTTGCCTTCGGCGGGCCGCAGGTGCATCAGCAGGCCCGGGCCCGCGTTCACTTCCACGATGGCGCCGCCCTGCTCGGCGAGCGGCCGCCCGATGTCGGTCGCGACGAGGTCGATCCCGGCGATGTCCAGGCCGATGACGCGGGCGGCGAGCCCCGCCACCCGGGCGACCTCGGGATGGACCTGGTCGGTCACGTCGAAGGCGACGTTGCCGTTGCGCTGGATCAGGACCTCGCGCCCCGCCTCGGGCACCGACTCGGGGGTGAGGCCCTGGCGCGCCAGCTCGGCCCGGGCCGGCGAATCGATGCCCACCGGATTGAGCGGATGGTTCTCGGATGTCCCGCGGCGTGGGTCGGAGTTCAGCTGGGCCGCGATGAGCTCGAGCACCGTGCTGCGACCATCGCCGACCACGCTGGCCGGCTCGCCGCGCGCGGCGGCGACGACGCGGCCGCCCACCACGAGCAGGCGGTGCTCGTTGCCCGGCACGAAGCGTTCGATGATCACCCCGCTGCCTTCCTCGGCCGCGATGCGCCATGCCGCCTCGATCTCCTCGCGCCGGTCGAGGCAGGTGAAGACGCCCCGTCCATGGTTGCCGTCCACCGGCTTGACCACCACGGGCAGGCCGACCGACCGGGCGGCCTCCCACGCCCTGGCGACGTCGTCCACCAGCTCGCCCTCGGGCACGGGCACGCCGCAGGCGGCGAGCAGTCGCTTGCTGAGGTCCTTGTCCCGGGAAATGGTCTCGGCGATGGCGCTCGTGCGGTCGGTTTCGGCCGTCCAGATGCGGCGCTGGCTGGCGCCCTGCCCGAGCTGCACGAGGTTGCCTTCGTTCAGGCGCATCGCGGGGATGCCGCGGGCGACGGCGGCATCCACGATACAGGCGGTGCTCGGGCCGAGGCAGTGCCGGTCGGCCAGCGCCCGCACGCGCTCGACCGCGGCGGCCACGTCGAAGGGCCGGTCCTCGATGGCCGCCATGAGCAGGTCGCGTGCCTCCAGCAGCGCCGCTTCTGCCACCGCCGGGGGCGCCGATCCGATCACGACCTTGTAGACGCCGCGCTTCGAGGTCTCGCGGGCGCGCCCGAAACCGGCCGGGACGCCGGCCAGGCCGAGCAGCTCGAGGCCCAGGTGCTCCATGATGTGTCCCGGCCAGGTGCCTTCGTGCAGGCGCTGCACGAACCCGCCCCGCTCGCCGATGCTGCACCGGTGCTCGATGAGCGTGGGCACCCAGGCGACCAGGCGCTCGGGCAGGCCCTCGATCAGGTTGGACGGGAAATCCTCGAGGTCGTGAATGTCGACGATGGCCTCGAGCACGGGCCAGTAGGTCCAGAGGTTCGGGCCGCGCACGTGGCGAAGGCTCACGATCTCGATCGTCTTGTTCATGCAAGAACCTCGTCCGGACACGAACGAACGCCGCAGCCGTCGGCGCGGTTCGGTTCAGTCCGGTCACAGGGAAGGTCGCCCTCGGCTCGGGCGCGGCCCGGGTGGGTCGCTTCGGCTTCTGGCTTTGGCTGGGGTAATCTCGCGATTCGAGCGAAGCTTACAGCAGCGGCAGGCATGTTGCATGAGGCGTCGTTCCAGCTTTTCCCGCCTCCCCTCGAACGCGCCGCCCGCCGACGGAGATAGTGACCCAGGCCGCCAGATTCCCGACCGAGCCCCCGCTCGCGCCCGGCGAGCGGGTCCTCGGGCGCCTCGAGCTCGACTTCGATCCGGCGGGGCGCTTCGTCCCGGGCGAACTCCTCCTGACCGACGGCCGGCTGCTGGCCCGCCACGGGTCCGGCGGCTGGACCGCCGTCGAGCTGGAGCCGGGAATGCGCCTGCGGGTGTCGGACCATGCCGGCGTCGGGACCCTCGAGCTGCATGGGCCGGCTGCCCGGATCGGTCGCTGGCGCTACCTGATGCGCCGCCAGGACCAGGCGGCCGAGTTCGCCGACCTGGCCCGCCAGCGACTCTCCGGGGCGGAGCGGGAGTTCGAGCCGGAGGCTCGCTGCCCGGCCTGCGGGGCCGAGCTTCCCTATGCCGGCGCTTCCTGTCGCGCCTGCGAGGCGGCGGAGCCCGCGGACACGGCTCCCGCCACCTGGACGCTGTTCCGCCTCTGGCGCTTCGCGCGACCCTACCGCCGCTGGCTCGCCCTGGGCTTCGTGCTGACGCTCGCCTCGACGGCGGCCACCCTGGTGCCGCCGTACCTCACGATGCCGCTGATGGACGACGTGCTGATCCCGTTCCAGAACGGGCAGCCGATCGACACCGGGCTCGTCGGCATGTACCTGGGCGGCCTCCTCGCGGCGGCCCTGCTCGCCTGGGGCCTGGGCTGGGCGCGGACCTATATCCTTGCCCTCGTCAGCGAGCGCATCGGCGCGGACCTGCGGACCGCCGCCTACGACCACCTGCTCTCGCTGTCGGTGGACTTCTTCGGCAGCAAGCGGACCGGCGACCTCATCGCGCGGATCGGCTCCGAGACAGACCGCATCAACGTATTCCTTTCCCTGCACCTGCTGGACTTCGCCACCGACGTCCTGATGATCGCGATGACCGCGGTGATCCTGGTTTCGATCGATCCCTCGCTTGCGCTCGCCACGCTGCTGCCGCTGCCCTTCATCGCCTGGCTCATCCACCTGGTCCGCGAGCGCCTGCGCACCGGCTTCGAGAAGATCGATCGCGTCTGGGCGCAGGTGACGAGCGTGCTGGCGGACACCATTCCCGGCATCCGGGTGGTGAAGGCCTTTGCCCAGGAGCGACACGAGTCGCAGCGCTTCGCCGCGGCCAACCAGCACAACCTGCGCGTGAACGACCGGCTGAACCGGACGTGGTCGATGTTCACCCCGACGGTATCGCTCCTCACGGAGATCGGGCTGCTGGTGGTGTGGGCGTTCGGCATCTGGCAGATCGCCCACGAGCGCATCAGCGTCGGGGTGCTCACCGCGTTCCTCGCCTATATCGGCCGCTTCTACACCCGGCTCGACACGATGAGCCGGATCGTGTCGGTCACGCAGAAGGCTGCTGCCGGCGCCAAGCGCATCTTCGACATCCTGGATCACGTATCGAGCGTGCCGGAGCCGGCGGACCCGAAACCGCTGGGACGGGTGGAGGGCAGGATCGAACTGCGCGGCGTGAGCTTTCGCTACGGGAACAGGACCGTCCTCCAGGACATCGACCTCGTGGTCGAACCCGGGGAGATGATCGGGCTCGTGGGACACAGCGGCTCGGGCAAGAGCACGCTGGTAAACCTCATACTGCGCTTCCAGGATCCGGCGGCCGGGGCGATCCTTCTCGACGGCACGGACATCCGCTCGCTGGGCGTCGCTGACTATCGGCGGCATATCGGCCTCGTCCTGCAGGAATCGTTCCTGTTCTTCGGTACGGTGGCTGAAAACATCGCGTACGGCCGCCCCGACGCGACCCGCGAGGACATCGTGGCCGCCGCGCGGGCGGCGCATGCGCACGACTTCATCCTGCGCCTGCCGCACGGCTACGACTCGCTGGTGGGCGAGCGGGGACAGTCGCTTTCCGGCGGCGAGCGACAGCGGATCGCGATCGCCCGCGCGCTGCTGATCGATCCGCGCATCCTCATCCTCGACGAGGCCACCGCCTCGGTCGATACCGAGACCGAGCAGGAGATCCAGCGGGCGCTGGACAACCTGGTCAAGGGCCGCACGACGATCGCGATTGCCCACCGGCTTTCCACCCTGCGCCAGGCAGACCGCCTCGTGGTCCTCGACCGGGGCCGGATCGTGGAGCAGGGGCGGCACGAGGCGCTTCTCGCCGCGCGCGGCGCCTACTACCGCCTGCACGAGGCGCAGGCGAGGCTCGCGGCCGCCCAGTTCGGGACGGGATCCGGCCAGGGCCCGGACGGCGGGCCGGCCGAGGCGGCGCATCTCGGCCGGGCGGCGTCATGAGCGGGGACGGGCACGGGGACCGGCGGCCCGGGGCGATCGCGCTCGGGTTCGATGCGTATGGCCGGCTCGAGCTGCGCCGCGCCGACGGTACGGTGGTGCAGGACGTGACGCCGGTGCGCGCCTTCCCGCTCTCCGCCCCGGGGGAAGGGATTTCGCTGGTCGGCCGCGAGGGCAGGGAGATCCAGTGGATCGACCGGATCGAGGCGCTCGACCCGGCCTCTCGCAAGGTGCTCGAAACGGCGCTGGCCGAGCGCGACATCGTGCCCCGGATCGAGCGCATCCTGTCCGTCTCGACCTTCGTGACGCCGAGCGAGTGGCGGGTGGTGACCGATCGGGGCGATACCACCCTGACCCTGCGGGCCGAGGAGGACATCCGCCGTCTCGGGACGCGCGCGCTCCTCGTCGCCGATCGCCACGGCATCCATTTCCGGATCGACGACATCGAGCGCCTGGACGCGACCAGCCGGCGCCTGCTCGACCGCTTCCTCTGAGCGGCCCGGCTCGCGAGGCTCAGGGCCTGAGCCCGCGGCATGGCAGACTCCGCTGTTTCCGATCGGCTTGCCATTCGAGGTTGCCGCCTTGCGCCTGCTTCATACCGCCGACTGGCACCTGGGCCGGGTGTTCCACGGCCGCTCGCTGCTCGAGGACCAGGCCGCCGTGCTCGACGCGCTCGTCCGGATGGTGGGGGACGAGCGCCCCGATGCCGTGCTGGTCGCCGGCGACATCTACGACCGTTCCGTGCCGCCGGCCGATGCCGTGCGGCTGCTCGACGACACGCTGACCCGCATCGTCGTCGGCTTGCGCACGCCGGTATTCCTGATCGCCGGCAACCACGACGGCCCCGACCGGCTCTCGTTCGGCGCGCGCCTGATGGCGGGTGCCGGCCTGCGGGTCGAGGCCGTGCCGGTCGTCGCCCCGGGCGCCTCCGTACTGGCCGATGCCCATGGCGAGGTGGAGATCTTCGCGCTGCCCTATGCCGAGCCACCGATGATGCGCAATGTCCTCGGGGCCGACGCCCAGGTGCCGGACCATGCGGCGGTGCTCGCGGCCCAGATGGCCGCGGTGCGCCGCGCCCGCGACCCGTCGCGACGCCTCGTCGTGATGGCCCATGCGTTCGTCGCCGGGGGCCTCGACAGCGAGTCCGAGCGCCCGCTGGTGGTGGGCGCGGCCGCCAGCGTGCCGGCCACGGTTTTCGACGATGCCCATTACGTCGCCCTCGGGCATCTCCATCGGCCGCAGCGCGTCGCGCGCGATGCCATCCGCTACGCCGGTTCGCTGATGAAGTACTCCTTCTCGGAGGCATCGCATGCCAAGGGCGTGGCGCTCGTCGAACTCGATGGCGCCGGCCGAGTCCGGGTGGAAACCTTGCCCCTGGCGCCGCCGCGCGACCTGCGCATCGTCGAGGGACGCCTGGCCGAAGTCCTCGCGCGCGCGCCCGACGACCCCGGCAAGGACGACTACCTGCTCGTCCGCCTCACCGACCAGGGCGCGCTGCTCGACGCCATGCCGCGCCTGCGGGCCGTGTACCCGAATGCGCTCGCGATCGAGCGCCCGGCGCTCGCGGCCGGGGGCGGCGCGCGCGCCGCGCCCCGGCATGCGCGCGTCGAGCTGATCGACCTGTTCGGCAGCTTCGTGGCCGACGTCGCGGGCGAACCGCTCGACGCGCCCTCGCGCAGATACGTCGCCGAACGCATCGAGGCGATCGCGCGCGGCGAACGGGAGGCGGGGTCGTGAAGCCGCTCGCGCTCACGATGCAGGCCTTCGGCCCCTTTGCCGGCCGCGAGCACCTCGATTTCGCGGCGCTGGGGGACGATCCGCTCTTCCTCATCCACGGGCCCACGGGCGCGGGCAAGTCGAGCATCCTCGACGCCATCTGTGTCGCGCTCTACGGCGATACCGCCGGGGGCGAGCGGCGAGCCGCGCAGATGCGCAGCCACCATGCGCCGGACGACCGGCCGACCGAGGTCGTGTTCGAGTTCGCGCTCGGTGCCGAGCGGTACCGCGCGAGCCGCTCGCCGGAACAGTCCCGCCCGAGCCGACGCGCCAGGGACGGTTTCGTCACGGAGCCCGCGCGCGCGGAGCTCTCGCGTTGGCGCGACGGCCGGTGGCAGGCGCTGGCCGCCCGGCCCGCCGACGTGGATCGCGAGGTCCGCCGGCTCCTCGGCCTCGACCTGGACCAGTTCCGCCAGGTGGTGCTGCTGCCGCAGGGGCGCTTTCGCGAGGCCCTGAACGCCGACTCCGCGCGGCGGGAACAGATCCTCGAGACCTTGTTCGCCACCGGCCCCCACCGGCGCCTGCAGGAGGACCTCGCCCGGCAGGCGGGCTCGCTGCGCGAACAGCATGCGCAGGCCCGCGGCGTGACGACCACCCTGCTGGCCCAGCGCGGTTTGGAGGACCTGGCCCAGTTGGCCACCGCGATCCAGGAAGCCGGGGCGGAGCTCGCGCGCCTCGCGGCCGAGCACGAGCGTCTCTCGGGTCGCGAGGCACGGGCGCTCGCCGCGCTGGACGCCGCCCGGGCCCTGGCCGCGCGCTTCGAGGAGCACCGGGCGGCGACGATCGCGCTCGATACGCTGCTGGCCGACGCCGGCCGGGCGCAGGCCCTCCGCGAGCGGCTCGAGGCCGGCCGCCGGGCCGCCTCCGCGGGAGCCAGCTACCAGAGGCTGGTCGACGGCCGGTCTCGGGTCGCGGCCACGACCGCCGATGCGCAGCGGTGCGAGGCGGGCCTCGCCGCCGCGCGCAGGGCCCACGAGGAACGCCATGCCGCCTGGCAGCGGCTGCTGTCCGAGGCGCCGGAGGCCGAAGCCCGGCGCGAGGAGCGGCGCCGGCTCGCCGTGATCGCGCAGGAGCAGGACGCGCTCGCCGAACTGCGTCGACGCGAGGCCGAGGCACGGTCGCGCCTCGGCGAGGCGAGCGCCGCGCGCGAGGCGCAGGCGCGTCGCCTCGCCGAGGAAGAGGCCGCGGCGCGCGAGCTCGCGTCGCGGATCGAGGCCCTGGCCACGGAAGCCGCCACGGCCGAGGCCCGCCGGGCAGAGCTCGAGCGTGCCCGCGGGATGGCGCAGGCGGCAGCGGCGCTGGCCGCCGCCCGTGCCGAGGCCGCCGCCGCGCGCGAGCGCCTCGAGCAGGCGCGCGCGGCGCGCGAGCGGGCGGCGGCCGATCTCGCCACTTCGAGGGCCGACCACGAGGCGGCGTTCGCCGCCTGGCGCGCCGCGCGCGCCGCTGCGCTTGCCGGTACGCTCGTCGAAGGCGATCCCTGCCCGGTCTGCGGCAGCCCGTCGCACCCGAGCCCGGCGTCGCACGCGGTGGGGTCGGGCGGCGACGACGACCGGCTCGAGCGCGCGGCGCGCGCGCTCCGGGATGCCCAGGATCGCGACGCCGAAGCGGCGACGCGGCTCGCGCGGGCCGAGTCCGAGTCGGCGGTGGCCCGCAGCCGGGTCGAGGAGCGCGAGCGCCAGGCCGGCCTCGAGGCGACCGGTGGCGAAGCGGGAACCGAACCCCATGCCGAGCGGGTCGCCCGGCTCGAGGCCGGGGTCGCCGCCGCCCGGCGCGCGACCGACCAGCTGGTGGCCCAGCGAGCGCGGCTCGTCCGGCTCGAGGCCGGTCTTGTCGAGGGCCGCGCGCGGCTCGAGGCGCTAAGGGCGGGCGAGCAGGACGCCCGGGAGGCCATGGCGGCCAGCCAGGCCTTGCGCGTCGAGCGCGAGGGCAGGATTCCCGACCCATGGTGGGATCCGCGGGCGCTCCTCGCGCGCATCGCGGAACTCGACAAGGCGATCGCTGCGCACGAGTCCGCCCTGGCGCGGGCGGATGAAGCGGCCAGGCTGGCGTCACGGGAGCTGGCGGCGGCGGAGGCGGCGGCTTTCGCGGCGCGCCGGGCCGCCGAGGCCGCCCGGCGGGAATGCGATGCGGCCGCGGTCGATTTCACGCGCGAACGCGCCGCGGCCGGGTTCGCCGACGAGCGATCGTTCGCCGAGGCGATGCTCCCGGCCAGCGAGCTCGCCGGGCTCGATCGCGAAGTCGCCCGGCACGAGCAGGCGCTGGCCGGCGCCCGCGAGCGCCTGGCGCGCGCGGCGGACGCGATCGCCGGGCGCGAGCCGCCCGATGTCGCCGCGGCCGAACAGGCGCTCGCCCAGGTGCGGGCGGAGCTGCAATCGCTCGCGGGGGCGAGGGCGCGCGTGGAACTCCGGCTCGAGAACGACAGGCAGCTCGCGGCGCGCCTGGAGGAGAACGCCGCGGTCGTCGCCCGGCTCGAGCGCGAATACGCCCTCGTTGGCCGGCTGGCGGAGCTGGCGGGCGGGAAGAACCCCAGCAACCTGACCTTCCAGCGCTACGTGCTCGCGACCCTGCTCGACGACGTGCTGGTGCAGGCGAGCGTGCGGCTTCGCGCCATGAGCCGCGGGCGTTACTGGCTGCGCCGTCGCGAGGAAGTGATCGACCGGCGCAAGGCGCAGGGCCTCGACATCGAGGTGTACGACGACGACACCGGCCGGCCCCGTCCCGTGACGACGCTCTCCGGCGGGGAAGGCTTCCTCGCCGCGCTCGCCCTGGCGCTGGGCCTGTCCGATGTCGTGGCCGCCCATGCCGGCGGGGTCCGGCTGGAAACCCTGTTCGTCGACGAGGGTTTCGGCAGCCTCGATCCCGAGGCGCTCGACCTCGCGATGCGCGCCCTTCTCGACCTTCGCGCGCAGGGCCGGTCGATCGGCATCATCTCCCACGTCGAGGAGCTGCGTCGCCAGGTCGCCGTCGGCATCGAGGTGGTGGCCGGGGCGGCCGGCAGCCGGATCCGCGGACAGGGCCAGCCGGCGGCGGGCATGATGTAATGTCGGGCGGGGGCGCGGCGTTGCGCCCTCGTTCCGTTTCCACAGGCCCGCTTCCGCTTCCCAGGTCGAAGATGATCCGTTCGGTTTCCACCCTGCTCGTCGGCATGTCCATCCTGCTCGCAGGCTCGGGACTGCTCGGGACCGCGCTCGGGTTGCGGGCGGCGTTCGAGCAGTTCGACGAGGCTCGCACGGGCATCATCATGGCGGGCTACTTCGTCGGCTTCGTCGGCGGCTACTGGATCTGCCCGCCGATCATCCGGCGCGTGGGCTTCGTGCGCGCCTTCGCCGCCTTCGCCTCGATGACGGCGGCCGCGGCCATCGCCTACTCGCTGTACGTCCAGCCCATTCCCTGGTTCGCGCTGCGCATCGTCAACGGCATCGGCCTGGTCGGCATCTACATGACGATCGAGAGCTGGCTGGGCGCCCATGCGGGCGCCGCGCGCGGCCGGGTGCTTGCCGCCTACATGACGATGAACATGCTCGGCCTTGCGGCCGGCCAGGCGCTGGTGGATCTCTACCCGATCGAAGGGGTCGAGCCCTTCGCGATCGCGGCGGGGCTCTTCTGCATCGGCCTGGTGCCGATCGCGCTGACGCCGGTCATGGAGCCGGCCCGGGTCGAGTCCGCGAGCGTGCGCGTCTGGGTGATCTACCGGACCTCGCCCACCGGCTTCGCCGGCGGACTGATCTCGGGCATGGTCTCCGGCGGCTTCTGGTCGCTCGCCGCCGTGTACGCCGTCGGCGTCGGCGCCGGCGCCAACGAGGTGGCGGTGGCGATCGCGGCGGCGGTGCTCGGGGGCGCGGCCTTCCAGACACCGATCGGATGGCTCTCGAGCCGCACCGACCGGCGGATCGTGCTCACCTCGGTGGCGATCATCGCCGGCGCCGCACTGGTCGGCATGTGGATGGTCGGTGAGCGGATACCGCAGGGCCTCCCGTTCGCCACGTTCGTCTTCGGGGCGGTGGGCTTCGCGATCTACGGGCTCTCGGTCGCCCAGACCCAGGAGCGCTTCGCCGCCGGCGACTCGCTCGAGGCGACCAAGGGCCTGCTGCTCGTCCACGGCATCGGCGCGATCGTGGCGCCGATGGTGATCGGCGTCCTCATGCGCAGCTTCGGGCCGTCCGCCTTCCCGATCGCGATGGCCTCGCTGTGCGCCGCGCTGGCCGCGTTCTGCGCCTGGCGGATCCGGGTCGACCCGCCGGTGCCGGAGGCCGATCGCGGACGTTTCGTGCCCGTCAACGAGAGTTCGCCGGCGGCGGTGCGGCTCGATCCACGCCCGCACCCCGACTAGGCATCGCGCCGTCCGTGGGCGCGCAACGCCGCCTCGGTGGCCGCATCTGCCGGATAGAACAGCTCGATGCACAGCTCTTCCAGCGTGATGTCGCGCGGCGTGCCGAACGTCGTCAGGGTGGTGAACATCGAGAGCCGGACGCCGCCCACCTCGAGCACGCAGGGCACGAGGAGGTCGGCGCCCGGCGTGTCCGCGGCGGCCATCCCGGAGAGCGTGTCCACGCCCGGATAGGCGCGGACCTCGTCGAGGAGCTCGAAGCTCGTCGCGTCGCGATTCGCCGCGGCGAGGCGTTCGAGGGCGCCCAGCATGTAGCTGCCCCATTGCGCGAAGTTCCGCGTGTGCGCCGCGAATCCGTCGGGATGAAGGCTCGCGCGAAACAGGTTCAGCGTGGGCGTGCGCAGGAACTCCGGCAGCAGCGCGGTGAGGCCCGCGGCGGCACGGTTGGCGAGCACGACGTTCCAGTGGCGGTCGAGCACGACCCCGGGGTAGGGGTCGTGGGCATCGAGCAGGCGGGTCAGCGTCGCCCGGATCTGGGCCATCTCGGCCGCGCCGAGCGCCTGTTCGCCGAAGCGCGGCGCATAGCCGGCGGCCAGCAGCCAGGCATTGCGGTCGCGCAGGGGCAGCGAGAGGCATTGCGCGAGCGCGAGCAGCACCTCCGGGCTGGGCCGGGAGCGGCCCGTCTCCACGAAGCTGAGGTGGCGGGGCGAGATCCCCGCCTCCAGCGCAAGCTCCATCTGGCTCATGCGGCGCAGGGTGCGCCACTCGCGGATCGACGCGCCGACATCGCCGCTGCTCGCCCGCGTCGGCGTCGCGTGCGGGGTGCCGCCGGGCCCTTCGTGAAAGGTCTTCATGCCTGCCTGCTCCATTCGCGCCAGCGGGTGCTCGCGAATGCGACGATAACCGACAGCGCTGCGAAGACCCAGTGACAGCTCGCGGCGGCGCGCGCGCTCGCGCCCGGCTCGCCGCTTGCCGCGATACCGAGGTAGAGCGTGCCGACGACCGCCACGCCGGCGGCATTGCCGATCCACTGGGCGCTGCCGACGAGACCGGCCGCCAGCGCGGTGAAGCCCGGTTCGGCGGCGGCGATCGAACGGGCGATGAGCGGGCCCATTGCGATGCCGATGCCCGCGCCGGTGAGCAGCAGCGAAGGCACGAGGGCCCCGAGGCCGACATCGGCCGGCACGAGGAGGGCGAGGCTGGCGTGGCCGGCCGCGCCCAGGACCGATCCCGTGGGCAAGGTCGCGTCGCCGAGGCGGGCGCCGATGCGCCGGCTGGGGAAGCTCGTCGCGAGGAAGCCGGCGACCATCACCGTGAAGACCAGCGCGGCGGCGAGTGGCGCCAGGCCGCGCCCCTGCTGCAGGTACATCGACACGACATAGAAGAAGGAGGCATTGCCGCAATAGAAGAGCAGGACGGTCGCGATCGCCCGCCGCAGGTCGCGGTTGCGCAGCGCCCGCGGATCGACGAGGAGGGGTCGGCCCGCCCGCGCGCGTCGCAGCTGCCTGGCCGCGAAGCCGGCCAGCAGCGCGATCCCGGCCAGGGCCGACAGGGCGAGCCATGCGGGCCACCCCAGCCGGCGCCCCTCGATGACCGGGGCGAGCAGGGCGACGAGCCCGGCCACGAGGATGAGGGCGCCGCCGCGGTCGATGCGGGGCGCCGCGCCGGCGACCCCGTGGGCAGTGGAAGTCCGGCTGGCGGCAAGCGCCAGGAGCCCGACCGGCAGGTTCACGAGGAAGCAGGCGCGCCAGCCGAGGCCGAGTGCTTCCGGGTCGACGAGCAGGCCCCCGACGACCTGGCCGAGGCCGGAGCCGAGCCCGAGCGCGACACCGTAGCCGGCGAAGCCGCGCAAGCGGAGCGCATCGGGCACCAGGCGCCCCAGGAGGCTCATCACCTGCGGTGAGAGCAGGGCGGCGCCCGCCCCCTGGACGCAGCGGGCGGCGACGAGGACGCCGGCCGAACCGGCGAGGGCGCACGCGATCGACCCGGCGAGGAACAGGACGAAACCGGCCCGGAATACCCGGGTGGCGCCGAAGCGCTCCCCGACCCGGCTGCCGACCAGCAGGCCGGCCCCGTACACCAGGCCGAAGCTCGTCACGACCCACTGGGTCAGCGCCGCGCCGGTGGCCAGCTCGGCCGCGATCGCGGGCAGGGCGAGGTTGACGACGAAGAAGTCGAACGTCACGGCGAAGGTGCCGGCGAGGAGGGCGAGATGGCTGGCGTCGAGGCGTCCTGCGTCGCGATCGACCGCGGCCCGGTGAAACGCAGCTGTCATGGCGAGGTTCCGGATGTGGATGCGCGCAGTCTCGGTCCGTCGCCTCGTCGCGTCGATTACGCGCGAGGTAATCGTTCGCTCGCCGCGCAAGGGGTGCGCGCTGCGTCGGCGCGCGCCTACCTCTGCCGACGCGAGTGACGAGCGACGCCCGCGATAGGACGGTTCAATCCTTGCGGGAAACCGATCCGATTGGCCGGGAAGATCGGAACCGTCGATAATCGGGTGGCCGGTCGCGAGGCCGGCGCAGCGAGAGGAGTTCGGAGTACCCCGATCGATGCAGCTGAACGAGCCCACCGTCGACCAGGCCGGCCTGGGGACCTACCTGCGCACCCACCCGTACGCGGCGGCCGGCCTCGGCATCGCGATGCTCACCGTCCTCGCCCTCATCATCGCCGGGCGCAGCGTGGGCGCCGGCGTGCCGGCCGAGGTCGCCCGCAACGCGTTGCTGGGCGGCTTCGCCGGCTTCGCGGCCACGGCGCTCGGCGCCGCCGCGTCCCTGGTCGTGCGCGGGATGAGCGCTCGCACCGAGGACAGCCTGCTCGGCTTCGCCGCGGGCATGATGCTCGCCGCCAGCGCGTTCTCGCTCATCCTGCCGGGTATCGAGGCGGCGCGGGAACAGTTCGGCCCCGGCGTTCTCGCGGGACTGGTCGTCGCCGTCGGCCTCGGGCTCGGCGTGGCGCTGATGCTCGGGCTCGACCGGTTCACCCCGCACGAGCATGCGCATGTCGGTGCCCATGGGCCGAGCGCGTCGCGCATTCCCGGCGTATGGCTCTTCGTGATCGCGATCACCCTGCACAACCTGCCCGAAGGCATGGCCATCGGGGTGTCGTTCTCGCAGGGCGACCTTTCCGTCGGGCTGCCGCTCACGACGGCGATCGCGATCCAGGACGCACCCGAAGGGCTCGCGATCGCGATGGCGTTGCGGGCGGCCCGCATCGGTCCGTGGCGCGCCGTCGTCGTGGCGGCCGCATCCGGGCTGATGGAGCCCATCGGGGCGCTCATCGGGCTCGGGCTCTCGACAGGCATGGCGATTGCCTACCCGATCGGTCTCGGGCTGGCGGCCGGCGCGATGATCTTCGTCGTGTCGCACGAGGTGATTCCCGAGACGCATCGCAACGGGCACCAGACGCCGGCAACCATCGGCCTCATGGGCGGCTTCGCCGTGATGATGGTGCTGGATACCGCCTTTGGCTGATGGGCCGCGCGGCTGCCGACCACCACTGCAGTGACCCAAGGAGAATGCAATGAGCACGAAGCGAGTGACCAGGTCCGAAACCGGCGCCCCGCCGGTCAACATCGGGATCAGCGAGGCCGACAGGGGCAAGATCGCCGACGGGCTGTCGCGGCTGCTCGCCGACAGCTTCAGCCTCTACCTGATGACGCACAACTTCCACTGGAACGTGACGGGACCGATGTTCAATTCCCTGCACGAGATGTTCATGGAGCAGTACACGGAACAGTGGAACGCGCTCGACGAGATCGCCGAGCGGATCCGCGCCCTCGGCTTCCATGCGCCGGGTTCGTACAGCGCCTTCCAGTCGCTCGCGTCGGTGAAGGAATGCAAGGACACGCCCAAGGCGCTCGAAATGGTGCGCCTCCTGGTCGATGCCCAGGAGACCACCGCGCGCACGGCGCGCTCCGTGTTCGAGATCGCCGAGAAGGCCGGCGACCAGCCGACCGCGGACCTGCTGACCCGGCGCCTGGACGTGCACGAGAAGACCGCCTGGATGCTGCGCAGCCTGCTCGTGGAGCAGTGATTCCCCCGGCCCGTCCGCCGGTTCCTTGAGCCGGCGGACGGGCCGTTTCCATGCCCGCCGTTCCCCGGCGGCGTCCGCCGATATAGTAGACTTTGTTTACTAAATCGGAGGAGACAGACATGGGGAGGGCGAGCCTCGGCTTCGCGCTTGCCGACGTGACCCGCCTGATGCGCCGGGCGTTTCGCCACCGCCTGCGGGGCAGCGAGTTCACCTACAACCAGGCTCGCGTCCTCGTCTATCTCGCCAACGAATCCGAAGCGGGCATCCGCCAGATCGAGCTCGCCGACCGGCTCGAGATGCAGCCGATCGCGCTCAGCCGCGTCATCGACCAGCTGGCGGATCGCGGCGTGGTGGAGCGTCGCTGCGATCCCACCGACGGACGCGCCCACCTGCTCGCCACCACGCCCCGTGCGCGGGCGCATCTCGACGAGATCGCCCGGGTGACCGCGTCCATTCGCGCCGACGCCCTGCGCGACGTACCCGCCGCCGATGCCGCCATCGCCCTCTCGGTGATCGAGGCGATGCGCGCGAACCTCTCCTCGCGCGGCGCGGGTCCGGACGGCATCGATGCCGGCAGGGAGCGGCGGCGATGAGCGAGACCGAACGCGATTCCGTGGGCCAGGACGGCGAGCGCCCACCCGAGGCGGTCCCGCCGGCCGATGCGCCGCCGTCGCGGGCGCATGCCCGTGGCGTGGCGCTGGCGGCAACCCGCCGTCGCGGGGGCGTCCGTTTCGTCACGATGGTGGTGGTGCCCCTGCTGCTGGTGCTGGCCGGGATCGTGTACTACTGGCAGGGCGGGCGCTACGTCGGTACGGACAACGCCTATGTCAAGGCCGACAAGGTGCTGATCAGCACGGAGGTGGCCGGACGTATCGCGGAGGTGCTGGTGTCCGAGAACCAGCCGGTCGAGGCGGGCCAGCCGCTGTTGCGGCTCGATCCGGCGCCTTTTCGCATCGCGCTCGCACGGGCCGAGGCGCAGCTCGCGCAGGTGCGCACGGAGCTGAGGGTGCTCAAGGCGAGCTACCGCGAGAAGCAGGCCTCGCTCGAGATGGCGCGTACCCGGGCCGAGTTCGCCCGGCGCGAGCAGCGCCGTCGCGCCGACCTGCGCGAGCGCAATTTCGTGTCGGCCGCGAGCTTCGACGATGCCCACCAGGCGCTCGAGCTGGCCCGCCAGCAGATCGTGGTGGACGAGCAGGACCTCGTGCGGATCGCGGAGTCGCTCGGCGGCGGTCCGGACGTCGCGATCGAGGAACATCCCAACTACGTCGCGGCGCTCGCCGAGCTCGACCGGGCGCGCCTCGACCTGGACCGGGTCGAATTGCGTGCGCCGGCCGCGGGCTTCGTCGCCAACGTGCCCTTCGTGGGCCAGCATGCCGCGCCCGGCAGGCCCGCGATCGCACTGGTGGCGAGTGGCCGGTATTGGGTCGAGGCGAACCTCACCGAGACGGATCTCACCCATGTGCGGGTCGGCCAACCGGTGGCGATCGAGATCGACACGTATCCCGACCGCCCGCTGCGCGGCGCCGTGGAGGCGATCAGCCCCGCGACGGGCGCCGAGTTCGCGCTGATCCCGCCGCAGAACGCGACGGGAAACTGGGTCAAGATCGCCCAGCGCGTGCCGGTGCGGATCCGGATCGAGGAGGCGGCCGACATGCCGCAACTGCGTTCGGGCCTGTCCGCCTGGATCGAGATCGATACCGGGCACCGCCGTCGGCTGTTCGGCTATCCGTGGCCCGGCGGGCGGTGAAGCGATGATCGCGGCAGCGCGGGCCGGGGCCGCCGCAAACGGCCGGATGGACCGGGCGATGATCACCGTCTCGGTGATGCTCGCGACCATCATGCAGGCGCTCGACACCACGATCGCCAATGTGGCGCTGCCGGAAATGCAGGGATCGATGGGCGCGACCCAGGAGCAGATTGCCTGGGTACTGACGTCCTACATCGTGGCCGCGGCGATCGTGATGCCGCTCACCGGCTTCGTCGCGGCGCGCATGGGGCGTCGGCGCCTGTTCCTCTGGTCGGTGGCCGGCTTCACGGTCGCCTCCATGCTCTGCGGGGCGGCGCAGAACCTCGAGCAGATCGTGGCGTTCCGCCTGCTGCAGGGCGTATTCGGCGCAAGCCTCGTGCCGTTGTCGCAGTCCGTCCTGCTCGACGCCTATCCGACCGAGAAGCACGGGCAGGCGATGGCGCTCTGGGGCGTAGGGGTGATGATCGGACCGATCCTCGGGCCGTCGCTCGGTGGCTGGCTCACCGACTACTACGACTGGCGCTGGGTCTTCTACATCAACCTGCCGTTCGGGCTGATGGCCTGGTTCGGCGTGTCGCTCTTCGTGCGCGAGACCCCGATCGAGCACGACCGGCGCTTCGACCTGCTCGGATACGCCCTGCTCGCGCTCGCGATCGGGGCGCTGCAGATGATGCTCGACCGCGGCGAGTCGCTGGACTGGTTCGCGCATCGCGAGATCGTCCTTCTCGCCGCGCTCTCGGGGCTGGCGTTCTATCTGTACCTCGCGCACACCTTCACCGCCGAGCGGCCCTTCATCGACCCGGCGCTTTTCGCCGACCGCAACTTCGCGCTGGGGCTGATGTTCAGCTTCGTCACCGGCGTGCTGCTGCTCACCACGCCGGCCCTCCTGCCGCCCTTCATGCAGGGCCTGATGGGCTTCCCCGTGTTCGATGTCGGGCTGGTGATGGCGCCGCGCGGCATCGGCACCATGGTGTCGATGATGATCGTCGGCCGGCTCTCGGGAAGGATCGATCCCCGCATACCGATCGTGGTGGGGCTGTCGCTGAGCGCGATATCGCTCTGGGAGATGGCGGGCTTCACGTCCGAGGTCGAAAGCCGGGACATCGTGCGCACCGGGCTCATGCAGGGCTTCGGCCTCGGGTTCATCTTCGTGCCGCTCTCGACGTTGAGCTTCTCGACGCTGCCGCCACGACTGCGCAACGAGGGCACGGCGATGTACAGCCTCTCGCGCAACATCGGCAGCAGCATCGGTGTGTCGGTCGTCTTCGCGATGCTGTCGCGCAACTCGCAGGCGAACCATGCGGCCCTCGCCAGCTTCGCGACGCCGTTCCACCCGCCGCTCGCGGACGCCATGGCGCGCGAACTCGTGGATCTCTCCACGCCTGCCGGCATTGCCCTGTTCGATGCCCAGGTGACCCACCAGGCGGTGACCCTTGCCTACCTCCAGGACTTCCGGCTGATCATGTGGTTCACGCTGGCCGCCATACCGCTCGCGCTGTTGCTCAGGCCCGCCCGGCCACCGAGCGCAGCTCCGCGCTCGCCTGGCGCAGCACCGACCGGCCGGAGCTGATCGCGAGGCTGGACATCACCAGGGCGACGGCGAGGTCGGGCCAGCGGCTGCCCGTGCCGAACACGCCGACCGAGGCGAGCAGGACGGCGATGTTGCCCAGCGCATCGTTGCGGCTGCACAGCCAGACCGAACGCATGTTGGCGTCGCCCTCGCGCCAGGCGTAGAGCAGCCAGGCGACCCCGATGTTCACCGCGAGCGCCAGCATGCCCACCACGCCCATCGTCACGGCCTCGGGCGCGTCGCCGTAGAGGGCGGCCCAGGCGGCGCGGCCGATGATGAACACGCCGAAGCCGGCCATGAACAGGCCCTTCACCCAGGCGACGCGGGCGCGCCAGGCCAGCCCCATGGCGAGCACCGCGAGGGACACGGCGTAGTTGGCCGCGTCCCCGCCGAAGTCGATCGCATCGGCAAGGAGCGCGACCGAGCCGGACCCGATGCCGGCGGCGACCTCGAGTGCGAACATCGCGCCGTTGGCGATGAGCGCGATCCAGAGGGCGCGACGGAATCCGGCCCCGCCTCCACCCGAAGGCATGTCGTGCGTGTGGCAGTGCTGCGCCATGGGAAAGCTCCCGAACGTGATATGCTCGATTCAACACCTTGTAGTGGCTACAAGGTCAAGGATCGCCGGGGCTTCCCGGCGACGATTCGGGTCATGTCGATGTCCAGCAACACGGGTACCACCGCCCTGCGGATCGGCCAGCTCGCCGAGGCCACCGGGGTCGATGCGGAAACCATCCGCTATTACGAGCGCATCGGCCTCCTGCCGCCGCCGCCACGCAGTCCCAACGGCTACCGGGCCTACGGCCCGGCCCAGCTGGAGCGTCTGGCGTTCATCCGGCACTGTCGTTCGCTCGACATGCCGCTCGAGGAGATCCGGCGCCTGCTCGCCTTCGTCGACCGTCCGGACGGCGACCCGGCGGGGATCGACCGGCTGATCGACGCGCAGCTCGCCCGTGTGCGGATGCGGCTGGCGAGCCTCCAGGCGCTCGAGCGCCAGCTCACGCGCCTGCGCGAGCAGTGCGCCGGCGACCATGCGGGCGGCGAGTGCGGGATCCTGCACGAGCTGGTTGCCGCGGCGCACGCCGAGGCCTGCGCCTGCCACGAGGACGCGGCCTGACGGCAGGACGGCGGGGCCCCGATGCCCCGTGCCAGCGCAAGGTGTCGCCGACGCTATATAGTTGGGTATATAACGGCAATGGCCCGACGACATGTGCCACGGATCTCTCCCGCTCGTCCTGGCGCGCCTCGCGGCCCGTGCGGGGCTGGTCGTCGCGCTGGCGGCGGGCTGCCTCGCGGCGCACGCGGGCGAGGCGAGGGTGGCGGTCGCGACCAACTTCCTGAAGGCGATGCAGGCGCTCGCGCCGGCGTTCACGGCGGCGACCGGGCACACCGCGTCGATCTCGGCCGGATCGACCGGAAAGCTGTATTCGCAGGTGGTGGCGGGGGCGCCCTTCGATGTGCTGCTCGCGGCGGATGCCGCGACCCCGGCGCGGCTGCTGGAGGAGGGCCATGCCGTCGCCGGCAGCGCCTTTCCCTATGCCGTGGGCCGGCTCGTGCTCTGGAGCCGGGACCCGGGCCTGGTGGACGGTGACGGTGCCGTCCTGGCATCCGATCGCTACCGGCGGCTCGCCGTCGCGAATCCGCGGCTGTCCCCCTATGGCGCGGCGGCCCGCGAGGTCCTCGAGGCGCGTGGGCTGGACGGGCTCGCGGGCCGGCGCATCGTCATGGGCGAGAACATCGGCCAGGCCTGGCAGTTCGTCGCCACGGGCAATGCGGAGCTGGGCTTGGTCGCGCTTTCCCAGGTGATGGCGCCGGGGCAGGAGCCGGGCGGCTCGCTGTGGCGCGTGCCGCCGGAGCTCCACGGCGAGATCCGGCAGGACGCGGTGCTTCTCGCCCCGGGGCGGGACAACGAGGCCGCCCATGCGTTCCTGGCGTGGCTCCGGACCCCCGCGGCGCAGGCGACGATCCGCGCCTTCGGCTACGCCGCGGGGCAGGACATGCCGCCGAGGTCCGTGCCATGACCGAGGCCGACTGGCTGGCCATGCGCCTGACCGCCGAGCTGGCGGCGGTCAGCACCCTGGTGCTCCTGCTGGTCGGCACGCCGATCGCCTGGTGGCTCGCGCGCACCCATTCGGCCGCGAAGCCGCTGGTCGGGGCGATCGTGGCGATGCCCCTGGTGCTGCCGCCATCGGTGCTGGGCTTCTACCTTCTCGTGCTGATGGGGCCGGACGGCCCGGTGGGCCGGTTTACCGAGGCGGCGGGGCTGGGCCTGCTGCCCTTTACCTTCGAGGGCCTCGTCGTGGGCTCGGTCATCTATTCGCTGCCCTTCGTGGTGCAGCCGATCCAGCAGGCCTTCGAATCCATTCCCGAGGCGATGCTCGAGGCGGCCGCCGGGCTGCGTGCCGGGCCGTGGGACCGCTTCCTCACGGTGGCGCTGCCGCTCGCGCGGCCGGGGCTGCTGACCGCCACCGTGCTCGGGTTCGCGCACACGGTCGGCGAGTTCGGGGTGGTGCTGATGATCGGGGGCAACATCCCGGGGGAGACCCGGGTCCTGTCGGTCGCGGTCTACGACCACGTCGAAGCGGCGGATTTCGGCGATGCGCATCGCCTCGCGGCCGGCCTCGTGGCGTTCGCCCTGCTGGTGCTGCTCGCGCTGTACCGGCTGAACGCGACCCGCCCCCGCGGCGGGCAGGGCGCGTGATCGAGGTCCGCCTGCGGCTCGGGCGCGGCGGGTTCGCCCTCGATGTCGCCTTCGCCGCGCCCGCCACCGGCATCACGGCGATCTTCGGTCCGTCGGGCTGCGGAAAGACCACCGTGTTGCGGGCGGTCGCCGGCCTCGTGCGCGCGACCGGACGGGTCGCCCTCGGCGACCAGGCATGGCAGGACGATGCGCGCGGCGTCTTCGTGCCCACGCACCGGCGCTCGATCGGCTATGTCGTCCAGGAGGCCGCGCTGTTTCCCCACCTGTCGGTGCGCCGCAATCTCGCCTACGGCCTGCGGCGCGCCGATCGCGCGTCGCGCCGCGCCGTCGATCTCGATGCGCTGGTGGATCTGCTGGGGATCGGGCGCCTGCTCGAGCGTTCGCCGGCCACGCTGTCGGGCGGTGAACGACAGCGGGTGGCGATCGCCCGGGCGCTTGCGCCGGCGCCCCGCCTGCTGCTGATGGACGAGCCCCTGGCCGCCCTCGATGCGCAACGCAAGGCCGAGATCCTGCCGTACCTGGAGCGCCTGCACCGGGATCTCCGGATTCCGGTGCTCTACGTGAGCCACTCGGTCGACGAGGTCGCACGACTCGCCGACCGAGTGCTGCTCATGCGCGACGGGCGCATCGAGGCCCAGGGGGGTGTCGGCGAGATCCTGTCCCGTACGGACGTCTCCCTGGGCGCGCGAGACGACGCCGGCGTCGTACTCGACGGGCGGGTCGTCGAGCACGATGTGGCGTACGAACTCAGCCTCGTGCGGTTCGCGGGGGGCGAGCTCTGGGCGGGCGGGCTCGAGGCGCCCGTGGACCGGCGCGTGCGGGTCCGCATCATGGCGCGGGACGTGTCGATCGCGCTCGAGCGGCCGCAGCGGACCAGCATCGTCAACGTCCTTCCGGCCTGCGTCGAGGGTGTACGCGCGGAGGGCCGCACGATGCTGCTGCGCCTGCGCGTCGGCCATGGGCGGGCCGACGGCACGGGAACGGCCGGCGGGGAGTCCGCGCGCTTGCTGGCGCGGATCACCCGGCGCAGCTTCGATGCGCTCGGGCTTGCCCCAGGGGACCGGGTATACGCCCAGGTGAAGGCGGTGGCGCTGATGCGCGGCGCGGAGGGCGACGGATGAGCCGCTCGCGAGCCGCGGGTCCCCGTCGCATCGTCCTGGAGGGCAACCTGACCCTGCGCATCGACGGTCGTTCGCTCGGTGGACGCGGCCGCATCGAGCTGCTGCGGGCGATCGCCGAGCATGGCTCGATCACCGCTGCCGCGAAGGCGGTGGGCCTGAGCTACAAGGCGGCGTGGGATGCGATCGACACGATGAACAACCTGGCCGGCGAGCCGCTCGTACTGCGTTCGACCGGGGGGCGGGGCGGCGGTTCGTCGCGGCTGAGCCCGCGGGGAGAGAGCCTGGTCGCTCGCTACGAGCGGATCGATGCCCTGAACCGGCGCATGCTGCGCATGCTCGACAGTGCGGATGCGGACGGGCACCAGCCGTCGGGCCCCGATCCCGAGATCGAACTGCTGCGGAGGCTCGGCATGCGGACGAGTGCGAGGAACCAGTTCGCCGGCGTGGTGGCGAGGATCGCCCGCGGTGCGGTCAACGATGAAGTGGAAATCCGGCTGGCAGGGGGGTCGAGCATCGTCGCCGTCGTCACCCGGGAGAGCACCGAGACGCTGGAGATCGCGGAAGGCGTGACGGTCGTCGCGCTGGTCCCGGCGAACGTCGTGACGATCGCGACGGGGCTGGAGGGCGCGCGGGTGTCGGCGCGCAACCGGCTCGCCGGCGCGGTCGCGGTGATCGGGCGCGGCGCCGTCAATGCCGAGGTGGTGCTGGACATCGACGGCGGCGGACGGATCGCCGCGACCGTCACGCTCGCAAGCCTGGACGAACTCGGGCTGGCCGTCGGCGGCCGGGCCACGGCCCTGTTCAAGGCTTCGTCGGTGATCCTCGCCGTCCTGCCCTGACGCGCCTGGCCGCGCCGAGGCGAGCGCGGCCCGTCAGGACCTCATCGTTGCCAGCGCCCGTGCCCATTTCAGGAGCTCGTCGAGCATGACGCGGGCCGACTGGTCGATCAGCTCGTTCGAGCGGAAGTTGCCGTCCTCGTCCAGCATGCCCGCGACCATGGGTACCGCCACGCCTTCCATCATCGGCATCATCTTCAGCGTGGTGACCAGCTGCTTGGCCATCTGCGTCGAACGCAAGCCGCCCGAGACGCCCCCGTACGAGACGAAGCCCGCCGGCTTGTAGTTCCATTCCTTGTACACGTAGTTGAGCGCGTTGTAGAAGGACGGCGGCGGGTTGTAGTTGTACTCGGGCAGTACGAAGACGTAGGCATCCGCCGCTGCGACACTCGCCGACCAGCGCTTCGTGTGCTCGTGCTGGTACTTCTGCAGGCGCGGATGCTCCGGTTCGTCATAGACGGGCAGCTCGAAGTCGGCCAGGTCGACGGACTGCACCTCGAACCCACCATGCGAAGCGGCGAACTTGCCGAACCATGCAGCCACGGAGGGACCCACGCGGCCGGGTCGGGTGCTGACGGTGATCACCTGGAGCTTCGGGGTCATGGTCGGGCGTCTCTCTCGTGGTTCATCCAGTCGCGATGGTAGCGCGCCACCCTGACACCGCCGGTGAAGACCTTCCGGCGGGGTCGGGCGACGTGCGTCAGGTTCCGTCGAGCGAGAGCCGGCCCGGCCCCACCCGCCCGAGTCCGGGCAGGCGCAGCGCGAGATCGTCGAAGTCGAAGCCCGCGCCCAGGCCGAGCAGGTTGACTTCGATGCCCTCGTCGCGGCCCGCGGCGATCCCGATCAGCCCGCGGTACGAGACCTGCCAGCCGGTGCCGCTCGGGGTGGGGGCGATGTAATTGCCCGCGGGAAGCCAGTCCTTGCCGATGGCGGTCGGGGGCAGGTCGAGCCGCAGCTCGGGGACCTGGCGGGCCACCCAGGCGACGAAGGTGTTGCTGTTGGGACCGGGCCAGGCGCGATAGCGGTCCCCGTAGGGATAGCTCGCCACCGCTGCCTCGATGCGATCGATCATCGCCTCGACGCCGGGACCGCGATGCTCGGCGAGGATGCCCGGTCGCGCATCGAACCAGAGGAAGTCGGGCGGCCCGCCTTGCGTCGTCGTCACCGTCGATCCCCCGCGGCGCAGGTTCCAGCCGAGCACGTGGTGGACGGTGTAGTGGTCCGCATCCTCGCGTTTCGTGGCGATCCACGTGTGCAGGCCGAAGGCGCCCCGCCAGTTGAATGCACGGGCGCCATAGACCTGCACGACCGCCGCGGGTTCGGATGACGGCGCGGGAGCGAGCCCGGTGCTCGCGCGACTGGCGGTGCTCCAGTGCGCGTCGAGGTCGATCCCGCCGAACGCCAGCACCGCCATCGGTCCCGCGACCAGCAGGGCCAGCGCCGCCGCCAGGGCAAGGCCGATCCTCGCGACGAGCACGAGCGGCGCTTGCAGCGGGGCGCGCGCCGGTCTCGTGCCAGCGGGCGCGGTGGAGGCGAGCTGCGTCAACGGAGGTTCACCTCGACGTATCGGGCGCCCGATCCCTCACTCCGGCGACCCGTTCTCCGGGAGCTCCGCGATGCCGCCGATGTCGAGCACCGGCGAGGCATCGATGTCGCCCGCATCGAGCAGCTCGACGACCCGCTGCAGGCCGGCGAGCAGCATCGACTGCTCCCATTCGGGCAGCGCGGAGAAGCGCTGCCTGAACCGGTTCTGCAGCAGGCCCGGGGCGCCGCGCAGCCGCTCGATGCCGGCCGGGGTGATCCGCACCCAGACCTTCCGCCGGTCGTGCTCGTGCCGGCGGCGTTCGACCAGCCCGAGGTCCTGCAGCTTGTCGAGCAGGATCGAGATCGTGGCGTGGCGAAGCTCCAGCATGCGGGCAAGGTCGCCCACCAGCATCTCGCCGCTGCTGGCGAGCGACTGGAGGGCGAGCAGCTGCGAGGCGGTCAGGCCCGAGCGGGCGGCGAGCGTCTTCACGTTCGCCTCGGTGGCCTTGAGGATCCTGCGCAACGCGACGAGCGCGATCTCGGACTGACGGTTCATGGGGATCGTGCGAGGGCGCGGTGTCGTTCGTGCCGTCTCGCGGGAAACGGTTGGGCCGGGCACCGCCGACGGCCGGTCTGATGATAGTCGGCTTCTCAATACGTTTCTTGTAAAAACAATAAGTTGGAGGAAGTAGCTAGAGAAGATTGCGAGTTCGACACGCGGCTGTGCTTCAAGGCGGGTCTTTCAGACTGGGAAACAAGGCGGTTTGCCGAAATTGACATGCCGCCCCAGTCTTGGTAGGTTGTTTGACTGTCTAAATATATACCAAGGACTGATGTCCGCTACAGCAGAAACAGGAAAACCACTCGACCTCACGATCACCGCGCCGGTCCCCGAACACGGCGTGGCGGTGCACGATCTGGTGGCCGCCTGCCCGCCGCTCGATCGCAATTCCATCTACGCGAACCTGCTGCAGTGTTCGCACTTCGCGCCGACATCCGCGATCGCCCTGCGGGGCGACGAGGTCGTCGGCTGGGTCAGCGGCTATATCCCGCCCGCTGCACAGGCGACCTGGTTCCTCTGGCAGGTCGCCGTCGCGCCCGTCGCGCGTGGCCGGGGACTCGCGCAGCGGCTGATCGACGACATCCTCGCGCGGCCGGTCTGCGCCGGCGTGCGCTTCCTCGAAACCACGATCACCCCGGACAACGAGGCCTCCTGGCGCCTGTTCCGCGGTGTGGCGCGACGTCTCGGCGCGCCCATGACACACGAAGCCTGGTTCGACCGCGATCGCCATTTCGACGGTCGGCACGACACCGAGATGCTGGTGCGGATAGGGCCGTTCGCGCCCGTCGCCGCAGGCGGCCGGGAAGGGCCGTCGTCCCCAACGAGAGACAGGAGCCGAAACCATGACTGACAAGACCGCCACGACCCCCCCGTCCACGACGGCGACGACCCCGCCGTCCATCTTCGCGCGCCGCGAATCCGTGGTGCGCAGCTATTGCCGGGCGTTCCCCGTCATGTTCAGGGAGGCGAGGGGATCGACCCTCTTCGCCGCCGACGGGCGCGAGTACATCGACTTCCTCGCGGGTTGCTCGTCCCTGAACTACGGGCACAACCATCCCGAGCTGAAGCAGGCCCTCGTCGACTACATCGGCGCCGACGGGATCGCCCACGGTCTCGACATGCACACGGAGGCCAAGGCGCGCTTCCTCGCCACCTTCGAGTCGCTGATCCTCGCGCCCCGCGGCCTGGACTATCGGGTCATGTTCCCCGGGCCGACGGGGGCCAACGCGGTCGAGGCGGCCATCAAGATCGCGCGCAAGGTCACGGGCCGCAGCCTGGTCATCTCGTTCACCGGCGGCTTCCACGGCATGAGCCTCGGCGCGCTGTCGCTCACCGGAAACTCCGCCAAGCGCGGGGGCGCCGGCGTCGAGCTCGGGTCGGTCGCCCACGAGGCCTACGACGGCTACTTCGGTCGCGACATCGACACCGCCGCGCAGCTCGAGCGTCGGCTCGAGGACGGCTCCTCGGGCCTGGACAAGCCGGCGGCCATCATCGTCGAGACGGTGCAGGGCGAGGGCGGCCTCAACGTGGCGAGCGACGCCTGGCTGCGCCGCATCGAGGCGATCGCGCGCAGGCACGGGGCGTTGTTCATCGTGGACGACATCCAGGCCGGCTGTGGCCGGACGGGTCCGTTCTTCAGCTTCGAGCGCGCCGGCGTGAAGCCCGACGTCGTCACCCTCGCCAAGTCGCTGTCCGGCATGGGCCTGCCGTTCGCGGTGACGCTCATCCGCCCCGGCTTCGACCAGTGGGCGCCCGGCGAGCACAACGGCACCTTCCGCGGCAACAACCACGCCTTCGTGACCGCGACGCGCGCCCTCGAGCTCTTCTGGCGCGACGACGCCTTCCAGCGCGAGGTCGAGCGCAAGGGCGAGATCCTGCGCCGACGGCTCGCCGAGATCGTCGCCGGCGCGGGTATCGCGCTGCGGGTGAAGGGCCGGGGCATGATGCGCGGCATCGAGATGACGGACGGGGAGACCGCCGCCCGCGTCTGCGCGCGCTGCTTCGACAAGGGGCTGGTGATCGAGACGAGCGGCGCCGACGACGAGGTCGTCAAGGTGCTCTGCCCCCTGACCATCGACGAGGCGCAGCTCACCGCGGGCCTCGACATCCTGGCCGAAAGCGTCGCCGCCGTCGATCGGCTGGCTCGCCGGGCGGCCGCCTGAGAACTTCTGGAGACTTCGACATGATCGTACGCAACCTCGCCGATGCCGAACGCAGCGAGCGCCGGGTGGACAGCAATGGCTGGACTTCGGTGCGCATGCTGCTGAAGGACGACAACATGGGCTTTTCCTTCCACATCACGACCATCCATCCCGGCGCCGAGCTGCGGATGCACTACAAGAACCATGTCGAGTGCGTCTACTGCATCTCCGGCACGGGCTCGATCGAGAACGTGGCCACCGGCGAGCGTCATCCCGTTCACCCCGGCGTGATGTACGCGCTCGACCAGCACGACCTCCACATCCTGCGCGCCGACCCCGGGGTCGAGATCGTCACCGCCTGCGTGTTCAACCCGCCGCTGACCGGGCGCGAGGTGCACGGGGAGGATGGCGCCTATCCGAGCGAGGCCGACCAGGCCGCGCTCGACGCGGCGAGCAAGGCCGCCTGAGTCGCGTGAAGGAAGCGCAACCACAGGAGCCGACACAGACAGGAGCACACATGACGCAAGATCCCTATCCATCGAGGGTCGCCGATCAACCTACGATGCTGCCGCGCCTGGACCCGGTGGTCTGGCGCGACCCGCGGTTTCCATGCCCCATTCCCGAGGCGCAGGTCTCCGCCTACGAGCGTGACGGATTCATGGTGCTGGAGAACGTCTTCGACGCGAGCGAAGTCGCCGCACTGCGCCGTCATGCCGAGGCGCTTCGGGCGGAACAGGCTCGCCTCCAGCCCGGCACGGTCATTCGTGAACCGGGTCGCGACGACGACGGCGCCGTGCGGTCCGTCTTCGCCATCCACAAGCAGTCCGACGCCTTCGCCGCCCTGGTTGCCGACCGGCGCCTGGCGGGCCTGGCCGCCTCGCTGCTGGGCGACGAGGTGTACGTCCACCAGTCCAGGCTGAACTTCAAGCCCGCCTTCCACGGCAAGGAGTTCTACTGGCACTCGGACTTCGAGACCTGGCACACCGAGGACGGGATGCCGCGCATGCGCGCGCTGTCGATGTCGATCATGCTCGACGACAACCATCCGCAGGCGGGCCCGACCATGTTCGTGCCCGGCAGCCACCAGCGCTACGTGACCTGCGTGGGGCGCACCCCGGACGATCACTACAAGGCGTCGCTGCGCAAGCAGGAGTATGGCGTCCCCGACCACGACAGCCTGCGCCGCCTGGTGGACGAGGGCGGCATCGCCGCCCCCGCGCCGAAGGCCGGGTCGGTGGTCGTGTTCGACTGCAACACCATGCACGGCTCGAACGGCAACATCACGCCATACGGCCGCAGCAACGCGTTCATCGTCTTCAACGCCTGGTCGAACCGACTCGTCGCCCCCTTCGGCGACACGAAGCCGAGGCCGGAGTTCATCGCCCATCGTGAGGTCGACGGGCCGATCGTTCCCGCTCCCGAGGCCGCCCGCCGCCGCGCCGCCTGAGCCATCCGGGCCCGTCCGCCGCCCGCCGGGCGGGCGCCGGATCCCCGATCCCGGCGGTTCGCCGGCCCGGCGCCCCGCCGCCGGAGAGCCCGCGCCCGAGCGCCCCCGGCCCGGCGCCGGCCATGTCGCCACAATGCGGGGAAATGCTGTATTGCGGGGCGGGGACGCCGCGTGCTACCGTCCGCCCACATCGAAGAAAGGGCACCCGGGATGCCGGGGCAACCGATCCCGGAAGAGATGGCAGGCGACAACGATTACGTCCTCGAGACACAGGATCTCGTCAAGGAGTTCCGCGGCTTCGTCGCGGTGAACGGGGTCGACCTCAAGGTGCGGCGGGGCCATATCCATGCCCTGATCGGGCCCAACGGCGCGGGCAAGACCACCGTCTTCAATCTCCTGACGAAGTTCCTCATCCCGACCCGCGGCAAGATCGTCTTCAACGGGACGGACATCACGTTCGAAAAGCCGGCCCAGGTCGCCCGCCGCGGCATCGTCCGCTCCTTCCAGATCTCCGCCACCTTCCCGCACCTCACCGTCCTCGAGAACGTCCGCATCGGGCTGCAGCGCGCCCAGGGCACCTCCTTCCACTTCTGGCGGTCCCCGCGCACCCTTGATGTCCTGAACGACCGGGCGCTCGAGCTGCTCGATACGGTGGGACTGCGCGAGTACGCCGACACGATCACGGTCGAGCTGCCCTACGGCCGCAAGCGCGCGCTCGAGATCGCCACGACGCTCGCGACCGAGCCGGAACTGATGCTGCTCGACGAGCCGACCCAGGGGATGGGCCACGAGGACGTCGATCGCGTGACCGAGCTGATTCGCCGGGTGTCCGCGAACCGCACGATCCTCATGGTCGAGCACAACATGAACGTGGTCGCGAACATCGCCAACACGATCAGCGTGCTGCAGCACGGCAAGGTGATCGCCGAGGGGCCCTACTCGGAGATCTCCCGCAATCCGCAGGTGTTGCGTGCCTACATGGGCACGGAGGATGTCGAACTCGCCGGGGCGTCGCATGGCCACTGAAGCAACCGAGTTCCTGCGCATCACCAACCTGCACGCGTTCTACGGGGAGTCGCACATCCTGCACGGGGTCGACATGTCCGTGCGGCGCGGCGAGGTGGTGACCCTGCTCGGTCGTAACGGGGCGGGCCGGACCACCACGCTCAAGTCGATCATGGGACTGGTGGGCCGCCGCACGGGCTCCATCATGATCAACGGCGTCGAGTCCGTGAACATGGCGCCCCACGAGATCGCGCACCTGGGCGTGGGCTATTGCCCCGAGGAGCGCGGCATCTTCGCGAGCCTCACCTGCGAGGAGAACCTGCTGCTGCCGCCGCAGGTGGCCTCGGGAGGAATGCCGATCGCGGAGATCCACGAGATGTTCCCGAACCTGGTCGAGCGCGCCAGCAGCCCCGGCACGCGGCTGTCCGGCGGCGAGCAGCAGATGCTCGCGGTCGCCCGGATCCTGCGCACCGGCGCCAAGCTGCTGCTGCTCGACGAGATTTCCGAGGGGCTCGCGCCGGTCATCGTGCAGGCGCTCGCCCGCATGATCCGGCGGCTGCGCGAGAAGGGGTTCACGGTCATCATGGTCGAGCAGAACTTCCGTTTCGCGGCGCCCCTCGCCGACCATTTCTACGTGATGGAGCATGGCCGGATCGTCGAGGGTTTCGCCGCCGCGGAACTGGAGCGGAAGAAGGACATGCTGCACCAGTATCTCGGTGTCTGAGGCGGCGGCCGGTCCAGCCGCGTCAACCGGTAGCCGGACGATGCGTCGTCCGTGTCCGGCCAGTTTCTGGTCATAGGAGGAGGTATCACCATGAAAGCCAAGCTCACAGCAGCGCTCGTCAGCGCAGCCCTGGCCGCCGTCGCGGGGCCGGCCGGCGCGGAGGTCTCCGGCGGCGTCGTCAAGATCGGCGTGCTCAACGACATGTCGAGCCTGTACGCGGACATCTCCGGGCAGGGCTCGGTGGTGGCCGCCCAGCTCGCCGTCGAGGACTTCAAGAAGCAGTCCAAGGCCGACTTCAAGATCGAGATCGTCTCGGCCGACCACCAGAACAAGCCCGACGTCGGCTCGACCATCGCCCGGCAGTGGTACGACACCGAGGGCGTCGACGCCATCGTCGACGTGCCCACCTCGTCGGTCGGCCTCGCGGTCAGCCAGGTCTCGCGCGACAAGAACAAGGTCCTCCTGAACTCGGGCTCGGCCACGTCCGACCTGACGGGCAAGGCCTGCTCGCCCAACACCGTGCACTGGACCTACGACACCTGGATGCTGTCGAACGGCACCGGAAGGGCGATCGTGGAAACCGGTGGCGACACCTGGTTCTTCCTGACCGCCGACTACGCCTTCGGCCACGCGCTCGAGCGCGACACCGAGGCCGTCGTCCTGGCGAGCGGCGGCAAGGTGCTCGGCAAGGTCCGCCACCCGCTCAACACGCAGGACTTCTCGTCGTTCCTGCTGCAGGCGCAGTCGTCGAAGGCGAAGATCATCGGCCTGGCCAATGCCGGCGGCGACACGATCAACTCGATCAAGCAGGCGGCCGAGTTCGGCATCGTGGCGGGCGGGCAGAACCTCGCCGGCCTGCTGATGTTCCTCACCGACGTGAAGGCGCTGGGCCTGCAGACCGCGCAGGGCCTGATCTTCACGACCTCGTTCTACTGGGATCGCAACGACGAGAGCCGGGCCTGGTCCAAGCGCTACATGGACGCCTATGGCGGCAAGGCGCCCACCATGGTCCATGCCGGCGTCTATGCCGCCGTGCTGCACTACCTGAAGGCCGTGGAGGCCGCGAACACCGACGACGGCGCCAAGGTGGTCGCGAAGATGAAGGAACTGCCCACCGACGATCCGCTCTTCGGCAAGGGCGAGGTTCGCCAGGACGGCCGCAAGATCCACCCGGTCTATCTCGTCGAGGTGAAGAAGCCCGAGGAGTCCAAGGGCGAGTGGGACCTGCTCAAGATCCGCGCCGAGATTCCCGCCGACAAGGCATTCCGGCCGATCAACGAGGGCGGCTGCCCGCTGGTCAAGAGCTGATCGCGAGGGCGGAAGCCTTCGCCTGAGCCCCGGCGGTCCGGGGGCGGCGCCAGCGCCGTTCCCCGGGCCGTCCGGTTCCTCGCAAATCTTCGCAGGCATCGGGAATGGAGATTTTCGGCATACCGACGGCGGCCCTCTTCGGGCAGCTGCTGATCGGCCTGATCAACGGGTCGTTCTACGCGTTGCTGTCGCTCGGCCTGGCCGTCATCTTCGGCCTGCTGAACATCATCAACTTCGCCCATGGCGCCCTGTACATGATGGGCGCGTTCATCGCCTACCTCCTGCTGAACAAGCTCGGGCTGGGCTACTGGTGGGCGCTGGTCATCTCGCCGATCGTCGTCGGCGCGGTGGGGGTGCTGATCGAGCGCACCATGCTCTCGCGCCTCTACAAGCTCGACCACCTGTATGGCCTGCTGCTCACTTTCGGGATCGCCCTCATCATCCAGGGCCTGTTCCGCAACGAATACGGCTCGTCCGGCCTGCCCTACGCCATGCCGGACGTCTTCCGCGGCGGCATGAACCTCGGCTTCATGTTCCTGCCCAACTACCGCGCCTGGGTCGTGGTGGCCTCGCTCGTCACCTGCCTCACGACCTGGTTCGTGATCGAGCGCACGAAGCTCGGCTCCTACCTGCGCGCCGCCACCGAGAATCCCGCCCTGGTGCAGTCGTTCGGGATCAATGTGCCGCGCATGATCACGCTCACCTTCGCCTTCGGGGTGGGTCTGGCGGCCTTCGCCGGCGTTATGGCCGCCCCGATCTACCAAGTGAGCCCGCAGATGGGCGCGGACCTGATCATCGTCGTGTTCGCCGTGGTCGTCATCGGCGGCATGGGATCGATCATGGGATCGATCGTCACCGGCTTCGGCCTCGGCCTGATCGAGGGCCTGACCAAGGTCTTCTATCCGGAAGCGTCCAACACGGTGATCTTCGTCATCATGGCGATCGTCCTGCTGGTCCGGCCGGCGGGCCTGTTCGGTACCCAGAAATAAGGCGGCAATGGCTCAATCGCAAACTCCCGCGCGGGTCGGCAGCAACGGCACACGCCATCTCTGGATCGCCTTCCTCGTGATGGCGGGCTTCTTCATGGTCGCGCCGCTGGCGATCTACCCCGTGTTCCTGATGAAGGTGATGTGCTTCGCGCTGTTCGCGTGCGCCTTCAACCTCCTCATCGGCTATGGCGGCCTGCTGTCGTTCGGCCATGCGATGTTCCTCGGCACCGCCGGCTACGTTTCCGCGCATGCCGCCAAGGTCTGGGGATTCAACCCCGAGTTCGCCATCCTGGCGGGCACGGTCGCCTCGTGCGCGCTGTCGGTGGTGACCGGCTTCCTCGCGATCAAGCGCCAGGGCATCTACTTCGCCATGATCACGCTCGCCCTGGCGCAGATGATGTTCTTCTTCTATCTCCAGGCGCCGTTCACCGGAGGCGAGGACGGCATCCAGGCGGTGCCGCGGGGTGTGCTGTTCGGCCTGTTCGACCTGCACGACGTCACCAACATGTACGTCCTGGTGCTGGTGATCTTCCTGGCCTCGTTCCTCGCCATCTGGCGCATCGTCACCTCGCCGTTCGGGCAGATCCTCAAGGCGATCCGCGAGAACGAGGACCGCGCCACATCGCTGGGCTACGACACCGACCACTACAAGCACCTCGCCTTCATCCTGTCGGGCACGCTGTCGGGCCTGGCGGGCGCCGTGAAGGCGCTGGTCTTCCAGCTCGCGTCGCTCACCGACGTCCACTGGAGCATGTCGGGCGAGGTGGTGCTGATGACGCTGGTGGGCGGGCTCGGCACGCTGTTCGGGCCCGTGGTCGGCGCGGCGATCATCATCACGATGCAGAACTACCTCGCGCAGCTCGGCGCCTGGGTCACGGTCGTGCAGGGCGTGATCTTCGTGATCTGCGTGCTGTCGTTCCGCCGCGGCATCGTCGGCGAGCTCTCCAGCATCATCCGCAAGCCGCTCTAGGCGCGGGCGGCACGATTCGCCCCGCGAGGGGCCGCGCGGGGACGGGCGGGCCGGCGGCCCGCCCCGGCATCAGTCCACGACGGTCTGCGACTGCTCGCGCATGTACAGGGGCAGGTACCACCACGAGCCGATGGCCTTTCCGGTGCTGCCGCTGCCCTTCCAGCCCCCGAAGGGCTGGTAGCCGGGCCAGGCGCCGGTCGTCGCGCCCTGGGGACGGTTCACGTAGGTGACCCCCGCCTCGATCCGGTCGAGGAAGACCTCGCTTTCCTCCTTGCTCCCGTAGAAGCCCGCGGCCAGCGCGAGGGGGGAGTCGTTGGCGAGCGCGATCGCCTCGTCGAGCCCATCGACCGGATGCACCAGCAGGAGGGGCAGGAACTGCTCCTCGTGCCAGAGGGGGTGCTCGTGCGGCAGGCTGGCGATCGTGGGAGCGACGAACCATCCGTGCGAGAGATCGCCGTCGTCGAGCAGCCTGGCGCCGACGTGGGCCTTGCCCGATTCGCCGATCGCCGCGATCGCCCTGCGGTAACGCTCGTACGCGGCGCGGTTGATCACCGGACCCATCCAGTTCTCGCGCACCGTCGGATCGCCGACCCGGATCGCTTCGGTGAGCGCCACGAGCCGGTCGCGCAGCTCGTCGTGGACCTTCCGGTGCACGTAGAGCCGCGAGCAGGCCGAGCACTTCTGGCCCTGCAGGCCGAAGGCGGAGCGCACGATGCCTGCCGCCGCACGCTCCAGGTCCGCGCTGTCGGTGACGATCGCAGCGTTCTTCCCGCCCATCTCCGCGATGCAGGGGCGCGGCCACGGGCCGCCGACGAACGAGCGCGCGATCGACATGCCCACTTCGTGCGAACCCGTGAACGTGACGCCGGCGACCGCGGGATGGCGGGCGAGGGCGTCGCCGATCCCGCCGCCAGGCCCGGTGACATGGTTCAGCACGCCCGGGGGCAGGCCGGCGTCCTGGAAGACCTGCATCAGCAGGGCGCCCGCGAGGGCCGTGTCGGACGCGGTCTTGAAGACGACCGTGTTGCCGGTGACGAGCGCCGCGCCGATGGGGCCCCCGGCCAGGGCATAGGGGAAGTTGAACGGTGCGATCACCGCCCAGACCCCGTAGGGGCGCAGGTGGGTACGGTTGCGGCTGGTGTACCCGGCGAGGGGATCGTTGGGAAGGACGCGGTCGAAGCCGTCGGCTTCCTCGAAGCGGTCGCAGTACCAGTTGATCAGGTCGGCCGTCTCCTGGACCTCGCCCAGCGATTCCATACGGTTCTTGCCGACTTCGATCGACAGGGCGGCGGAGAGCTTCCAGACGCGCTCCTCGATGAGGCTCGCCGCCCGTCGCAACAGCTCGACGCGTTCGCGCCAGGGCCGTCGCGACCAGTCGCGGAAGGCCTTGCGGGCGGCCTCGACCGCCGCCGCGGCATGCCCGGCATCGCCGAGCGGGAAGCGGCCGACGAGGATGCGCTGGTCGATCGGGGAGCGAAGGTCGAAGAGCGATTTCGCGCCGACCTCGGCGCCGTCGATCCGCATGGGGTGCTCGGCGCCGAGTTCCCGGCGGACCTCGGCGACCGCCGCCTCGAATCGCTCGTGCAGCGACTCGGGCGGATCGAACATCGTCGAGTAGGTGAGTCGGTAGCCGGTCGCCGCGCCGGCGGGCCTGCGGGTATCGGTCATGTGTCGTCTCCCTCCACTGCGGTCGATCTTAGCCCAGCGCGGGCGGCTCGGAGCGAAGCCTTCCGTGCGGGCCGGATCGCGCCCGTCTCCCGCTCACGCCTTCGGGTCCAGTCCCATGGACCAGAAGCCCTCCTCCAGCAGGGTCGCGGTGCGGAAGCGCTCGCACAGGCGCGGCCAGCGCGGCTGCCCCTCCCAGTCGGGGCCCAGCCGGCGCAGGAGTGCCGCATCGACCAGCGCCCCGGCATTCCGGCAGGCTTCCTGGAAGGCCTCGCCGGCATACGTGTCGATCCAGGGCCGATAGGGCGTCTCGCCGGCCTCCGCCGCCAGCCTGAGGCCGATCTCGCCGTAGCCGAGCACGCAGGGCGCCAGCGCGGCCATCAGGTCGAGGAAGTCGCCGGAGTAGCCCGCCTCGAGCACGTAGCGCGTGTAGGCGAGGTTCTCGCGGCGCTCGGGCGTCGCCTCGAGCTCGTCCCGGGAGATGCCCTCGCCCGCGCAGGTCTCGACATGGAGCGGCATCTCGACGTGCACGAGCGCGTGCACGGTCGCCGAGGCCGCCTGCATCTCCTCCAGCGTCTCCGCCTTCGCGGCGGCGAGCGCCCAGGCCCGCGCGAAGTGGATGAGGAAGACATAGTCCTGCCGCAGGTAGTGCAGGAACGCCTCGCGCGGGAGGCTGCCGTCGCGCAGTCCCTCGACGAACGGATGGTGCGTGTAGCGCTGCCAGGCGTCGCCGGCCGCTTCGCGCCACAACGCGAATGCCCTGCCATAGTCGGGATGTGTCATGGGCTGTCTCCTGTCGGTCGGCATGGTCGTGCGGGGACAAGTATAGGCAGCCGGGGCGGAGCGACCACGCAGGGCGCCGGAGTCGGGTATCGTTCGAGCTCGATGTCCACCGGATCTCCCGACCCGTTCCGATTCGATGAAGACGCCTGGCTCGTCGCGCCGCGCCTCGTCGGGGCGATCCTGACCCTCGATGGCGTCGGCGGACGGATCGTCGAGGTCGAGGCCTACGATCGCAGCGACCCGGCATCGCACACGTTCCGCGGCCCGACCCGGCGCAATGCCGCGATGTTCGGGCCGCCGGGCCGGGTGTACGTCTATCGCTCGTACGGCATCCACTGGTGCTTCAACATCGTCTGTCGCGAGGAGGGGCACGGGGCCGGCGTGCTCGTGCGTGCGATCGAGCCAATGCACGGGCTCGATCGCATGAGGGCCCGTCGCGGAACGGGGGACGATCGCCTGCTGTGCGCCGGTCCGGGGCGGGTCTGCCAGGCGCTCGGCATCGACCTGGGGCACAACGGCATGCCCGTCGATGCGCCGCCGTTCCGCCTGCTGCCGCCGGATTCGCCCGTGGAGGTGCGCAGCGGCCCCCGTATCGGGATCACGCGCGCGACCGACGTGCCGTGGCGCTTCGGCCTCGCCGGCTCCAGGTTCCTCAGCCGGCGCCTGCCCTGAGCCGGGCTACCGGCGGCACGCGTCGACCCACTGGCCGCCGGTGAGGGGTGCTGACGGGCATTTCGATGATGGGAACGTCCATGCCCCGGCTGGCGAAGAACTCCCGGACGGACTGCAGGCTCATGGATCGATCGGAATCGCAGGCGGACACGAAGGAAAGGGCACTCGGCAGGATCCCGCTCCGGCCGCGGCCGAGGATACCAGGGTCGCGGCGACGGCATGGCGCGACAGTGTATCGTTCGCCGATGGAACTCATGCGCGTCACGTTCCTCTTCGCGATCACGGCGCTGGCCGAGATCGCCGGCTGCTACCTGACCTGGCTGGTCGTGCGCGGCGGGCGCAGCGCATGGCTGCTGCTGCCGGCGGCCCTCGCGCTGGCCCTCTTCGCCTGGCTCCTGACGCTGCATCCCACGGCGGCAGGGCGTACCTATGCGGCCTACGGCGGCATGTACGTCGCGCTCGCCCTTGCGTGGCTGCGCATCGTGGATGGCGTGGCGCTTACCCGCTGGGATGTCGTGGGCGCGGGCGTGGCGCTCGCGGGGATGGCTATCATCGCCCTGCAGCCGGCATCGAGCCCCTGATGGCCGGGCGCGTCGGGGAATAGTTCGTCGCGGGGCCGATGCCACGCTACATTACGTTTCGCCCCGAAGCGAGGAAGAAGAAGGATGAGCGAGACAGGACAGGAACCCGAAGTGGGTGGCATGGACGGGCGAAACGCGACCATGATCGGCTCGGCGATCATCGTCTCGACGCTCGCGCTCCTCGGCGCATTGTTTCCCGGGCCCTTCGGCGATGTGGCGAGCGAGTTGCTGCGCTTCACGACGACCAATTTCGGCTGGTTCCTGCTGTTGTCCGTCTTCCTGATCACAGTGCTCCTGGTCGGGCTCGCCATCAGCGAGTTCGGCCGGATCCGGCTCGGGCCGGAGGACAGTCGACCCGAGTACAGCTTCGTCACGTGGATCGCGATGCTGTTCTCGGCAGGCTTCGGCGCCGGCCTCGTGTTCTGGGGCGTGGCCGAGCCGATGAGCCACTTTTTCACGACACCGTTCGCGACCGTCGAGGCACAGACGCCGCAGGCCGCGCGGCTCGCGATGGGCTACGCGTTCTTTCATTGGGGCCTGAGCCAGTGGTCGGTGTTCGCGATCGTCGGGCTTGCGATCGGGTTGCTCCAGTTCCGCAAGCGACGTGACGGCCTCGTCTCGACGGCCCTCGAACCCATCATCGGGACGCGGCCCGCCGCGAAGGTGGGAGTCGACGTCCTGGCGGTCATCGCGACCGTGATGGGCGTCGCCACGTCGGTCGGCCTCGGCGTCCTGCAGATCAGCGGAGGCATCCGCACGGTGTTCGGTGTCGAGAGCTCGCTGCTCACGCAGATGCTCGTCGTCGCCGCCATGTGGCTTGCCTACATGCTGTCGACCACGACGGGCTTGCGCCGCGGGATTCCGTGGCTGTCCAACATCAATCTCGGGCTCTGCGTCGTCCTGCTCGTCTATGTGTTCATCGCCGGGCCGACCGTGTTCGTCCTCAATGCCTTCGTGCTCTCGCTCGGCGACTACCTCGCGAACTTCATCCACTACAGCCTGCGGCTGACGCCGTACGTGGGCGGCAGCTGGGTCCGCGACTGGACGATCTTCTACTGGGCCTGGGCGATCGCATGGTCGCCGTTCGTCGGCGCCTTCGTTGCCCGCGTGTCGCGCGGGCGGACCGTTCGCGAGTTCATCATCGGCGTTCTGGTGATCCCGCCCCTGATCGCGTGCGTCTGGATCGCCGTCTTCGGCGGTACGGCGCTCTACGAGGACCTGCGCCACGGCGCCGGCATCGCGGAAATCGTCGACGAGGACGTCACCCAGGCGCTCTTCGCGACCTACGCGCAACTTCCGCTGACGCAAGTGTTGTCGATCGCCTCGATCGTCCTGGTTTTTACCTTCCTGGTCACCTCGGCCGATTCCGCGACCTACGTGCTCGCCAGCATGACGACACGGGGCCGGCTCAATCCGCCGTTCGTGGCCAAGGCGATCTGGGGCGGCCTCATGGCGGTGATCGCCGCGGTGCTGCTCGCCGCGGGCGGGCTGACCTCGTTGCAGACCGCATCACTGGTGTCCGCGCTGCCGTTCACCGTCCTGCTTCTGATGATGGCGCTCTCCGTCGTGAAGCTGTTGCGTCGCGAGCCGCTGCCGATTCGGGAAGCGGACCTGCGCCGCTACCAGCAGCTCAGCGCCGCGGCCGAGAACCACTCGACGACCGACGCCCGCGCCGACGAACCCGGCAAGGACGCGCGCGCCGGCGCCGAGCGCAGGCCGTAGGCCCCGGCCCGCCGTCGGCGAGGGCGGCGCCGCGGATGAATGCCGGGGGCGCTCGCCTCAGTCATCGGTATCGCGGTCTCGCCGTTCGCTCCTCCAGAGCGAAGCGAACAGCCAGAGGCTTCCCGCCACCGCGCCGGCGAAACCGGCCAGCCCGAAGACGGGCAGCCCGAAGAGCGTGGGGCCGCCGGGCACGGTCATCACGATCGACGAACCGATGATGAGCGCGGCGATGACGAGCCCGACCACCAGTCGATTGATGGCGCGATCGAGCTGGTTCCCGAAGCGGCGCAGCTGCGTCACGTCGACATGCAGCTCGAGCTTGCCGCGGCGCGCGGCGCGAAGCAGCCGCGAGAGATCGTCCGGAAGACCCGCCACCAGCGCGAGCGCCTGGCGGGCGCCACGCCAGCCGTGCTCGAGCATCGCCGCCCCCGAAAACCGCGCGGACAGCAGGCGGTCGAGCACCGGCACCGTCTCGCTCGCCATGTCGAAATCCGGATCGAGCTCCCGGCCCATGCCTTCGAGCGAGATGAAGGCCTTGACCAGAAGGCTGAGATCGGCGGGCAGGCTGATGCGATGCCGGCGCAGGATGGCGAGCACGTCGCCGATCATCTCGCCGACCTGGAGCTGCCGCAGCGGCACGCCACGGTACTGGTCGGTGAACGCCTCGATGTCGGTGACCAGGCCGTCCTCGTCGATGGCGACTGGCCCACCCCAGTCGAGCAGCACCTCGACGGCGCGCTCCGGCTGCTGCCGCACCAGGCCGAACAGGAGCATCGTGAGCTGCTCGCGATGCCGGGCGTTCAGCCGGCCGACCATCCCGAAGTCGATGAACGCGATCCGGTTGCCCGGCAGGTAGAAGACGTTGCCCGGGTGCGGGTCCGCATGGAAGAAGCCGTCCTCCAGGATCATCTTCAGCACCGCGCGGGCGCCGCGGCGCGCGAGGAGGCGCCGGTCCAGGCCCGCCGCGTCGAGCTCATCGACCTTGCGGCCCGCGATGCCCTCGATGCGCTCCTGGACGCAGAGGCTCTCGGTGCACCATTGCCAGTACACCCGCGGGATCACCACGACCGGCTCCGATTCGCCGGCCGGATCGGTATCCGACGCGTCCGCCGCCTCGTCGTCGCGCCACCCCTCGAAGCTGGCGGCGATGCGGCTGGCATTGCGGCATTCGGCGACGAAGTCGAGCTCGTTGCGAAGGGTGCGGGCGAAGCGCCGAACCACTTGCTGCGGGCGGAACGCGCGCAACTCGGGGCTCTCGGATTCGAGCACCTGGGCGATCCGCGCCATCAGGCGCAGGTCGGCTTCGACGATCGGCCGGATGCCGGGCCGGCGCACCTTGAGCACGGCTTCCTCCCCCTCATGGGTGCGCGCCCGATAGACCTGCGCGATCGAGGCGGCGGCCAGCGGCTCGGGGTCGAACTCGGCGAAGACCTCCTCCGGGGGCGCACCGAGGTCCGCGACCAGCTGCTCGCGCACCTGCCCATAGGGGACGGCCGGGGCGCGGTCCTGCAGCTTGCCGAACTCCTCGATCCATTCGGGCTCGAGGAGGTCCACCCGGCTCGCCAGCATCTGGCCGAGCTTGACGAAGCTCGGGCCGAGTTCCTCGAAGGCGCGGCGCACCCGCTCGGGCGCGGACAGCTGCGCATGCTCGGCGGCCGCGCGCCAGTGCAGCGCATGGCCGGCCCGCTCGAGCGCGTTTCCCAGCCCGACCCGGCGCACGACGTCGCTGAAGCCGTAGCGCACGAGCACCGAGGCGATGTCGTGGAGCCGGCCGATGTCACGGACCGAGTTCAGGGCCTGCCAGAGCATGCTGCCTCTCGGGAGCGTCGAAGGAAGCGTCCATTGTCGTGGCCAAGGCGATACCGCCCGATTGTGACCGGACAGGCGGTTGCACGGCCAGTCCCGCGCGCGGACCGGGCAGAATAGGAGACCGGGAACCGTCGCACTTGACATGGGTCAAGGCCACCCGGAGCACCGGTTTCGGCGGGCTGCCCGACCGGAGCGGAATGTCGTACCTTCGATTCGATGCCCACCGATCCACGACCGCGCGAGCCCGAGCCTCCGGTGTTCCAGGTGCGCGGCCTCTGCAAGGCCTACCGGACCGGCGAAGTCGAGGTGCACGCGCTTCGTGACGTGGACCTCGATATCGACCGGGGCGAGTTCATCGTCCTGCTGGGCGCCTCCGGCAGCGGCAAGTCCACCCTGCTCAACATCCTCGGGGGGCTCGACGTGCCCACGAGCGGCACGGTGCGGTTTGCCGGCCGCGACCTGAGCGAGGCGGGCGAGGCGGAACTCACGCGATATCGCCGCGAGCATGTCGGATTCGTCTTCCAGTTCTACAACCTGATCCCCAGCCTCACCGTGCGCGAGAACGTCGCGCTGGTGACCGACATCGCGTCGGACCCCATGCCGATCGACGAGGCGCTCGCCCTGGTGGCGCTGACGCCGCGGCGCGACCACTTCCCGTCGCAGCTCTCCGGCGGGGAGCAGCAGCGGGTGGCGATCGCGCGCGCCATCGTCAAGCGTCCCGAGGTGCTCCTCTGCGACGAACCCACGGGGGCGCTGGACTATGAAACCGGCAAGCTCGTGCTGGAGGTGATCGAGCGGATCAACCGCGAGCTGGGCACGACGGTGGTAGTCATCACCCACAATGCCGCGATCGCCCGCATGGCCGATCGCGTCATCCGCCTGGGCGACGGCCGCATCCAGGGGATCGAGCGCAACCCCACGAGGCTGTCGCCCTCGGAGCTTTCGTGGTGATCCGCCTCCTCGGCCTGGCATGGGTTCCGCTGTCGCTCGATCGCAAGCTGCTGCGCGACCTGGCGCGCATGTGGAGCCAGGCGCTCACGATCGCCCTGGTCGTCGCCAGCGGCGTCGGCGGCTTCGTCACCAGCCTCAGCGCGGTGGACTCCCTGGTCGCCGCGCGCGACCGCTTCTACGCCGAGGAGCGCTTCGCCGACGTGTTCGCCTCGGTGAAGCGGGCGCCGAACGCGCTGACCGAGAGCCTGCGGGCAATCCCCGGGATTGCCGACGTGCAGGCGACCGTGGAGCAGGTGGTGCGAGTGCGACTCGAGGGCGTGAGCGACCCGATCGTCGGCCGCCTCATCGGCATCGACGACCGCGAGCCCCCGCGCATGAACCGCGTGGTGGTGCGATCGGGCAGGGCGCCCGAACCCGGCGAGGCCGGGCGGCGGGGCGACGGGCGAATCGAGGCGCTGGTGTCGGCGGGCTTCGCCGACGTGCGCGGCCTGAGGCCCGGCGATACAGTGACGGCGCTGGTCAACGGCAAGGAGCGTGGCCTGTTGGTGGTCGGCACCGCCCTGTCGCCGGAGTACGTCTTCGCCAGCCTGGGGGGCCACCCCGACATGCGCGGTTTCGGGGTCTTCTGGGTCGATCGCGACACGCTGGCTTCCGCGTACGACATGGAAGGCGCCTTCACCCAGGTGGCGGTGAAGCTCGCGCCCGGGGCGTCGGAGCGCGATGTCGTCGCGCGCCTGACCCGGGCGCTGGAACCCTATGGGGTGGGGGAGGCGCATGGCCGGGAGGACCAGACTTCGCACGCGATCCTGGACAGCGAGATTCGCCAGCAGCAGGTGATGGGCACGCTGCTGCCGTCCATCTTCCTCGGCGTGGCCGCCTTCCTCCTCAATGTCGTCGTCTCCCGGCTGGTCTCCACCCAGCGCGAGCAGGTGGCGGCCCTCAAGGCCCTCGGCTATCCCAACGCGAGCATCGCCGCGCACTACCTCAAGCTCGTGCTGGTGATCGTGACCGTCGGCTATTTCCTCGGCGTCTGGCTCGGCAGCGTCCTGGGCACGGGCTTCATGCGCCTGTATGCCGAGTTCTTCTACTTCCCGATACTCGAGCACCGGATCGCGCCATGGCTGTTCGTCGTGAGCCTCGGCATCACGTTGGCGACGGCGGTGGCGGGCACCCTGAACGCGATCGCGGCGACCGTCCGGCTTCCGCCGGCCGAGGCGATGCGGCCGCCCGCTCCCGGCAGGTTCCGGCGCACGCTGCTCGAACGCCTCGGACTCGCCGCGGTTCCGCCCTCGCTGCAGATGATCCTGCGCAACATGGAGCGTCGGCCATGGCGCACTGCATTGTCGATCGGCGGCGTGGCGGCGGCCGTCGCGATCGTCGTGATGGGGAACTTCGTGCGCGATGCCATGGAGCACATCGTGCACGCCCAGTTCAACCTGGCGATGCGCAACGACGTCATCATCCGGACGATCGAGGCGACGGGCGACAGCACGCGCCACGAGGTTGCGCGCCTGCCGGGCGTCATCGCGGTCGAGTCGGGCCGCGACGTGCCGGTTCGATTCGTGAACGGCACGAACACCGAGCGAGGCGCGATCCAGGGCTATCCCGAGCGGCCGGAGCTGCGTCGCATCATCGACATCGACGGAAGCGACGTGAGGCTGCCGGCGGGCGGGCTCCTCATGACCGACCGCCTGGCGGCCAAGCTCGACCTGCGGGTCGGGGACCGAGTCCGGGCCGAGGTGCTCGAAGGACGGCGCCAGGCGCTGGAGCTCCCGCTGGTGGGGACGATCCCCGAGATGATCGGGCTCAATGCCTACATGGAGCGCCGGCAGCTCAACCGCCTGGTGCAGGAGGGCGATGTCTCGACGCATTTCGTCGTCGCGCTCGAACGGGGGGCGGAAAAGGCCTTCCTCGAGGCGACGCACGGCCTGCCGCGCGTGGTGGGCACGTTCAGCAAGGACACGCTCCTGCGGAACATGGAGGAGATCAGCGCGCGCAACATCCGCCTCATGAGCACGGTGCTCACGCTCTTCGCGAGCGTCATCGCGGTGGGCGTGGTGTACAACAACGCCCGCATCGCGCTGGCGGAGCGGCTCTGGGAGCTCGCCAGCCTGCGCGTGCTGGGCTTCACTCGTGCCGAAGTCTCGGCGCTCCTGCTCGGCGAGATGGCGATCACGATCGTGGTGGCCCTGCCGGTAGGCATGTTGCTCGGCTGGGGCCTCGTGGAGCTGGTCGCCGGGATGATGCATTCGGACCAGTTCCAGTTCCCTGTCGTGATCCGGGCGCGGACCTACGCCTGGGCGGCCGTCTGCGTCGTCGCCGCCGGCGTCGCGAGCGCCCTGGTCGTTCGCCGGCGCGTGGACCGGCTCGACATGGTCGCCGCCCTCAAGACGAGAGAATGATTCGATGAAGAAGAGCCGCCGCACGCTCTATGCAGCGACAGCGATCCTGGCCGTGGCGGGCCTGCTGGCATGGGCCTTCACGCCGAGACCCGTCGAGGTCGAGGTGGCCAGGGCGAGCCGGGGCCTGTTCGAGCGGACGATCGACGAGGACGGCAAGACCCGCCTGCGCGAGCGCTACACGATCTCCGCGCCGCTCGGCGGGCGGCTGTCGCGCATCACGCTGCGCGAGGGCGACGAGGTCAGCGCGGGCGAGGTGCTGGCCACGATGGCGCCCGGCTTCGCACCGATGCTCGACGCCCGGACGGAGCGCGAGCTCGAGGCGCGCATCGAGGCGGCCGAGGCCATGGTGCGCCGGGCGGATGCGCGCGTCGAGCGGGCCGCGGTCGCGGTCGCACAGGCGCGCATTGAGTTCGGCCACAGCGAGGAACTCGCCCGCCAGGGTTTCGTCGCGCAGACGAAGCTGCAGAACGATCGCCTCAACCTGCGGGCGGCGCAGAAGGAGCACGAGACCGCGGTGCTGGAGCGACGCATCGCGGGCCACGAGCTGCAGCAGGCCCGCGCCGCGCTGGCCGCCGGTGGCGAGAACTCCGTGTCGAGCGTGTTCGAGATTCGCTCCCCGATCGATGCGCGCGTGCTCGAAGTGATCCAGGAGAGCGCCGCCGTGGTGACGACGGGCGCGCCCCTGCTCGTCCTCGGTGATGTCCGGCGCCTCGAGGTGGTGGCCGAGCTGCTGACCGCCGACGCCTTGCAGACGCCGCCCGGCACGCCGGTGCGGATCGACCGCTGGGGCGGCCCGATGCTGCTGGAAGGACGGGTGCGGCTGGTCGAGCCGGGTGCCTTCACCAAGATCTCCGCGCTGGGAGTGGAGGAACAGCGCGTTCGGGTGCTGATCGACCTCACCAGTCCCCAGGAGGCCTGGCAGGCGCTGGGCGACGGCTATCGAGTGGGCGTCCGGCTGGTCGTGCGGCGCGAGGAGGATGTGCTGCTCGTTCCGGTGAGCGCCGTGTTCCCCCGGGAGGCCGACGGCAGGCGTGAGATGGCGGTCTTCGTCGTCGAATCCGGTCGGGCCCGTATGGTGCCGGTCGAGGTCGGCGACCGCAACGGCGTGCATGCCTGGATCACGAAGGGGCTGGAGGAGGGCGCCCGCGTCGTGGTCTATCCGCCGCGCACGCTGGAGGACGGCGCGCGGGTGTCCATCCGCGGGGAGTGAGCCGGGCCGTCACCGCGTGCCGGCCCGCCCCGATCACAACCGGAACACGTCGACGCTGCGCCCGAGCGAGACGGCGCTGTCCCGCAGCGCGACGGAGGTCG
>CAZDYQ010000008.1:0-53770 GCA_964509685.1 uncultured Burkholderiaceae bacterium
GGGCGGCCTTGATCTTGCGCTCGAGCTCCTCGAGGTCGGCGCCGTCCTCGCCCTCCCCGAGCTCCTTCTGGATGGCCTTGACCTGCTCGTTGAGGTAGTACTCCCGCTGGCTCTTCTCCATCTGGCGCTTGACGCGGCCACGGATGCGCTTCTCGACCTGCAGGATGTCGAGCTCGTTCTCGATCTGGGCGAGCAGCCGCTCCAGCCGCTCGGTCACGCTGCGGGTCTCGAGGATCGCCTGCTTCTGCTCGAGCTTCACGGGCAGGTGGGCGGCGATGGTGTCGGCGAGCCGACCCGCCTCGTCGATCCCGTTGAGCGAGGCCAGGATCTCGGGCGGCACCTTCTTGTTGAGCTTCACGTACTGGTCGAACTGCCCGAGGATGGCCCGGCGCAGCCCCTCGACCTCGGCACCCTCGCCCTCGATCGACTCGAGGGGTTCAAGCGTGCAGCTGAAGTGGGACTCGTCGTCCCTGACCTCGACGATCCGCGCGCGCGCGTCGCCCTCGACCAGGACCTTCACGGTGCCGTCGGGCAGCTTGAGCATCTGCAGGATGTTCGAGACGCAGCCGATCTCGTAGATGTCGGCGGCGGTGGGCTCGTCCTTGGACGCGTTCTTCTGGGCAACGAGCATGATGCTCTTGCCACTTTCCATCGCGGCTTCCAGCGCCTTGATCGACTTGCTGCGGCCCACGAACAGGGGGATCACCATGTGCGGGAACACCACCACGTCGCGCAGGGGCAGCAGGGGAAGGGTCTGGATGCTCGCCGAGGGTTCGGTCATTCGGTTCTCCATTGGGACTTCCGACTGGACATGGCGGCGACCGGCCGGAATTCAAGGTCTGGGATGAGCATACGCCGATTGCCCCGGACCGAGGCCAGCACCACGGCGGGCGCCGTGGCCATCCGTGGCGCGGCCGACACCCGCAGGCCAGAGCTTGGCCGTCCCGGCCCGGCCGCAAGACTGGAAAAAGCCGGTGGATTGCGGGCCTTTCCGGGGCGATCCGGACGACGACCCCGGGGTCCGCCGGGAGCGCCGGCGGGATGCCCCTCGAGGGGTCATGGGCGAGCCCGGCCCGGCCGCGCGCCCGCCGGCCGCCGCCCTGGCCGCGGCGGAGTCGCGGCGGTCAGCCGGCGGCCTTCTTCTCTTCGCTGAAGATGATGAGCGGCTTGCCCACGCCCTCGACGGTGTGCTCGTCCACGACCACCTTCTGGACGTTCTGCATGCTGGGCAGCTCGTACATGACGTCGAGCAGGGCCTGCTCGAGGATCGAGCGCAGCCCCCTCGCCCCCGTGCGGCGCTTGAGCGCCCTGCGGGCGACCGCCGCCAGGGCGCTGGGGCGGAACTCGAGCTCGACGCCTTCCATGGCGAAGAGCTTCTGGTACTGCTTGACGAGCGCGTTGCGCGGGGCAACCAGGATCTCGACGAGGGCGGCCTCGTCGAGCTCGTCGAGCGTCGCCACCACCGGCAGCCGACCGACCAGCTCGGGGATCAGGCCGAACTTGACGAGATCCTCGGGCTCGATGTCGCGCAGGACCTCCCCGACGGTGCGATCGGACTCGCTCTTGACCTCGGCGCCGAAGCCGATCCCGGAGCGCTCCGAGCGGTTGCGGATGATCTTCTCGAGCCCGTCGAAGGCGCCGCCGCAGATGAACAGGATGTTGGTCGTGTCGATCTGGACGAAGTCCTGGTTGGGATGCTTGCGGCCCCCCTGGGGCGGCACCGAGGCGACCGTGCCTTCGATCAGCTTGAGCAGCGCCTGCTGGACCCCCTCGCCGGAGACGTCGCGGGTGATCGACGGGTTGTCCGACTTGCGCGAGATCTTGTCGATCTCGTCGATGTACACGATGCCGTTCTGCGCGCGCTCGACCTCGTAGTTGCAGCTCTGCAGGAGCTTCTGGATGATGTTCTCGACATCCTCGCCGACGTACCCGGCCTCGGTGAGGGTGGTTGCGTCGGCGATCACGAACGGTACGTTCAGCAGCCGGGCCAGGGTCTGCGCGAGCAGCGTCTTGCCCGAGCCCGTGGGCCCGACCATGAGGATGTTGCTCTTGGAGAGCTCGACATCGTCCTGCTTGCCGCGGTGGCGCAGCCGCTTGTAGTGGTTGTACACCGCGACCGACAGCGCGCGCTTGGCGGCGTGCTGGCCGATCACGTACTGGTCGAGGATCGCGCTGATCTCGGTCGGCGTCGGCAGCTCGCCCTTCTGGTTGCCGCCGGCGCCATCGACACCGGCCTCGTCACGAATGATGTCGTTGCAAAGCTCGATGCATTCGTCGCAGATGAACACCGACGGACCGGCGATCAGCTTGCGCACTTCATGCTGGCTCTTGCCGCAGAACGAGCAATACAGCAGCTTCTCGCTCGATCCCTTCTTGTCGGACATACGTGGTTCCAGGATTCCCGCCAGCCTCAGGCGCCGTCGGCGCGGCTTGACAGGACTTTGTCAATCAGTCCATAGCTTACCGCATCCTCGGGGGCGAGGAAGTTGTCGCGATCGGTGTCGCGCTCGATGCGCTCGATGGGCTGGCCGGTCATCTCGGCGAGGAGGACGTTCAGGCGCTCGCGCAGGTAGAGGATCTCCCTCGCCTGGATCTCGATGTCGGCCGCCTGGCCCTGGGCGCCGCCCGAGGGCTGGTGGATCATGATGCGCGAGTTCGGCAGGGCATAGCGCTTGCCCTTCGCCCCCGCCGCGAGCAGGAAAGCGCCCATGCTCGCGGCCATGCCCATGCACAGGGTGGACACGTCCGGCTTGATGAACTTCATCGTGTCGTACATGGCCAGTCCCGCCGAGACCGAGCCTCCCGGGGAGTTGATGTACAGCGAGATGTCCTTGTCGGGGTTCTCGGACTCGAGGAAGAGCAGCTGCGCGATCACCAGGTTCGAGACCTGGTCCATGACGGGACCGACCAGGAAGATGACGCGCTCACGCAACAGGCGCGAATAGATATCGTAGGCGCGCTCGCCCCGGCCGCTCTGCTCGATCACGATCGGGACCATCCCGAGGCCGGTCGGCTCCTGTCGCTGGCTCGCGAGATGGGCGTTGACCATGTCCTCGATCAGGTTGTTGCGGGTCATGTTCGTGTCACTCCGTGCGGAAGTCTTCCGTTTGTCCAGGACTGGCCGGGGCGCGGGCCTCAGCCGGCGGCCATCAGCTCGTCGAAGCTCAGCTTCTTCTCGGTGACCTTCGCGCCGTCGAGCACCCAGTCGACCACATTCTGCTCGATCACCAGCGCCTCGACCTCGCCGAGCCGGTTGCGGTCGCTGAAATAGTGCCGCACCACCTCGGCCGGGTTCTCGTAGGCCTGGGCGAACTCCTCGATCTGCGCCCGGATCTGCTCCGGCCGGGCCTGCAGCTTCTCGCGACGGACGATCTCGCCGACCAGCAGGCCCAGGCGCACCCGGCGCTCGGCCTGCTCGGCGAAGGCCTCCGGCGGCACCGGGATGTCCTTGACGTCCACCCCCCGCGCCGCGAGGTCGTTCCGGGCGCGCTCGGCCAGCGCCTCGCTCTCGCCCCGCACGAGTGCCTTGGGCAGCTCGAAGTCGCTCGCCTTGGCGAGCGCCTCCATGACGTTGCTCTTGGTGCGCGCCCGCACGCGCTGCTGGACCTCGCGCTCGAGGTTGCGGCGGATGTCCTCGCGCATCGCGGCGACATCGCCGTCGGCCTGGCCGAGGGCCCGCGCGAAGTCGGCGTCCACCGCCGGCAGCTCGGCCTCCTCCACCCTGGTGCAGGTGATCTCGAAGCTGGCGGTCTTGCCGGCGAGCTCCTTCGAGCCGTAGTCCTCCGGGAAGCTCACCGGGCTGGTGCGGGACTCGCCCGCCTTCATGCCACGCACGGCCGTTTCGAAATCGGCCAGCATCCGGCCCTCGCCGAGGACGAAGGAGAAGCCCTCGGCCGTGCCGCCCTCGAAGGCGGTGTCGTCGATCTTGCCGACGAAGTCGATCGTGACCCGGTCGCCGTCGGCCGCCGCCCGCTCGACCTCCTTCCAGGTCGCGCGCTGCTTGCGCAGGATGTCGAGCGTCTTGTCGATCTCGGCGTCGCCCACCTCGCAGCTCACGCGCTCGACCTCGAGCGTCTCGCGCGCCGGCGGCTCGATGTCGGGATAGACCTCGAAGGTGGCGTCGAACGCCAGCTCGCCCTCGGGCGCGTCGGCGCGCGGGGCAATGCTCGGCTCGCCGGCCACGCGCAGCGAGTGCTCGGCGATGCCGTCGCTGAACGCCTTGCCGACGATGTCGCCCAGCACCTCGGCGCGGACCTGGCCGCCATAGCCCTGGGCGACGATCTTCAGCGGCACCTTGCCCGGGCGAAAGCCGGCCATCTTGACGGTGCGGGCGAGCTTGCGCAAGCGCTGGTCGACCTCGCGGTCGACGTCGGCCATCGCGATGGTCATGGAGAGCTTGCGTTCGAGATTGCCGGTGTTTTCGAGTTGGGTTGCCATGTCTGTCGTCTTGTCTGATCGGCCGCTGGCCTGCGCGTTGTCCTGCAAGGGTTGGACCGCCCTTCCAGGAGATTGTCCTCGCCCGGAGCGGTATCCGCCGAGCCCGTGCCACAGATTCGGTGGTGCGGCCGAAAGGACTCGAACCTTCACGCCAGCGAAGGCGCCAGGACCTAAACCTGGTGCGTCTACCAATTCCGCCACGGCCGCCTACGGGCAGCCGGCTATTCTAGCGCATGCGCCCCCGCGGCCGTCGCGCCGTCCCGGCCCGGCCGGATCCGGTACCAGGCCACGTAGAGCGCCGGCACGAACAGCACGGTGAGCACCGTGGCCACGATCAGCCCGCCCATGATCGAGAATGCCATCGGCCCCCACAGGACGTCGCGCGACAGCGGGATCATGGCGAGCACCGCCGCGGCGGCCGTCAGCGCGATCGGCCGGAAGCGCCGGACCGCCGACTCCCGTACCGCGACCCATGGCGCGATGCCCTGGTCGATGTCCTGCCGGATCTGGTCCACGAGGATCACCGTGTTGCGCATGATCATCCCGCCCAGCGCGATCGTGCCGAGCATCGCGACGAAGCCGAAGGGCTTGTCGAACACCAGCAGCGCCATCGCCACCCCGATGATGCCCAGCGGGGCCGTCAGCAGCACCATCGCCGCGAGCGAGAAGCGCCGCAGCTGCAGCATCAGCAACAGGACGACGATGCCGACCATCATGGGCATGCCGGCGGCAATGGATGCCTCGGCGAGCGCATTGTCCTCGGCCGGGCCGGCGACCTCGATGCGGTAGCCGGGCGGCAGCTCGGCGCGCAGGCGGTCGAGCGCCGGGTCGAGCTGGGCGCTGACATGCGGGCCCAGCTCGGGATCGACGAGGTCGGCCCGCACCGTGATCACCGGCGTGCGGCTTCGCCGCCAGATGATGGGCTCCTCCATCACGGTCTCGATCGTGGCCACCTGCGACAGCGCGACGGTCGTGCCGCGGGCCGTCGGCACCTGGAGCCCGGCCAGCGCCTCCACGGAGTTGCGCTCGTCCGCCGGTGCGCGCAGGACGACATCGATGAGCTGGTCGTCCTCGCGATAGCGACCGATGGTGGCGCCGGAGACGACAGTGCCGAGCGCCTGCGCGATCTGGCCGCTGCTCAGGCCCAGTCGCCGCGCGCGGGCCTGGTCCACCGTGACCCGCAGCGCCGGCGCCTGGAGGCCCCAGCTCTCGTGGGGATCGATGACCGCCGGGTGGTCCGCGATGGTCCGGACCACGTTCGCCGCGATGCCCTTCAGCACGGCGATGTCGTCGCCCATCACCCGGAACTGGACCGGATAGGACACGGGCGGGCCCAGCGGCGGCCGGAATGCCCGCGCGCGCACCCCGGGGAAGTCGCGGTCGAGGTGCTCGCGCAGGCGCTCGATCGCGCGGTCGCGCGCATGCACGTCCTCGGTGAGGATCACGTACTGCGCGTAGTTGGGCCGGAAGAGCTCCTGGTTGAGCGCGAGGAAGTAGCGCGGCGAACCGTTGCCGACGTAGCCGACATAGGTCTTCACGTCCTCGTCCCGCGCGAGCCAGGACTCCAGGCGCTTCGCCTGCGCCTCGGTGGCCGCGTAGCTGGAGCCCTCCGGCAGCCAGAGCTCCACGAGGATCTCCGCCCGGTCCGAATCCGGGAAGAACTGCTTCTCGGTATAGCCCATGCCGACCGCCCCGCCCGCGAACGCGAGCACGGTCACGCCGAGGGTCAGCCACCGATGCCGCATGCAGGCCTCGATCGCCCGGCGCAGGCGCCGGTAGAACGACGTGTCAAAGACCTCGTGCGGCTCGCCCTTGCCCGCCTTGAGCACGTAATAGCCGATGAAGGGCGTCGCCCCGACGGCGACCAGCCAGGACACGAGCAACGCCAGCGTCACGACGGCGAAGATGCCGAAGGTGTACTCGCCGGTGGCCGACTTCGCCGTCGCGATCGGCAGGAAGCCGGCCGCCGTCACGAGCGTGCCGGTGAGCATGGGGAAGGCGGTGGTCCGGTACGCGAAGGTGGCCGCGCGAAACCGGTCCAGTCCCTCGTCCATCTTCCGCGCCATCATCTCGATCGCGATCATCGCGTCGTCGACCAGCAGGCCGAGCGCGATGATGAGCGCGCCGGTGGAGATCCGGTGCAGGTCGATCCCGAAGTACGACATCAGCACGAAGGTTCCCGCGAGCACCAGCGGGATCGACAGCGCGACCACCGATCCCGCCCGCAGGCCGAGGCTCAGGAAGCTCACGAGCAGCACGATGCCGAGCGCCTCGGCCAGCACCTTCATGAACAGGCCCACCGCGGCATGGACGATCCTCGGCTGGTCCGAGACCTTCGTGAACGAGATGCCCAGCGGCAGGTCCGCCTCGATGCGCGCCATGGCGGCCGCCAGGTTCTCCCCCAGCCGAATCACGTCCCCGTCGCCCACCATCGAGACGCCTAGGCCGATCGCCTGCCTGCCGTCGAAGCGCATGGTCGAGACCGGCGGATCGATGTAGCCGCGCGTCACCTTCGCGATGTCGCCGAGCCGGATCAGGCGCCCGCCGGCATCGAGCGTCAGCGACTCGATCTCCTCGACCGAATCGAACTGGCCGGTCACGCGCAGCGGCACGGAATGCGTCTCGCCGGAGAGGACGCCGCCGGGCGCCACGACGTTCTGCGCCTGGAGCTGCTGGGCGATGGCCTGCGCGCTCACCCCGAGGTTGGCGAGCTGGCGCGACGAGATCTCGATGTAGATGCGCTGGTCCTGGACGCCGAAGAGCTCGACCTTCTGCACGTCGGGCACCCGCAGCAGCTCCTGCCTGACGCTCTCGGCGGTACGCCGCAGCTCCTCGAGATCGAAGCCGTCGCCGGTGATCGCGTAGATGGTGCCGAAGACGTCCCCGAACTCGTCGTTGAAGAAGGGCCCGACCACCTCCTCCGGCAGCAGGCGCCGGATGTCGCCCACCTTCTTGCGCACCTGGTACCAGACCTGCGCCACCTCTTCGGGCGGCGAGGAATCCTGCAGCTCGAGGATGATCAGCGACTCGCCGGGGCGCGAGTAGCTGGTCGTGTGCTTGAAGTACGGGACTTCCTGGAGGGTCTTCTCGATGCGGTTGGTGACGACCTCGTCGACCTGCGACGTGGTCGCCCCCGGCCAGATGGTGCGCACGACCATGGCCCGGAACGTGAAGTCGGGATCCTCGCGCTGGCCGATGTGGAGGTACGACCAGGCCCCGGCGGCGGCCACGAGCAGCAGGATGAAGAGCGTGAGCTGCGGAAAGCGCAGCGCCACGGCCGAAAGGTTGAAGCCCTCCCGGCGTCCGTCGCCCGCGGCGCTCACCTGGCGGTCCCTGCCAGCCGGACCTTCTGGCCCGCCTGCAGCAGGTTCGCGCCCGCCACGACCACCCGGTCGCCCGGACGCAGACCCGATGCGACCAGGATCCCGTCGTCGCGCATCTCGCCGACCTCGACGGCGGCACGCGACACCGTGCCGTCGGGCCCGACCAGCCAGACCCCCGGGTCGCCGTCACGGGCCACGAGCGCCGTCAGCGGCACGACGATGCCGCGCTGTGCATCGCGCACCGCCTCGACCGTCGCGCTCATGCCCAGCGCCATGCCCGTGGTGTCGCCGACGAGCGCGAGCCGCATGGGATAGCTGCGCGTCGCGGGATCGGCAACCGGCGAGAGCTCGCGCAGCGTCGCCTCGAAGGTGCGACCGGCCAGCGCCGGCAGGGTTGCGCGCCAGCGTTCGATGACGGCCACCGCGCCGCGGTGCGCCTCGGGCACGTCCACCGCCAGCTCGAATTCGTCGAGGGGCGCGACCCGGATAACCACCTGGCCGGCGGCGACCACCTGGCCCGCCTCGGCATCCACCCCGGTCACCACGCCGGGCGCATCGGCGCGCAGGTCCTGGAAGCGCGACGTGTTGCGCGCATTGGCCAGCTGCGCGCCCGCCTGCGCGACACGCGCCCTTGCCGCGTCCGCCGCGGCCTGCTGCCGGTCGAGCTGCCCCTGGCTGACATAACCCTGCGCCCGGAGCTCGCGGATGCGCCCAAGTTCGCTCTCGGCCAGTTCGAGCTCGGTGCGCGCGGCCTCCAGGGCCGCGCGCGCGGCGTCGATCGCCGGCCGGACATCCTCGGGATCGAGCGTGGCGAGGCTTTGCCCGGCCCGGACCTGGTCGCCCACCGAGACCTTGCGCTCCGCAATCTTGCCGCCGACCCGGAACCCGTAGCGCACCTCGATCCTCGGCCGCACCTCGGCGGGAAGGCTGAGGGCATGGCTGATCGCGCGCTCTTCCACCACCAGCGTCCGCACCGGCCGGACGGCCTCGGGCGGTGGCGGCGCGGCCTGGCCATTGCAGCCGGCGAGCAGCGTGGCGAAAAGAAGGAGCCCGCCCAGCCCGGCGGCGAGGCGTTTCGCGAGCGTCGCGGGCGGATGGCCGCCGGTTCCGCGCGGGAGTGATGAACCCGTCAGCATGGGAAGTCCTGGGAAGGAGTGACGCAGGTCGTGAGGTGGGGAGCCCTTCGGCGGCACGGCCACGACGGCCGGCCCGCAACTAACTGACCGGATAGTCAGCAAGATATTGAAAGCCGGTGCGGCCGTCAACAGGGGCCCGCCGGCGCGCCTACAATGCGAGCCATGCCGCTGCCCCGCCACGGCCACGTCATCCACGGGGTCGACCATTACGAGAATTTCCCGGTTGCCTCCCGCCTCGTGCCGGCGCCGCTGCGTCCGGCGATCGTGGCGATCTACCGCTTCGCCCGCCATGCCGACGACATCGCCGACGAGGGCGACGCCGGCATCGACGAGCGCCTGCGGGAGCTTCGTCGGCTGCGCGAGGACATCCTTTCGGACCGGAGTGTCCAGCCGGTTGTCCGCGACGTGCTCGCCGCCGCGCGGGCCCATGGCCTGCCGCGGGAGCCTTTCATCGCCCTGCTCGACGCCTTCGAGCAGGACCTGCGCGTGACCCGCTATGCGGACCGCGCCGCGCTGCTCGACTACTGCCGGCGCTCGGCCAATCCCGTGGGGGAGCTCGTGCTGAGGCTCTTCGGCCGATGGGACGAGGCGACCCGGCCGGCCTCCGACGCGATCTGCTCCGGGCTGCAGCTGGTGAACTTCCTGCAGGACCTGGCGATCGACTGGCGACGCGGTCGCCTGTACCTGCCGCTGCGGGCGCTGGAGGACGCGGGCATGACCGCCGAGGCGGTCGGCACCGCCGTCGCGTCGGGCCGGACGAGCCCCGCGCTGTCGCGGGTCGTCGCATCGGAAGCGGGGTTCGCGCGTTCGCTCCTGCTCGCCGGCGCCGACCTCCCGGCCAGGGTTCCGTGGCGGCTCGGCCTGGAGCTGCGCTGCATCCTCGCCGGCGGCCATCGCATCCTCGACCGGCTCGCCGCCTCGGGATACGATCCGATCGCCGAGCGCCCCCGGCTCGGCTGGCGCGATGCGCCAGGACTGCTCGCCCTCGTCGCCCGCCCTCCCCGCCCGCGCGTGGCCGGCGCCGATCGGCCCGCCGACCGGATCCATCCGTGACGACCCCGTACCAGTACTGCCAGGACAAGGCTGCCGCGAGCGGCTCGAGCTTCTACTACAGCTTCCTGTTCCTCCCGCCCCCGCGGCGAGCGGCGATCACCGCCCTGTACGCCTTCTGCCGGGAGGTCGACGATGTGGTCGACGAATGCACCGACCCCGGGGTGGCCCGTGCGAAGCTCGCCTGGTGGCGCGAGGAGCTCGGCCGGATGCGGGAGGGCCGGCCGCAGCATCCCGTGACCCGCGCGCTGGAGCCGCACGTGGGGGCCTACGGGCTCGATGTCGGCGCGATGAACGAAATCATCGACGGCATGGAGATGGACCTGAACCAGAACCGCTACCTCGACTTCGAGGGCCTGCGGCTCTACTGCCATCGCGTCGCCGGGGTGGTCGGGCTCCTGGCGGCCCGCATCTTCGGCAGCCATGCCCCGGGCTCGACCGACGCGTACGCCCAGCGGCTCGGCCTCGCCTTCCAGATGACGAACATCATCCGGGACGTCGGCGAGGACGCGCGACGCGGACGCATCTACCTGCCGCTCGAGGACCTGCGCCAGTTCGGCGTCACGCCCGACGCGCTGTTCGCCTGCAAGGACTCGCCGGAGATTGCCCGCCTGCTCCGCTTCGAGGCGCAGCGCACGCGCGAACTCTACCGGGAGGCGTTCTCGCTGCTCGATCCGGCCGACTATCGGGAGCAGCGCGCCGGCCTCATCATGGCCGCGATCTACTCGACCCTCCTCGACGAAATCGAGCGCGACGGCTTCAAGGTGCTGTCGCAACGCGTCTCCCTCACGCCGATCCGCAAGTTCTGGCTTGCCTGGCGCACCTGGACCCGGGCACGGCCGCCTGCAATCGCCGCTTCATGACGGACGCTGCCGGGACGCGAGCGTGAACGCCGGGGCGCGGGTCGCGGTCATCGGCGGTGGATGGGCCGGGCTCGCCTGCGCGCTGGCCCTGCGCCGGCTCGGCCCCCGGCTCGACCTCTTCGACGCCTCGCCCCTCTGGGGTGGGCGCGCCCGGGCGGCGCGGGTGCGGCTCGCCGGGGAAACGGTCACCCTCGACTGCGGCCAGCATCTCCTCGTCGGCGCGTACCGGGCCTGCCTCGCCCAGCTCGACGAGCTGGGCGCGGACGGGCCGGCCCGACTCGTTCGACGACGCCTGCGACTCGCCTCGCCCTCGGGGCTGGACCTGCGCCGTCTCCGGTTGCCCGGGCAGGCGGGACTCGCCGCCGGCCTGCTTCTCGCCCGCGGCCTCTCGCCCGCCGAGAAGTTCGCCGCCATCCGCCTCATGGCCGGGCTTCGCGCGGCGGGCTGGCGCCCGCCACCCGGCATCCTCACCGCCTCGGCCCTGCTCGAGGCCTGGGGCCAGCCGCGGCGGCTCGTGCGCCGGCTGTGGGAGCCCCTCTGCGTGGGCGCCCTCAACACCCCCGCGGAAGAAGCCTGCGCCACGAGCTTCGCGGCGGTGCTGCGCGACACGCTGGGCGGCGCCGCCGATGCATCGGACATGCTGCTGCCGCGGGCATGCCTCGCCGACCTGCTCTCCGGCCCGGCCGTCGATCGCCTGCGCGCGGCGGGGGTGGGCCTGCATCCGGCGAGCCCCGTCGCGAACCTGGTCGCGGAGGAGGGACGCTGGCGCCTGGTGCCGCGCGGCGGACGCGAAGGGGCCCGGGCTCGCTACGACCATGTCGTGATCGCCACCGATGCCCATGCCGCGGCAAGGCTCGCCGCGGGCGTGGACCCGGCCGCCGCCGGTCGCCTCGAGGTGTACCGGTTCGCACCGATCGCCACCGCCTACCTCGCGTGGCGGGGGAATGTGCCGCTGCCCGAGGCCGTCATGCTCGACGAGGACCGGTCGCGCGGCGAGCCCGGCCAGTGGCTGTTCGATCGCGGCAGGCAGGCGGGGCTGCGGATCGCCGCCGTGGTGGTGAGCGCGCGCGACCGGCTGGCGGACCTCGATGCGGTCGCACTGGGCGATGCCTGCGCCGGGCAGGCGTGCCGCCAGCTGGGCCTGCCTCCCCCCGACGGCGTGCGTGTCCTCACCGAGCATCGCGCCACCTGGCGATGCACCCCCGACCGCCCCCGCCTCGCGATCGATGCGCTCGCCGCCGCGGCGCCCGGCGTCTGGCTCGCCGGCGATTACCTCGAGACCGACTACCCCGCGACGCTCGAGTCCGCGGTCCGCAGTGGCCGCCGGGTGGGCGAGCGGATCGGGTCGCTCGTCAGCTGAATTCGTCCCAGGCCCGCGCGAGGGCCTCGTCCACCTGCTCGACCGCGATCGTTCGCAGGCCTTCGATCGGCTTCCTCGGCGCATTGGCGCTCGGCACCAGCGCGGCCGAGAAGCCCAGCTTGGCGGCCTCGCGCAGGCGCTCCTGCCCGCGCGGCGCCGGCCTGATTTCGCCGGCCAGGCCGACCTCGCCGAATACGGCGAGCCCGCGCGGCAGGGGGCGATCACGCAGCGACGAGACGACGGCGAGCAGCACGGCGAGGTCCGCGGCGGGCTCGGCGATGCGCACCCCGCCCACCGCGTTGATGAAGACGTCCTGGTCGAAGCAGGCGATGCCCGCATGGCGATGCAGCACCGCCAGCAGCATGGCGAGCCGGTTGTGCTCCAGCCCGACGCTGAGCCGCCGGGGATTGGGCACGTGCGCGGTGTCCACCAGCGCCTGGACCTCGACCAGCAGCGGCCGCGTGCCCTCCTGGGTCACGAGCACGCAGGAACCGGGCACCTGGCGATCGCGCTGGGTGAGGAAGAGCGCCGACGGGTTGGAGACCCCGCGCAGGCCGCGGTCGGTCATGGCGAAGACGCCCAGCTCGTTGACGGCGCCGAAGCGGTTCTTGAAGGCGCGGACCAGCCGGTAGGACGAATGCGCATCGCCCTCGAAATACAGCACCGTGTCGACGATGTGCTCGAGCACCCGCGGCCCCGCCAGCGTGCCCTCCTTGGTCACGTGGCCGATCATGACGATCGCGATGCCGGACTGCTTGGACAGCCGGGTGAGCTGCGAGGCGCATTCGCGCACCTGCGCCACCGATCCCGGCGCCGACTGCAGCTCGGACGAGTACACCGTCTGGATCGAATCGACGACGACCAGCGCCGGCCTGCGACGCTCGATCTCGCCGAGGATGCGCTCGAGCGCGGTCTCGGCCATGAGCGGCGCCTTCGAGGCCTCGAGCCCGAGCCGGCGGGCGCGCAGGGCGATCTGCGAGGCGGACTCCTCGCCGCTCACGTAGAGCACCTCGCGCTCGCTCGACATGTGCACGAGCGCCTGCAGCAGCAGGGTCGACTTGCCGATGCCGGGATCGCCGCCGATCAGAACCACCGAGCCCTCGACCAGTCCGCCGCCCAGCACGCGATCGAATTCCGCGCTGCCCGTGGACATGCGGCCGACGTCCTCGGCGCTCACGTCGGCAATGGCGACCACGGGCTGCGTGGGGGCGAGCGACTGGAGGCGGCGCGCCGCGCCCTTCGGCTCGGCCACCGTTTCCTCGAGGGTGTTCCATTCGCCGCAGGAGGGACACTGGCCCGCCCACTTGACGGAAACCCCGCCGCAGGCGGAGCAGACGTACTGGACCCTGGGACGCGCCATCAGCCCCCGTCCGTGCCTGCCGGCGCCTGGGCCGTCGCGGGCGCATCGACGTCGTCCACCCGCACCGGCACCCTCGGTGCCAGGGCGCACATCAGCTCGTAGCCGATGGTGCCCGCGGCGGCCGCGACCTCGTCGATCGGCAACGACTGGCCCCACAGTTCCACCGGCGAGCCGATGCCGGCCTGCGGCACCGGCGTGAGGTCCACGCCCAGCATGTCCATCGAGACCCGACCGACCAGCTGCGTGCGCACGCCGCAGACGATCACGGGCGTGCCGGTGGGCGCATGGCGGGGATAGCCGTCGGCATAGCCGCACGCGACCGTCCCGACGCGCATCGGGGCCGGCGCGGTGAACGTGTGCCCGTAGCCGACCGACTCGCCGGTCTCGATCCGGCGCACCGCGATCACTTCGGAGGCCAGGGTCATGCCGGCCCGCAGGCCCAGGCTGGCGGCGCTGCGGACATCGAATGGACTGCCGCCGTAGAGCATGATCCCGGGCCGGACCCAGTCGGCATGCGTGACCGGGCTCGCGAGCAGGGCCGCCGAGTTGGCGAAGGAGCACGGGCCCGCTTCCCACGGCATGAGGTCGCCGATGCGCCCCAGCGCCGGCTCGATGCCCCCCGGGCGATCGGCATTGGCGAAATGGCTCATGAGGCCGATGTCGCCCACGCCCTCCACCGCCCGCAGCCGGTCGCGCGCGACCGCGATGCCCCGCGCATCGAAGCCGAGGCGATGCATGCCGGAATCGAACTTGAGCCACACCATGGGCGGCGCGACACCGGCCGAGCGCGCCGCCTCCTCGATCCAGTCGAGCTGGACGACGCTGTGGACGACGAGATCGAGGCGCTCGCGCACCGCCTGGCGGGCGTCGGCCGGTGCGAAGGGTCCCTCGAGCATCAGGATGCGGCGCCCGGGATAGCGCTCGCGGAGGACGGCTGCCCGGTCGAACTCGAGCAGGGCGAACCCGTCGGCCGCCTCGAAGGCCGCCGCCGCGCGCAGCAGGCCGTGTCCGTAGCCGTCCGCCTTGACCACGGCCCAGACGCGGGATCCGGGGGCCGCGGCGCGGGCGCGGGCGAGGTTGCCCGCCAGCGCTGCGGTATGGATGGTCGCCAGGATCGGTCGGGGCATGGGAGAACTATACACATGGCGGAAAGCGGGAAATCCACCGGACGGCGCGGCGGGTCGTTCATGGTATAAACGCCCCGCCCCCGCCACGGGCCGGGAGCGGATCGGCCGGTGCAGCCGCCGGCAGCCAGGAGCAGCATCGACCGGCCAGGGCGGATGAAGCGCGGTTTCTACACGATCATTGCGGCGCAGTTCTTCTCCTCGCTGGCCGACAACGCCTTGCTGATCGCCGCCATCGCGCTCCTCATCGAGATGCAGGCGCCGGCGTGGATGACGCCGCTGCTGAAGCTCTTCTTCACGATCTCGTACGTGATGCTGGCCCCCTTCGTCGGCGCCTTCGCCGACTCCTGGCCGAAGGGCAAGGTCATGCTCGTGACCAATGCGGTCAAGATCGTCGGCTGCCTGCTGATGTTCATGACGGTCCATCCGCTGCTCGCCTACGCCGTCGTGGGCTTCGGCGCCGCCGCCTATTCGCCGGCCAAGTACGGGATCCTGACCGAGCTGCTGCCGCCCGAAAAACTGGTCGCGGCCAACGGCTGGATCGAGGGCGCCACGGTGGCCTCGATCATCCTGGGCACCCTCGCCGGCGGCGCGCTGATCCATCCGAAGGTCGCCGCGGTCCTGCTCGCCATCGACCTGCCGGGCATCGACCTCGGCATCGACACCCCCGCATCGGCCGCGATCGCGGTCATCGCGGTCATCTATTTCGTCGCGGGCGTGCTGAACATCTGGATCGTGGACACGGGCGCGCGCTACAAGCCGCAGGAGCGCCATCCCCTTCGCCTGATCCGCGACTTCGCCCGGGCGAACGTCGTCCTGTGGTCCGACCGGATCGGCCAGGTGTCGCTGACGGTCACCACGCTGTTCTGGGGCGCCGGCGCCACCCTCCAGTTCATCGTGCTGGACTGGGCCCGCGAGGCGCTCGGCATGACCCTCGACAAGGCGGCCGTCCTGCAGGGCATCGTCGCGGTCGGCATCGCGATCGGCGCCGTGGCGGCGGCCCGGTTCGTGCCCCTGCGGCGCTCGCTGCGCGTGCTGCCCGTGGGCGTGGCGATGGGGATGGTCGTCCCGCTCATGACCCTCGTGCACTCGACCGCCTTCGCCGTGCCGCTACTGGTCCTCGTCGGCCTGCTCGCCGGCTTCTTCGTGGTGCCGATGAACGCCCTGCTCCAGCATCGCGGCTACGTCCTGCTCTCGGCCGGCCATTCGATCGCCGTCCAGAACTTCAACGAGAACCTCAACATCCTGCTCATGCTGGCCATCTACTCGCTGCTGCTCGGGACCGACCTGGGGGTCAATGCGGTCATCTGCCTGTTCGGCGGATTCGTCGCGGTGATGATGGTGGGCGTGATGGTGGTCCATGCGCGCAACCAGCGCAGCTTCGACGCCGAGTCGCTGATCGGCGTCCACAGGCCACCGATGTAGGCGGATCAGCCGCGCGGCCCCGCCGTCGCGCGCGCGAGGCAGAGATCCTCCCAGCAGCGCGCCTTGTCCTCGTGGCGGTCGCGCAGCAGGTAGGCCGGGTGATACGTGACCACGACCGGCACATCCAGGTCCCCCGCGCGGTAGCGGTGTACCCGCCCGCGCAGGCTCGCGATGCTCGCCTCGGTGCCGAGCAGCGTCTGGGCCGCGAAACGGCCCACCACGAGGATCAGCTTCGGGCGAAGCAGTTCCACCTGGCGGCGCAGGTACGGCGCGCAGCGCTCGACTTCTTCCGGCGCGGGATTGCGATTGCCCGGCGGCCGGCACTTGAGGACGTTCGCGATGTACACGCCACGGTCGCGGCCGAGGCCGACGGCGGCGAGCATCGCGTCCAGCAGCCGCCCGGCCTGTCCGACGAAGGGCTCGCCGAGCCGGTCCTCCTCGGCGCCGGGGGCCTCGCCGACCACCATCCAGTGCGCATTCGTGTCGCCGACGCCGAATACGGTCTGGGTGCGCGACTCGCACAGGCGGCAGGCGCGGCACTCGGCAACCCGCTGGCGCAAGGCGTCGAGGTCGAGCGTGGAGAGATCGGCCCCCGCGATGCCGCTACCGGCAGGCGGCTTCCCCGGACCGGGCAGGACGGTCGCCGGGACCGCCTCCCGCACTTGCGCCGGGACGCGCGCGGCGGCGCCTTCCGGGGGCCTCTCCTCCACCGTCGCCTCGGCCTTGCCCGCCGACGGCGGCACCGGCCGCGGCGCGTGCCGCCGCACCCAGGCCGGGCCGATGTCGAGCGCCGCCCAGGCGCGCCGCTGCCGCGGATTCACGGCAGCGTCCTCGCCATGACGATCGCGTCCTCGCGCCTGCCTCCCGCCGCGGGGTAATAGCCGCGCCGCAGCCCGATGCGCACGAAGCCGCGCGTCTCGTAGAGCCCGATCGCGACGGGGTTGCTCGGGCGAACCTCGAGGATCATGCGCTGCGCGCCGCGGCGCGCGGTATCGTCCAGCAGCCAGCCCAGCATGGCCCCGCCGATTCCGCGCCCCTGCAGGTCGGGACGCACGGTGATGTTGAGCAGGTGCACCTCGTCGGGCGCCCACATCAGCAGCGCGTAGCCGCACAGGTCCGTCGCCTCGGTGCCGGGCGTCGCCCCGAGGCCGAACAGCCAGGCATCGTGCCGGGCCCGGATCGAGCTCATGAAGTTCTGCAGCGACCAGGGGAACTCGTAGGCCGTGCGCTCGATACGGTCCACCCGCTCGCAGTCCGCGTAGGTCATGGGCCGCGCCTCGAGGCGACCGAGCTCGGACCGGATGGGCCGCGCCACCATGTCAGGTCCTGGTGGCGCGCAGCGCGCGCTGCTCGTCGACATCGAGCGCCACCTTCTCGCGCACGTAGCGAGGCGCCGCGTCGGCGGGATCCATCCAGCCCGCGCCGGGCCCCGCCGCCAGCATCGCGATCGCCGCTGCGTCCGCGCGCGCCGGCATCGCGGGAAGGGCGAGATCCGCGAGTCGCCGCGCCAGCACCTCGTGCCGCTCGTGAGCATCGCCCACGAAGGCGAGCCCCGGCAGGCGGGCGGCCCAGTGGTCGAGCGCCTCGACCATGTCGTCCGGCGTGGCGCATCCCGCGTCCAGCAGCGTCGTCACGACGGCGATATGGCGCGCGGCATCGACCCGGGCCTGGTACACGCCGAAATAGCCCTCCCCCATGCGGGCATCGTTGGCCACGAACACGGGAATCCCGTCCGCCGCGTCGCCGCCTTCGGGCGGCCTTGCCAGGGCGAAGGACACCGCGGCCGTCTCGAGGCTGCCGACGGGACAGACGGGGATGTCCAGCGCGAGGCCGAAGCCCTGCGCCATCGCGCAGGCTACCCGCAGGCTGGTGAAGGCGCCCGGCCCGGCCTCGAAGGCGACTCCGGCCAGGTCCGCCGGCCGGCATCCCGATTCCGCCAGCACCCGCGTGACCAGCGCAAGGATGCGGGCGGAATGGGCCTGTCCCACGGTTTCGTCCGCGACCACGAGTTCCGCGGGAGAGTCGCCATGGCGCAGCGCGACCGACGCCGCATCGCCGAAAACGGCGATGGCGAGCACGGGCCCGCGGGGCGACTCTTCCGGAATGCTCATTGGCGCCGATTGTACCGAGCGTACCGGCTCCGGCGACGGCCGGCGCGGGGCCCGCCGACCGCTACCGGGGCCGGCGCGGGCTGCGGGTCTCGAGGGGGACGGCGTTCTGGCGCAGCTGCTCGCGCAGGGCGCGGCGCTCCTCGGGGGAGAGGCGAGCGGCGGCGGGAGCGCCGCCGCCGGCTACCGCCGCGGCCTCCGGTCGCGCGCTCGGCGCGGGGCGCGGGGCGGAGATGTCCTGGCGCAGCAGGTCCTGGCGAAGCAGCTCGGCCCGGAACCGGATGCGCTCGGGCTCGCCCATGCGGCGCACATCCTCCGCAAGGGCATCGACACCCACGGCCAGCGCCATGACCCCGAAAATGAGCGAGGAGGCTCTCATGGCTCGCATTCTAGTCCGGCCACCGCCGTATGCCACAATGCTCGGGTAAACCCTGTAACAAGCCGTAAGCCCCTTCGACGCGCGTCCCGGCGCCGCCGATCGCACTGGTTATGATTGCGCCATGAGTCAAGCGCAGAACAGGATCCTGGTCGTCGACGACGACCCGAAGATGCGCGAGCTCCTGCGCAGATACCTGACCGACAACCAGTTCGAAGTCAGCCTCGCCCAGGACGCGGCGGCGATGAACCGGCTGATGCTTCGCGAGCCGTTCGACCTCATCGTGCTCGACCTGATGATGCCCGGCGAGGACGGCCTCTCGGTGGTCCGGCGGCTGCGGGGCGCGAACGACCGCACGCCGATCATCATGCTCACCGCCAAGGGCGACGACATCGACCGGATCGTCGGCCTCGAGGTGGGCGCGGACGACTACCTGCCCAAGCCCTTCAATCCACGCGAGCTGCTCGCGCGCATCCATGCGGTGCTGCGCCGGCGCCCGCCGCCCGAGGCGCCCGGTGCGCCGACGACCGAGCCCGCCGAGGTCGAGTTCGGTCCGTTCCGGCTCAACCTCGCGACGCGCTCGCTCACCCGCGACGGCGAGCCGATTCCCCTCACCACAGGCGAGTTCAGCGTCCTCAAGGTCCTCTGCCAGAACCCCCGGGTGCCGATGTCGCGCGAGAAGCTCATGGCGCTCGCGCGGGGTCGCGAGTACGGCGCCTACGACCGCAGCCTCGACGTGCAGATTTCCCGCCTGCGCAAGCTCGTCGAGACCGACCCCCAGCAGCCGCGCTACATCCAGACGGTCTGGGGAGTCGGCTACGTCTTCATTCCCGACGACAAGTAAGACGACGTGCCCGTGCGTCGCATGCGGATCAGCCTTTTCTGGCGGACCTTCATGCTGCTCGTCGTCCTCGTCGTCGCGAGCCTGTCGCTCCTGCTGGGGGTCATGCGCTGGCTCGACCGCGCCCCGCCGGAGCAGCGTCTCGCCTGGGAGATCGCCTCCGTGGCCAACCTCACCCGCTCGGCGCTCATCAGCTCCCAGCCCGAGCGGCGCCTGATGCTGCTGCGCGAGCTCGCGCGCGACGAGGGCGTCCGGGTCCTGCCCCTGGAGGCCACCGACCGCATCGAGGCCGACCTGCGCAGCGACCGCGTCAACGAGCTGCGAGGCTACCTGCAGAACCTCCTCGGCAGCGACACGATCGTCGTGCTCGGCTCGGTCAACGACATCGACGGGCTGTGGGTGAGCTTCGACATCGAGGGCGACGGCTACTGGCTGCTGATGCAGCGCAAGCGCCTCGAGCGGCATTTCGGCTCGGGCCTGTCGGTCGTGCTGGGCATCTCGGCGGGCCTGTCGCTGGTAGGGGCGCTGATCCTGAGCCGACTCGTCAACCAGCCGCTGTCGCGGCTCGCGAACGCCTTCGGCGCGCTGAGCCGTGGCGAGCCGGCGCCCCGGCTGCGCGAGGACCTGCTCGTGAGCGAGATCGCGGAGGTCAACCGCCGCTTCAACCAGATGGCGGAGGATCTCTCGGCGCTCGAGGCCGACCGCTCGATCGCGCTGGCGGGCATCTCGCACGACATCCGCAGCCCCCTCGCGCGCCTGCGGATGGAGATCGAGCTCGCGCCCCTGGAGGACTCCCAGCGCGGACCGATGGTCGAGGACATCGAGCGCATCGACCGCATCGTCGGCCAGTTCGTCGAGTTCGCCCGCGCCGGGCAGCCGCCCCGCTTCGAGACCGTCGATGTCGCCGGGCTGCTCAGCCAGCTGCCAATGACGTATCGGAAGCAGTTCGGGGAGGCGAGCGTGGCGCTCGAGGTGCGCGCGCCCTCGACGCTGCGCTGGCAGGGCGACGCGGTGGACCTGCAGCGGGCGATCGGCAACCTCGTGGACAATGCCATCCGCTACGGCCGCGCGCCCGGGGAAGCCGTGGCGAAGGTCACCGTGTCGGCCAGGCGGGCCGGAAGCGGCGTCGAGCTCGTCGTCGAAGACGAGGGCCCCGGGGTGCCCGAGGACTCGCTCGGCGCGCTGCTGAGGCCGTTCAATCGCCTCGATCCGGCGAGGGGCGGCGACGAGGGCTCCGGCCTCGGCCTCGCGATCGTCGACCGGCTCGCACGACGCTACGGGGGCCGGCTCGAGCTGCGCAACCGGCCGGGCGGCGGGCTGGCGGCGATTCTCCAGCTGCCGGACCAGCGTCGTCGCGGCGGCCGCGCCGACCAGGGCCCCGGCAATGCCGCCGCCACGCAGGCGCGGCCCATAGGCGCAGGCAATCACGGGAATACATAAACGCAATTGGCGGTCCCCGCCCCCTCTGCTATGGTCCCCAGCACAGGCTCGTCGCCGGGACGAGTCGAAGAACCACCACAGGAGACTGCCATGTCGAGCCTCAAGGGAACCCGTACGCACGAAAACCTGAAGGCGGCCTTCGCTGGCGAGAGCCAGGCGAATCGACGCTATCTCTACTTCGCGAACAAGGCGGACGTGGAAGGACATCCCGAGATCGCCGCCCTGTTCCGCTCCACGGCCGAAGGCGAAACCGGCCATGCCCATGGCCATCTCGACTACCTCGCCGCCGTCGGCGACCCGGCCACCGATCTCCCGATCGGGAGCTCCGCGGACAACCTGAAGGCCGCGGTCGCGGGCGAGACGCACGAGTACACCGACATGTATCCCGGCATGGCGAAGGTGGCTCGCGACGAGGGCTTCGACGAGATCGCGGACTGGTTCGAGACCCTCGCCAAGGCCGAACGCTCGCACGCCAACAAGTTCGCCAAGGCGCTGGAAACCCTGAACGACTGACGGGCGCCTCGGCCGGCTTCGTCGCCGGCCCGACCGACACGCAGCCGGCGAGGCATCGCTTCGCCCGGCTGGGGGCCTCGTGCCCGCCGCAAGCCCGGAAGGCCCGGCACCCGCCGGCCCCAGACACGAGGAGACGAGGCGATGAGCGCCAGGGAAGGTTCGCTCGAAGCCCCCACCCGCCATCCCATCGCCTGGCGCGAACCGTCGTTCTACGACGAGAACGCGTGCCTGGACGAAATGGAGCGGGTGTTCGACATCTGCCACGGCTGCCGCCGCTGCGTCAGCCTCTGCAACGCGTTCCCGACCCTGTTCGATCTCGTGGACGAGAGCGAGACGATGGAGGTCGATGGCGTCGCCCGCGAGGACTACTGGAAGGTCGTCGACCAGTGCTACCTCTGCGACGTCTGCTACATGACGAAGTGCCCGTACGTGCCGCCGCATCCGTGGAACCTGGACTTCCCCCACCTGATGCTGCGGGCCAAGGCCATCCAGTTCCGCGCCGGGACCCCGCATCGGTTCCGCGACCGCGTCCTGTCCTCGACCGACCGCAACGGCAAGCTCGCCGCGATCCCGATCGTCGCCCAGGCGGTCAATGCCGCCAACCGCCAGCCCGTGGTGCGCAAGGCGCTCGAGGGTGCCCTGGGCGTGCACCGGGAAGCCTGGCTGCCATCGTTCGCCAGCCGCAGCTTCCGCTCGCGGCCGCCCGCGGGCGGCGGACAGGCGGAGGTGCGTGACGGCCAGCGCACGCCCGGCAAGGTCGCGATCTTCACCACCTGCTACGTCAACTACAACGAACCGGGCATCGGCCGCGACCTCGTCGCGATCCTCGAGCACAACGGCATCCCCTGGGTACTCGCCGACAAGGAATGGTGCTGCGGCATGCCCAAGCTCGAACTGGGCGACCTCGAATCCGTCGCACGGCTCAAGGCGAAGAACATTCCGCGGCTCGCGCGGCTCGCGCGCGACGGGCACGCGATCCTCGCCCCGATTCCCTCGTGCGCGCTCATGTTCAAGCAGGAGCTCCCGCTGATGTTTCCCGAGGACGCCGAGGTCCTCGCGGTCCGCGACGCGATGTTCGATCCCTTCGAGTACCTCGTGGCACGCCACAAGGACGGCCTGCTGCGCACCGACTTCAAGCGCGAGCTCGGCAAGGTGTCGTACCACGTCGCCTGCCACCTGCGCGTCCAGAACATCGGCCAGAAGACGCGCGAGCTGCTGCAGCTCATTCCGGCGACCGAGGTCTCCACCATCGAGCGCTGCTCGGGCCATGCCGGCACCTGGGGCGTGAAGAAGGAGTTCCATCCGGTCGCGATGAAGATCGGCCGGCCCGTGTTCCGGGCGGCCGCCGCCCATCCGGCCGGCGGCGAACCCGACTGGGTGGCATCGGACTGCCAGCTCGCGGGCCACCACATCGCGCAGGGCATGGAGGGCAAGGCCGAAGGCAGGCTCGCCCATCCGCTCAGCCTGCTGCGCATGGCCTACGGGCTCGACTGACGAGGCCCCACGCGATGAAGAAACTGACGATCGACTCCCTGCTGAAGCTCGAGGACTACGCGAAGCAGCGCGCCGAGTTCCGGCGCCGGGTGATGGAGCACAAGAAGAACCGGGCGCTGCGGCTCGGCGATCACCTCAGCCTGCTCTTCGAGGACGAGCTCACGGTGCGTTACCAGGTCCAGGAGATGCTGCGCATCGAGCGCACCTTCGAGGAGGCCGGCATCCAGGAGGAGCTCGACGCCTACAACCCGCTCATCCCGGATGGCGGCAACCTGAAGGCGACGATGATGATCGAGTATCCCGACGAGAACGTGCGGCGCGAGCGGCTCGTCGCGCTCAAGGGCATCGAGCGCACGGTCTGGCTGCGCGTCGAGGGCTGCGACAGGGTCTATCCGGTCGCCGACGAGGATCTCGATCGCGAGACCGAGGACAAGACGTCGGCCGTTCACTTCCTGCGCTTCGAGCTCGGCCCCGTCGCGGCGAAGCGCCTGAAGGAAGGCGCCGCGCTCGCGGCTGGCGTGGAGCATCCCGAATACCGCTTCGTGCTCGACCCGGTGCCGGCCGCGATCCGCGACGAACTGGCGCTCGATCTCGACTAGCGCGCCCGGCCGGCGGCGACGGGCCAGGCGGCCGCGAGGCCCCCCGCCTCAGTCCCGCTCCAGCAGGACCACGGCCATCGCCTCGATGCATTCGCCCCGGCCGACGGGGCCCAGGCGCTCGCCGGTGCGCGCCTTCACGTTCACCCGGTCGGGCTCGACCGAGAGCACCTCCGCGATCCGCCGGCACATCGCGGGTATGTGCGCGGCGAGCCGCGGCGACTGGGCGATGATCGATGCATCGACATTGCCGATGCGCCAGCCCCGCTCCACCACCAGGCGCACCGCGGCGGCCAGCAGGTGCGCGCTGTCGGCGCCGCGCCAGCGGGGGTCGGTGTCCGGGAAGTGCCGGCCGATGTCGCCGAGCGCGGCGGCGCCGATCAGCGCATCGGTGATCGCGTGCAGGAGCGCGTCGGCATCGGAGTGGCCCAGCAGGCCCCGGTCGTGCGGAATCGCGACGCCGCCCAGCACCAGCGCGCGCCCGGGCACCAGCGCATGGACGTCGTAGCCCTGTCCGATCCTGTACGGCATTCAGCCTCCCGCGCCGCGACGGTGCGCGGCGCGTGCTCCCAGCACCGCCGCCATCGCGGCGAGGTCGCCCGCGTCCGTCACCTTGAAGTTGTCGCGATGGCCCACGACGAGGCGCGGCCGGTGGCCCGCAGCCTCGATCGCCGCGGCCTCGTCCGTCGCATCCGGGCATGCGCGCAGGGCATCGCGCAGCATGCCGAGCCGGAACATCTGCGGCGTCTGCGCGAGCCAGAGGCCCGCCCTGTCCACCGTGCCGCCGGAACGCGCCGGCTCGCCGCCGGCCTGCCGCTTGATCGTGTCGGCGACGGGCAGCGCGAGCAGCGCACCCACCGGATCCCGCACGGCGGCCTCGCGCAGCGCCTCGAGCGCCGACAGGGGCAGGCCCGGGCGGGCCGCATCGTGCACCAGGACCCAGTCGCCCGGATCGGCGTCGAGCGACTCGATGCCGGCGAGCACGCTGTCCCGCCGGCTTGCCCCGCCGATCGCGCGCACGCTCACCCTCGGCCAGCCGGCGAACAGCGCCGCGGCCCCGCCGGGGTCCGCGGGAGCGACCACCACCACCAGTTCGTCGATCCATGCGGCCGCGAGCAGCGCGCGCGCCGTGTGCACGATCATGGGAACGTCGAGGATGGGCAGGTACTGCTTCGGCAGGCTCGCCCCGAGGCGCTGGCCCACGCCGGCGGCCGGCATGACCGCATGGAATCGTTCGGGCACCGGATACCTCCTCGGCTAGAATTCTACTTTCACCGCAGCAGAACCCGTCCTTGACTCCTGCCGAGCTCGTATCCGGCGCCCCGCCCGCCCTTCGTCCCCGCGATCCCGCGATCGAAAGACTCGAATGGCCCGCCGCGGGGCGCAAGTCGTCGTTGCCCGCCTGCGCCGGCTCGGGCGACGCGTGGCTGATCGCGCTGCTCGCGCGACATCCCGATCGCAAGGGCACGCTCGCCGTCGTGACCGCCCAGGCCGCCGACGCCAGCCGGTTGCAGGAGGAGATCGCATTCTTCGATCCGGCGCTGCAGTGCGCGGTGCTGCCCGACTGGGAAACCCTCCCCTACGACGCGTTCTCACCCCACCAGGACCTGATCAGCGAGCGCCTCGCCACGCTCTACGAGCTCCAGCGCGGGGCGGTCGACCTGCTCCTGGTCCCGGCGAGCACCGCGGTGCATCGCCTCGTGCCGCGCAAGTTCCTGGCCTCGCGCACGTTCTTCTTCGAGAAGGGCCAGCCGCTCGACGAGGCCGCGCTGCGCGAGCAGCTCGTCGTCGCGGGCTACGAACATGTCTCGCAGGTGGTGCGGCCGGGCGAGTTCAGCATCCGGGGCGGCCTGATCGACCTCTTCCCCATGGGCTCGCGCCTGCCCTACCGGCTCGACCTCTTCGGCCCCGACATCGAGAGCATCCGCAGCTTCGATCCGGACACGCAGCGAAGCCTCTACCCGATCGATCGGGTCCGCCTGCTCCCGGGACGCGAGTTCCCGCTCGACGAGGCGGCGCGCAACCTCTTTCGCAGTCGCTGGCGCGAGCGCTTCGAGGGCGACCCGAGCCGCTGCCCCGTCTATCGGGATGTCGGACAAGGCATCGCGCCGGCCGGCATCGAGTACTACCTTCCGCTGTTCCACGAGGAAACGGCCACGCTCTTCGACCACCTGCCGCAGGGCGCGACGCTCCTGCTGCACGGCGACGTCGAAGGCGCGCTGCGCGGCTTCGCCGAGGACACCCGGCAGCGCCATGCCTTCCTGAGGCACGATCCCGAGCGTCCCATCCTCGATCCCGCCGAGCTTTTCCTCGGCGTGGACGAGTTCTTCGCGGCGGCCAACGCGAGGGGCCGATTCGCCCTCGGCCGCAACGACGCCGTGGCGGGTCGGGCATTCACCACGCCCCCGCCCCAGGTCGGCATCGACCGGCGGGCGGCCGAGCCGACCGCGGCGCTGCGCCGGGCGCTCGACGAGCCCGGCCGTCGCTGCCTGCTCGTCGCCGAGTCGCCGGGACGGCGCGAGACCCTGCAGGCGATGCTCGGCGAGCACGGCATCGCGACCGCCGCGGTGGACTCCTGGTCGTCTTTCGTCGCCGGCGAGGATCCGGTCGGATTCGCCACCGGCCCGCTCGTCGACGGGTTCGCGCGCGACGAGGCCGGCATCGTCGTCCTTACCGAGTCCGAACTCTTTGTCGGTGCGCCGCGGCGCAGGCGCCGGGGGCGCCGCGAGGCGATCACCGATGTCGATGCGATCATCCGCGACCTCTCCGAGCTCAAGCCGGGCGACCCGGTGGTTCATGTCCAGCACGGTATCGGGCGCTACGAGGGACTGGTGAGCATCGATCTCGGCGAGGGCGCCACCGAGTTCCTGCACCTGCGCTACGCGGGCGACGCCACGCTCTACGTCCCTGTTTCCCAGCTTCACCTCATCATGCGCTACAGCGGCGCCAGTCCCGACGAGGCGCCGCTGCACCAGCTCGGCAGCGGGCAGTGGGAAAAGGCCCGCCGGCGCGCGGCCGAGCAGGCGCGCGACACGGCCGCGGAGCTGCTCGACCTCTACGCCCGCCGGGCCAGCCGCACCGGACACCGGTTCCGGTTCGATGCGCTCGACTACGAGACCTTCGCGGAAGGCTTCGGCTTCGAGGAGACGCCCGACCAGCTGTCCGCCATCCATGCGGTGGTGCAGGACATGGTCTCGGGCAAGCCGATGGACCGCCTCGTCTGCGGCGACGTCGGCTTCGGCAAGACCGAGGTCGCCCTGCGCGCCGCCTTCGTGGCCGTGGCCGACGGACGCCAGGTCGCCCTGCTCGCGCCCACCACCCTGCTCGCCGAGCAGCACTTCCAGAACTTCTCCGACCGCTTCGCCAACTGGCCGGTGCGGCTCACGCTGCTGTCGCGATTCCGCTCGTCGAAGGAAGTCGCCTCCGCCATCGAGGCGATCAACGCCGGCGAGGTGGACATCGTGATCGGGACGCACAAGCTGTTGTCCTCCAATCTCAGGTTCCCGCGCCTCGGACTGGTGATCATCGACGAAGAGCACCGCTTCGGCGTCCGCCAGAAGGAAGCGCTCAAGGCGCTGCGCGCCGAGGTGGACGTGCTCACGCTCACCGCCACGCCGATCCCGCGAACGCTGGCGATGAGCCTCGAAGGCATTCGCGACTTCTCCGTCATCGCGACCGCGCCCCAGAAGCGCCTCGCGATCAAGACCTTCGTGCGCCGGGAGTCCGACGGCGCAATCCGCGAGGCCCTGCTGCGCGAGCTCAAGCGGGGCGGCCAGGTCTACTTCCTGCACAACGAGGTGAGCACGATCGAGAACCGGCGCGAGCGGCTCGCGCAGCTGGTGCCCGAGGCCCGGATCGCGGTGGCCCACGGGCAGATGGCCGAGCGCGAGCTCGAGCGCGTGATGCGCGACTTCCACCAGCAGCGATACAACGTGCTCCTGTGCACCACGATCATCGAGACCGGCATCGACATCCCGACCGCCAACACGATCGTGATCCACCGCGCGGACAAGTTCGGGCTCGCCCAGCTCCACCAGCTGCGCGGCCGTGTGGGCCGCTCGCACCACCAGGCCTATGCCTACCTGCTCATTCCGGACGAGAGCGCGATCACCCGTGACGCGACGAAGCGGCTCGAGGCGATCCAGCTCATGGAGGAACTGGGCTCCGGGTTCTTCCTGTCCATGCACGACCTGGAGATCCGCGGCGCCGGCGAGGTCCTCGGCGAATCCCAGGCGGGCAACATGCAGCAGGTCGGCTTCGCCCTGTACACGGAAATGCTCGACGAGGCGGTTCGCGCCCTCAGGGAGGGACGGGTCCCCGACCTCGACGGCCCCCTGACGGCCACCACCGAGATCAACCTGCACCTGCCCGCGCTGCTGCCGTCCGACTATTGCCCGGACGTCCACGAGCGCCTGACGCTCTACAAGCGACTCGCCAACTGCGGGACGACCGACGCCCTCGACGAGCTGCAGGAGGAACTGATCGATCGCTTCGGGAAGCTGCCCGACCAGGCGCGCGCCCTCGTGGACACGCATCGCCTGCGCATCCTGTCCCACCCCCTGGGGGTGGCACGGATCGACGCATCCGAATCGGTCATCCTGATCCAGTTCGTACCCGAGCCGCCGATCGATCCGCTGCGCATCATCCAGTTCATCCAGAGCCGCAAGGACACGCGCCTCGCGGGGCCGGACCGCTTGCGGATCGAGACGAAGACCGCCGATGCGCGGGAGCGCGCCCAACGGATCCGGGAGATCCTCGGCTGGCTCGCCAGACCCGCCGAATCGGCCGCCCCGCCCCCCTCGAAGAAGCAGAAGGCGAAGCAGCGCCGGCTGGACAGGGACGCCGCCCGGCCATGACGCATCGCCTCGTCGTCCAGCGCCCGGGCCTCGATGCGGCCGCGGTTGCCGAGTTCGCCCGGCTCGTCGGGCGGCCGCCCGACCGCGACCGCGACGGGCTTGCGGCCTGGGAGCCCGTTGCGCTGGATGCGGACGCGGTCCGGGCCCTGGCGGAACACCAGCGCGTCGATGCCGGCCTGGTGCCGCGGTCGTGCCGGCTCGAGGACTTCCGCCTGATCGCGTTCGACATGGACTCGACGCTCATCACCATCGAGTGCATCGACGAGATCGCCGACTTCGCCGGCCGCAAGGCGGAAGTGGCGGCGATCACCGAGGCGGCGATGCGGGGCGAGATCCGGGACTTCGCCGAGAGCCTGCGACGGCGCGTGGCGCTTCTCGAGGGACTGGACGAGGCGGTGCTCGAACGCGTCTGGCGCGAACGCCTTCGGCTCACCCCGGGCGTGGAGCGCCTGCTCGACGAAGCGCATGCCGCCGGCCTGAAGGTCCTGCTGGTGTCGGGCGGCTTCACCTACTTCACCGACCGGCTGCGCGAGCGCCTGCCGATCGACTTCGCGCGCGCCAACGTGCTCGAGATCCGCGACGGGAAACTGACCGGCCGGGTGCTCGACCCGATCGTGGATGCCCGCCTCAAGCGCGACACGGTGCTCGAGACCTGCGCCGCGCTCGGCTGCACGCCGCGACAGGCGATCGTGGTCGGCGACGGGGCAAACGACCTCGAGATGATGGCCGTCGCCGGCGTGTCCATCGCCTACCGTTCCAAGCCGGTGGTCCGCGCCAGGGCGACCTACAGCATCAACTACAGCGGCCTGGACGCAATCCTCGGCCTGCTCCGCTGACGGGGGCGCGAGGGCGCCCGCGAGGCCAGCCGGCGACCCCCGCTCAGTCCGGCGAGCCCAGGGCCTCGCCGTAGAGATCGTGCTCGTCGGAATCGACGATCCGCACCCGGGCGAACTCCCCGACGCGGAGCCCCGGCGCGTCGTCCAGGATCACGCGGCCGTCGATCTCCGGCGCGTCCGCTGGGGAGCGCGCGAGAAATCCCTCCCGCCCCTCGGCGTCGCGGATACGGGCATCGACCAGGACCTGGATCTCGCGACCGACGAAGCGCCGCAGGCGCCGTTCGCTGATGCCCGCCTGCAGCTCCATGAGGCGGCGCCGGCGCTCCTCGCGGAGCTCCTCCGGCACATGGCCATCCAGGGCGTTCGCGCTCGCGCCCTCGACCGGCGAATAGGCGAAGCATCCGACGCGATCGAGCTCGGCCTCCGCGATGAACTCGAGCAGGTGCTCGAACTCCTCCTCTGTTTCGCCGGGAAACCCGGTGATGAACGTGCTGCGGATCGTGAGGTCGGGGCAGATCGAGCGCCACTTGCGGATCCGTTCGATGTTCGCCTCACCGCTCGCCGGCCGCTTCATCGCGCGCAGGATGCGGGGATGGGAATGCTGGAACGGCACGTCCAGGTAGGGAAGCACCTTGCCCTCGGCCATCAGTTCGAGCACCTCGTCCACGTGCGGATAGGGATAGACGTAGTGCAGGCGGACCCAGGCGCCGAGCTCGCCCAGCTCGCGCGCGAGCTCCCGCATGCGGGTCCGGACGGGGCGGCCGCCCACGAATCCGGTGCGGTACCGCACATCCACCCCATAGGCGCTGGTGTCCTGCGAGACGACGAGGAGCTCGCGGCAACCGCCATCGACCAGGGCACGCGCCTCGCGCAGCACGTCGCCGATGGGCCGGCTCACCAGGTTTCCCCGCAGCGACGGGATGATGCAGAAGCTGCACCGGTGGTTGCAGCCCTCGGAGATCTTGAGATACGCGTAGTGCCGCGGGGTCAGGCGCACGCCGGCGGCGGGCACCAGGTCGACGAAGGGATCGTGCGGCCGGGGAAGCTCGCGATGGACATGCTCCATCACCTCCTCGGTCGCATGGGGCCCGGTCACGCCCAGGACCTTCGGATGGACCTCGGCCACGAGCGGCTCGCCGCTCTCGCCCCGGCGGGCGCCGAGGCAGCCGGTGACGATTACCCGGCCGTTCTCGGCCAGCGCCTCGCCGATCGCGTCGAGCGACTCCGCCACCGCCTCGTCGATGAAGCCGCAGGTATTGACGATGACCAGGTCGGACTGGGCATAGTCGCCGACGATGTCGTAGCCCTCGGCGCGAAGCTGGGTCAGGATGCGTTCCGAATCGACCGTGGCCTTGGGGCAACCGAGCGAGACGAAACCGACGCGCGGCGCCCGGGCGGGCGCCGGACGCGCCCGGATCGGGGATGCGGGGTCCATGGGTACTGCCTGGAAACGGGTCCAAACCGCCATCCTACCAAGTCGGGGGACTCCCCCGCCTGGCCGGCGCCGTCGGGACGCAGCCCCTGCCCTAGCCTTCCCTGGGCTCCTTCGGTTCCTTCGGCTCCCGGGATTCACCCCGGTCGGGCGAAGCGCCGCCCGTGCCATGGCCACCCGGCGCGTTCGGCCCGAACGGGAAGTTCTGGAACATGTTGCGCGTCTGTGCCTGCATCTGTTCCTGCATCTGCACGAACAGGTTCTTGCTCTGCTCCAGGTAGCTGCTCATCATCGACTGCATCATGGGCGTCTGCAGCGACAGGAACTGCGTCCACATTTCCGGGGACGGCATGCCCTTGCCGTCATAGAAGCCCCTCGACTGCTCCTGCATGTTGTTCTGGATCTCGACGAAGGCCTGCATCGATTTCTCGAGGTAGGCCCCCATCATCCCCTGCATCGCGTGCCCGTAGAAACGGATGATCTGCGCCAGCATCGGGGCGGAGAACAGCGGCGAACCACCGGCCTCTTCCTCGAGGATGATCTGCAGCAGGATGCTGCGCGTGAGCTCCTCGTTCGTCTTCGCGTCGACGACCCGGAAGTCCTCGTTGTCCAGGACGAGCTGCTTCACGTCCACGAGCGTGATGTAGGTACTCGTCTGGGTGTCGTACAGGCGTCTGTTCGGGTACTTCTTGATCAGGCGGGTGGTGTTCCCCATGTAGCTTGTCTCCCGGCGTTCGCTCATGCGCGTCCCCGTCGCGTGGTGCGACGCGTCAGCCCATGTGCAGCCCACCATTGAGCGAGAATTCCGCACCGGTCGCGAAGCCGGCTTCGTCGGAAGTCAGCCAGGCGATGATCGATGCGATCTCCTCGGGAGTACCGAGCCTGCGAACCGGGATGGTCGAGATGATCTTCTCGAGGACATCCGGCCGCACCGCGCGGACCATGTCGGTGGCGATGTAGCCCGGCGCCACCGTGTTGACGGTCACCCCCTTGGAGGCCACCTCCTGGGCGAGCGCCATCGTGAAGCCGTGCATCCCGGCCTTGGCGGCCGAGTAGTTGGTCTGGCCGAACTGGCCCTTCTCGCCGTTGACCGACGAGATGTTGATGATCCGGCCCCACCCCTTCTCGAGCATGCCGTCGATGACCTGCTTGGTCACGTTGAAGAGCGAGTTGAGGTTGGTGTCGATGACGGCCCGCCAGTCGTCGAGCGACATCTTCCGGAACACGCCGTCGCGGGTGATCCCCGCGTTGTTGACCAGGATGTCGGGATTGCCGTACTCGGCCTTCACCTTGTCGAAGGCGGCCTTCGTCGAGTCCCAGTCGGCGACGTTGCCCACCGAGGCGACGAACTCGTAGCCGTCGGCCTTCTGCTCGGCGAGCCACTTGTTGTAGTCGCGGCTCGGTCCGCAGCCCGCGATGACGAAGTACCCGGTGTCGTGAAGTCGACGGCACACGGCCGTCCCGATGCCACCCATCCCGCCTGTCACGTACGCCACTTTCTTGCTCATGTCGCTCTCCTGCTCGATTCGCGTGGTGGGCTTCCGGCGTCGACCACGACCACTGGGCTGGATCCCGGGTGACCGCCGCCGATCAGTCCGCTCTCTCCTTGACGTACCGCCCGGGGGCCTCCTCGATCGGAGGATACTTCGCCGAGCCCGGCCGCCTGGGCGCCGGCACCTTGCCCCCGGCGAAGCGCGCCAGCCACTCGGACCACTCGGGCCACCAGCTTCCCGGCACCGACTCCGCCCCATCGAGCCACTCGTGGGGGTCGGCCGGCAACTCGGGATTTCTCCAATAGTTCCGCTTGCGCGCCGCGGGCGGATTGATCACGCCCGCGATATGGCCGCTCGCGCCGAGCGTGAACCGGGTGTCGCCGCCCAGGAGCCGGGTCGAGGCGTACGCCCCCTGCCACGGCACGATATGGTCCTCGCGCGAGCCGTACACGAAACTCGGCACCTGGATCCGGCCGAGATCGATGGGCACGCCCGCGCACACCAGCCGCCCGGGGATGCAGAGCTCGTTCTGCAGGTACATGTGCCTGAAGTACCAGGTGAACATGGGGCCCGGGAGGTTGGTGGAATCGGCGTTCCAGTAGAGGAGGTCGAAGGCGGGCGGCGACTGGCCCTTGAGATAGTTGTTGACGACGTAGTTCCAGACGAGGTCGTTGGGCCGCAGCGCCGAGAAGGTGCTGGCAAGTTCCTGTCCCCGCATCAGGCCGCCCCGCCCGATCGTCTGCTCGCGCCAGGCGGCATGCGCCTCGTCCACGAAGACCCCGAGCACGCCCGGCTCGGAAAAATCGAGCAGGGTCGTGAGCAGCGTCATCGATTCGGCCGGCCGCTCGCCCTTCGCCGCGAGCGCCGCGAGCGCCGCGGCGAGGATGGTGCCGCCGACGCAGAAGCCGAGGGTATTGATGCGGTCCTGCCCGGAGATCTCGCGCACGACCCGGATCGCCTCGAAGACGCCCATCTCGAGGTAGTCGTCCCAGGTCAGGTGGGCGAGATCCTCCTTCACGTTGCGCCAGGACAGCATGAAGACCGTGTTGCCCTGCCCCACGGTATAGGCGACCAGCGAGTTCGCCGGCTGCAGGTCCATGATGTAGAACTTGTTGATGCACGGCGGCACCATCAGGATGGGCCGCGCGGCGACCTCGGCCGTGGATGGCGCGTACTGGATCAGCTGCATCAGGTCGTTCTCGAAGACGACGTGCCCCGGCGAGGTCGCCACGTTGCGGCCGACCTCGAACGCGGATTCGTCCGTCTGGGAAATGCGACCCCGCGCGAGATCGCGCGCGAGGTTCTCGAGCCCGGCGCGCAGGCTCTCCCCGCCCGTTTCCTTGAGCAGGCGCTGCGCCTCCGGGTTCGTGACCAGGAAGTTGGCGGGCGACATCGCGTCGATCCACTGCTGGATCGCGAAGCGGATCCGTTCGCGCGCCTTCGGGTCGCCCTCGACGGATTCGGCGAGCCGCCCCAGGAACTCGGCATTCAGTTCGTACATGGCGGCCATCCAGGAGAAAGGTCCGCCGTCGTGCCAGCCCGGATCGGCGAAGCGCCGTCCGGAGGGCCTGGGCGCCCCGCCCGCCAGCAGCTGCTGCAATCGCTGCAGGAACTCGCCCTGGAGTTCCGCCAGTCGTTGCCGCGCAACCGCGACCGGCGGCACGAAGGGCAATGCGGCATCGAATGGCCCGGGGCCCGGCGCGGCCGGACCGGGCCGGGGAGCGCTGGCGGCCTTGCCGCGAGCGGCGCCCCTGGTCGCGCGGCCCGCCCTGGGGCCGCTCGCGCCGGAGGCTTTCGATGCCGTCGCGCCCGGGGCGCCGCGCTTCTTCGATGCGGCCGCCTTTACACTTGCGGCCGCGGAACGAGCGGGCGCGGCCTTCTCAGCCGTCCGGCCGGACTTGCGGGCCGGACGCTTCGTGGCTCGACGCTCCTCTGGCATGCCCGTCCCCTCCTTGCGCACAATGGGCCCTTCCTGCGGTCCATTCTGCATTGCGGCAAGCATTTGTCAATTGAAACGAAACATGCCTGAGGGTGAACCCTGATGACGCGAATCATCGTGGCGATCGGCTGGTCGTACGTCGTCGTGCTGATGGCGGCGACGCAGGACGGCTGGCTCGCCACGCTGGGCACCCTCGTCTTCTACGGCCTGCTCCCGCTGGCCGTCGTGCTGTACCTGCTCGGCGCGCCCGCCCGCGCGCGACGCCTGCGCGCGGCCGCGGCGGCGGCCCACCCGGCGACGCGCACCGCGCGCGCGCCATCGCCCGACTCGACGAGCGGCGATTCAGCCGTCGATCCAGACTAGCGAGACCATCCTGCCGCAGCGACCATCGCGGCGGTACGAATAGAAGCGCTCAGGGTCCTCGAACGTGCACAGCCCGCTGGCGACGACCTCGGCAAGGCCGGCGGCCGCAAGACGCCGCTGCGCGAGCGCCGGGAGGTCGGCCAGCCACTTCCCGGGCACGGCGAGCGGAACGAAGCACGCCTGCGCGCCCTCGTCCCGTGCGACGAAGGCCTCGCGCACATCCTCGCCAACCTCGAAGGCACGCGGGCCGATGCCGGGGCCGATCCAGGCCACGATGTCCGGGGCAGACGCGCCCAGCGCCCGCATCGCGTCGATCGTGGCCTCCAGCACCCCGGTGGCGAGGCCGCGCCAGCCCGCATGCGCCGCGCCGACGATCCGGCGCCGGCGGTCGGCGAAGAGCACCGGCAGGCAGTCCGCCGTCTGGATCGCCAGGACCCGGCCCGGCACGGTGGTGACGGCCGCATCCGCGACCGGGGGCGGCTCTCCCGCCGGGGGGAGCGCGTCGACATGAAGCACCTCGCTGCCGTGGACCTGGCGCAGCCACGCCGGGCGCGACGGGAGGAGCACGCGCAGCCGCGCCCGGTTCTCCGCGACCGCGGCGGGGTCGTCGCCGCAGGCGAGCCCGACGTTGAGCCCGCCGGGGCCGCCGTCCGCGACGCCCCAGGGCCCCGTGCTCACACCCCCGCGGCGCGTGCTCGACAGCGCCCGCACCCAGGCGGGCGCCGGCCAGTCGGGCACCAGCAACTCGGGCGTCACGCTTCGGGCTCCACGTCGCCGGCGAGGAGGGCGAGCGCCTCGGCCAGTCCCGCCCGCCGCAGGCACGCCATGAAGTCCTCGGGCGGATCGCTCGTCCAGGTGCAGCACCGGCCCAGGCCGGGATGCACGAACGAGAGGCGCCAGGCATGCAGCATCTGGCGCGACGGCCATGGTTCGCCCGTCGGGCCGCCGTAGAGCGCGTCGCCGAGCAGGGGGTGGCCGATCGAGCGCATGTGCACACGCACCTGGTGGGTCCGTCCGGTATGCAGCCGGCACTCGACGAGGCTCACCTCGCGGCCGGCGATCATGCCCACGGCCAGCCGACGGTAACCGGTCCGGGCGGCGCGCCCCGCCCCGGGGGCGACCACCGCCATGCGCAGGCGGTTGGCGGGGTCGCGGCCGATCGGCGCATCGACGCGGCCGCCCTCGGGGCAGCGGCCCCGGACGATCGCCAGGTAGCGCCTCGACATCGACCGGTCGGCGAGCTGCTGCGCGAGCGCCATCCGCGCCGTCTCGCTGCGCGCGACCACCATCAGCCCGCTGGTGTCCTTGTCGAGCCGGTGGACGATGCCGGCGCGCGGCAGCGTCGCCTGGCGGGCATCGAGGTGGAGCAGGCCGTTCATGAGCGTTCCCCGCCAGTTGCCGGCGGCGGGATGCACGACCAGCCCGGCCGGCTTGTCGATGACCAGGAGGTCGTCATCCTCGTGTACCACCGCGAGGGGCACGGGCTCCGCGACGAAGGCCCGCTCCGCCTCGAGGGGCTGCGGCTCGACCTCGATGCGCTCGAGGCCGGACAGGCGCATGCTCGCAGCCGCCGGGCGATCGTCGCACCGGACCGCGCCGATCGCGATCCAGCGCTGCAGCCGGGTCCGCGAGTACTGCGGCAGCGCGCGCGCGAGGAAGCGGTCGAGACGCTCGCCGGCGCCACCGGCGCCCTCGAGGACCAGGACCTCGGCGTCCTCCGCCGGCTCCGCCGCCTCGTCGGATGCGCCCGGGTCGTCGAGTGGCGCGCGGATATAATCTGGGCTGTCCGATTGCATGGCACCGAAATGAATACGTCCGTATCGCGGCGACTGCTGGCGATTGTCCTCGCCGCGCTCACACTGCTCGTCGCCGGCTGCCAGACCGGGCGCGAGCCCGACCCGACGATCGGCTGGACGCCCGACCGATTGTATGCCGAGGCCAAGGACGAGCTCGCCTCGGGCAACTACTCCGAGGCGATCAAGTACCTGCAGAAGCTCGAGTCGCGCTATCCCTTCGGGCGCTGGGCGCAGCAGGCCCAGCTCGAACTCATCTACGCCCACTACAAGGACAACGAGCGAGCGCTTGCGCTGGCGGCGGCCGACCGCTTCATCCGGCTGCATCCCAACCATCCGGCGCTCGACTACGTGTACTACATGAAGGGCCTGATCAACTTCAACGACCAGAGCGGGCTGCTCGCCAACCTGGGCGGACAGGACCTCTCAGAGCGCGACCTCGCCGCTGCGCGCGACGCGTTCGATGCCTTCGGCGTGGTCGTCCGGCAGTACCCGGAGAGCAAGTACGCCCCCGATGCCCGCGACCGGATGGCCTACCTGGTCAATGCCATGGCGGCCGGCGAGGTGCATATCGCGCGCTACTACTTCGAGCGCGGCGCTTACATCGCCGCGGCGAACAGGGCCCAGTCGGCGGTTCGCCAGTACGAGGGGACGCCCGCCATCGAGGAGGCGCTCTACATCATGTACCGCGCCTACGACGAGCTCGGCATGGACGAACTGCGCGACAACGCGAAGCGGGTGCTGGAGGCCAATTTTCCCGACAGCCAGTTCATGGCGAACGGCTTTCCGCGGGAGAACCGGCGGTGGTGGCAGGTGTGGCGCTAGCCTCGCCCTGCCGGATGAACTCGACCACCGACTCCACCGAGCGCGTCAGGCCGAAGGGCGGCAGGCTTCGCAGCAGGGTCTTGCCGTAGGGCCTCGTCAGCAGCCGCCGGTCACCGATCACCAGCACGCCGCGGTCCTTCTCCGAGCGGATCAGCCTGCCCACGCCCTGCTTGAGCGCCATCGCCGCCTCGGGCAGCTGAAGCTCCCGGAACGGATCGCCGCCACGGGCCCGCAGGGCCTCGGCGCGGGCCCGGACCACAGGGTCGTCGGGTGGCGCGAACGGAAGCTTGTCGATCACCACGAGCGACAGCTGGTCGCCCGGCACGTCCACGCCTTCCCAGAAGCTCGCGCTGCCGACCAGGACCGGCGCGCGCGCCCTGCGGAAGCGGTCGATCAGCACGGCCCGCGGCGCGCTGCCCTGGACCATGAGCTCCATGCCCTCGGCCATGCGGGGCGCCAGCAGCTCCGCCATGCGCCCCACCATGCGCAGGCTGGTGCAGAGCACGAAGGCGCGTCCCCGGTTCGCGAGGATCAGCGGCGCGACGGTGTCGGCAAGCTTCGCGGGAAACTCGTCCGACGAGGGATCCGGGATGTCCTCGGGGACCAGCAAGCGAGTGTTGCGCTCGTAGTCGAACGGGCTCGGCCAGCTGCGGGTGCGCGCATCCTCGAGTCCCAGCGCATGCTGGAAATGGTCGAATGCGCCGCCGACGGTCAGCGTGGCCGAAACGAAGATCCAGGCCCGTGGCGCGGCGCGCCGATGGCGGCGGAAGTGGCCGGCGACCGACAGCGGGCTCGCATGCAGCGCGACGCCGAGCCGGCGAACGTCCGCCCACAGGACCACCGGCGCGGCCGGATCCTCGAGCGGATCGTCACCCTCTTCGACGGCGGCCTCGTTCCCGTCGCGTGAATCCCCGGCCTGCGCCGGCTCGAGCAGCGCCCGGAGCCAGGCGCGCAGCCGCCTCGACAGCTCGGCCGCGCGCGGCGCGAGCCTCGCGAGGTCGCGGCTTCGCTGCGCGGCCTCCGAAAGCGACGGCTGCACGGCCTCGATCGCCTCCGCCAGTCCCTCGATCGCGGTGTGCAGCGCCCGCATGGTGCGCAGCCGGCGGTCGTCGAGCCGGGCGGGCGCGCCGGCCTGCAGCCGGAACTCGCGAATGGCCGCCTCGATCGCCTCCGCCCGTGCCATCCAGTCGTCGGCATCCGGCGCGTCGGCGCGGCCGATACGCATGATGTCGCGAGACAACTCGACGAGCTGGCGGGTCGAGACCGCCACGCCGAAGAACTGCGTCGCGACGTCCGGAAGCTGGTGGGCCTCGTCGAAGACCAGCACCTCGGTGGCGGGCAGCAGCTCCGAGATGCCCTCGTCACGCAGCGCCAGGTCGGCGCAGAACAGGTGATGGTTCACCACGACTACATCGGCCTGCATGGCGCGCCGCCGGGCGCGCATCAGGAAGCAGTCATCGAAGCGGGGGCATTCCTGGCCGAGGCAGTTGTCGCGGGTGGAGACCGCCCTGGCCCAGGCCGGCGCGTCTTCCGGTATGCCCGCGGCTTCCGCGCGGTCGCCGCTCGCGGAGATGGCGGCGAACCGCTCGATCCGCCGCAGCATGGCGGCATCCTCGCGGCGCTCGAAGCGCCCCTCCAGGAGATTGCGCTCCAGGTGATGGTGGCATACGTAGTTCGCGCGTCCCTTCAGCACCGCGACCTGCGCCGTCACGCCGAGGGCGGCCGCGAGCACCGGCAGGTCGCGCGCCACGAGCTGGTCCTGGAGGTGGCGGGTCCCGGTGGAAATGAGGGTCCGCGCGCCCGAAAGCAGGGCCGGCACCAGGTAGGCGAAGGTCTTGCCGGTGCCGGTGCCGGCCTCGGCCACCAGGGCGGCGCGGTCCTCGATGCACTCGGCGATCGCAAGGGCCATGTCCTGCTGGGACTGGCGGGCCGTGTAGCCGGACCGCCTGGCGAGCGGGCCCGTGGCGGGGTCGAAGACGGCCAGCACCGCCTCGGCGAATTCGCCGCGAGGCAGGGCCTGCGCGCTGGCGGCGCCTGCGGCGGGCGGCGTCGCGTTCAAGCCGGGATGTCGGGCACGAGCTGCATCTGCAGGACGACGATGGCGTCCTTGATCTGCAGCTTGCGCTTCTTGAGCCGGCGAAGCTGGAGCTCGTCGAAGCCGCCTTCGCGAGAAAGCGATTCGATCATCGAATCGAGCCCCCGGTGCTCGAGCGACAGCTCGGCGATCCGGCGCTTGATCGCTTCCTGCGGCGGATACGAATCGGAAAGCATACGGCCATCCCAGAGCGAACATGAAATAATACTTCGCTGCCCGACCGTACTCAATCATCCATGCAGTGGAAGCGACTGGCGGTCTGCACCGCCCAGCACCAGGGGGACAGGGACGAGCAGCAGGACCGCGTCGCTCTTCTCGCATCGGAACGGGATGCCCGATGCGCGCTCGGCGTCCTCGCCGACGGACTGGGAGGGCGCAGTGGCGGCGCGCTGGCCGCCGAGAACGTGCTCCTCACCTGCCAGTCCCGGTTCCGGAACTTCACGCCGTCGGCCGGGCCGGTGGACGCCTTCTTCCGCTCGCTCGTCGACGAGGCCCACACCGTCCTCAAGCTGACCGCGATCACCTCACGGCTCGAGCCGCACACCACGTTCGCGGCGGTGCTCGTCCAGCCCGACAGGGTCGACTGGTGCCACGTGGGCGACAGCCGCATCTACCACCTGCGCGACGGCACGGTGGCGCGCCGAACCGAGGACCACACGCTCGAGCGCCGGCTTGCCCGCGCCGGCATCCGGCCGTCGATCCCCCTGCCCCGAGATCCCGCAGCGGACCGCCTGGTGCACTCGCTGGGCGCGCGGGAGCGCCCCGAGGCCGACATCGACGGCATCACCGACCCCCGCGCGGGGGATGCCTTCCTCGTCTGCTCGGACGGCCTGTGGCGACACGTCGAGGGCGCGGAGATCGCGAGCATCGTGGCGAGCCAGCCCGTGCGCGAGGCCGCGGAGACGCTGGTCGCGCTCGCGCGCGAGCGGGCCCGCGGCAAGGGCGACAACTGTTCCCTGGTCCTGGTGCGACTCGAGGGCGCGGAAGGCGAGCCCGGCTCGACGGCGCTCAGCGCCCCGCCGAGGGCTCCGTGATCCCGCGCAGGGCCGCGTCCTCGTCGACGGGAACGCCCGCCTCCCGGGCATTGCGATCGAGCGCGGCATGCTCGCGCAGCGCCCGCCTCGCCTGCAGGGCGATCCGGTCGAGCTCGCCCTCGACCACCCTGCGCTCGGCATGGACACGGCTCTCGCAATCGCTCGCGAGGAACCTTCCGTGGCACCGCGCGAGCGCGGCCGCCCAGCGTTCCTCCCACTGGGCGCGGCGCTGCGCCACGAGGTCCAGCGTCTCGCGCGCCTCGCCCCGCGTGTAGGCGCGTCCGGTCGGATGGCCAGGCATGATGACCGCGGGGTCGGGCGTGCTCGCGCATCCGGCGAGGAGCGCCACGACCAGGGCAAGGGCATTGACGGGATGACGGATCGGCAAGGCGTTCTCGCCGGCTCGAAGCCGGATGTCTTCGCGACGCGCCGCGTCGCTCAGGTCAGTGACTGCACGACCTCCCGCCGCGGCAGGTCGAGGTACTCGGCCGTCTGCATCTCCGCCAGCCGGGACGCCGTCCGGAAGAACTCCCCGGCCATCGGGCCGGCCACGTAGAGTTCCTGCGGCTCGCACTCGGCCGACAGCAGCAGCTTGACCCGCTGATCATAGAACACGTCCACCAGCCACACGAAGCGACGGGCCTCGGAAGCCATGGCCGGCGTCATCCGCGGCACGTCGGAGACGATGACCGCATGGAAAGCCCGCGCCAGCTCGAGGTAATCGACCTGGGAGCGCGGCCCCCCGCAGATCGTCTGGAAGTCGAACCAGCAGACGCCGTCCGCCCGACGGCGCGCCCGCAGCTCCCTCCCCTCGATCACGAGGACGGGATCCTCGTCGGCCGTCGCGGCGAGCCGGTCGAAGGCGTCGGCGAGCTCGGCATCCGCCTCGGGCCCGGCGGGCACGAGGTACGTGCGGACCTGCGCGAGCGTCTGGCGGCGATAGTCGATGCCGGCATCGACATTGATCACGTCCAGTCGTTCCTCGAGGAGGCGGATCGCCGGGAGGATGCGTTCGCGATGCAGGCCCTCGGGATACAGGCCCGAGGGCGCGTAGTTGGACGTGATGACGAAGGTCACGCCATGGGAGAAGAGCCCATGCAGGAGCCGGTCCAGGATCATCGCATCCGCGATGTCCGAGACATGGAACTCGTCGAAGCAGATGAGCCGGTAGCGGCGCGCCACGCGTCGCGCCACCTCGTCGAGCGGGTCCTGTCGGCCCTTCAGGACCTCGAGCTCGCGATGCACGCCGCGCATGAACTCGTGGAAATGCAGGCGCGTCTTGCGCACGATCGGGACCGTTTCGTAGAAGCAGTCCATCAGGAAGCTCTTGCCGCGACCCACGCCGCCGTGCATCCAGATGCCGCGCGGCACCTCCGGTCGCGCGAGCATGCGGCGCAGCCGGCCGCGCCGCCGTGCGCGGAACTCGACGAGCTCGTCGTACATCCGCTGGAGGCGATCGACGGCGGCCAGCTGTGCCGCATCCGCCTTGTAGCCACGGGCGGCGAGGACGCTTTCGTACTTTTCCTTGACGTTCAATGTCGTAGTCGTGATGGGCGACGGCACCCGCCCGGCGCGCGCACCGGGCCGGGAAAGCGCGGCGAGCGGCGGCATCCGCCGGTGGCGGGCGCGCGCACGGCGCGCCCGCCGGTCGCGGTCCCTACATGTTCAGCGCGCGCTTGTTGGCAGCCAACGCCGCCTCGCGGACCACCTCCGACATGGACGGATGCGGATGGCAGACCCGGCCGATGTCCTCGGCCGCCGCCTTGAACTCCATCGCGACGGCCGCCTCCGCGATCAGGTCGCTCGCGTTGTGCGCGATGATGTGAACCCCGAGGATCTCGTCGGTCTTCGCATCGGCCAGGACCTTCACGAAGCCCTCCGGATGGCCCATGCCGAGCGCCCTGCCGTTGGCGGAAAACGGGAACTGCCCCGCGCTGTACTCGCGCCCCTCCGCCTTGAGCTGCTGCTCGGTCTTGCCGACCCACGCGATCTCGGGCGAGGTGTAGATCACCCAGGGAATCGTGTTGTAGTCGATGTGGGGCGACTGGCCGGCGATCAGCTCGGCCACCATCACGCCCTCGTCCTCGCCCTTGTGCGCGAGCATCGGACCGCGAACGACGTCGCCGATCGCGTAGATCCCGGCCACACTCGTGCGGCAGTGGTCGTCCACCGGCACGAAGCCGCGTTCGTCGAGCTCGATGCCCACCGCGTCGAGGCCCAGCCCGTCGGTGTTCGGGACCCTCCCGACCGACACGATGAGGCGATCGACCTCGAGGGTCTTCGCCTCGCCCTTGGCGTCGGTGTACTTCACCGTCACGCCCTTCGTCGACTTCCCCGCCTCGGCGATCGAGACGCCCAGCTGGATGTCGAGCCCCTGCTTCGCGAAGGTCCGTGCCGCCTCCTTGGCCACGGCATCGTCGCATGCGGCAAGGAACGAGGGCATGGCCTCGAGCACGGTGACATCCGAGCCCAGGCGGCGCCAGACCGAGCCGAGCTCGAGCCCGATCACGCCCGCACCGATCACGCCGAGGCGCTTGGGCACCGCAGGGAGCGACAGCGCGCCGACATTGTCGAGGATCCGCTCGTTGTCGACCTCGATGCCCGGCAGCTGGCGCGGGTTCGAGCCGGTCGCGATGATGACGTTCTTCGCCTCGCTGACCTCCGGCTCGCCCTCGCCGGCGACCTCGATCCGGAAGAAGCCGTCGGCGGGCGGCAGGAACCTGCCGTGCCCCTTGAGCCAGGTGATCCGGTTCTTGCGGAAGAGGAACTCGATCCCCTTGGTCATCTTCGAGACGATGCCGTCCTTGCGCGCCATCATCTTCGCGATGTCCACCTTGGCGCCCGACACGGTGATCCCGTGCTCGCCGAGCTGCTTGCCGATCTTCTCGTATTCCTCGGAGGAGGCCAGCAGCGCCTTGGAGGGAATGCAGCCCACGTTCAGGCAGGTACCGCCCAGCACCCCCTCCCCCGCCGGGTTCTTCCAGCGCTCCACGCAGGCGACCTTGAACCCGAGCTGGGCCGCGCGAATGGCGGCGATGTAGCCGGCGGGGCCGGAGCCGATGACGACGACGTCGAAACGTTCAGACATGCCTGGTCCTCCTCACAGATCCAGCAGCAGGCGGGAGGGATCCTCCAGCGCCTCCTTGATCGCGACGAGGAACAGCACCGCCTCACGACCGTCGATGAGCCGGTGGTCGTAGGACAGCGCGAAGTAGTTCATCGGCCGCACCACCACCTGGCCGTTCTCGACGACCGCGCGCTCCTTGGTCGCGTGGATGCCGAGGATGGCCGACTGCGGCGGGTTGATGATCGGCGTCGAGAGCATCGAACCGAAGACGCCGCCATTGCTGATCGAGAAGGTGCCGCCGGTGAGCTCCTCGATGCCGAGCTTGCCCTGCTGGGCACGCTGGCCGAAGTCGGCGATCGTCTTCTCGACCTGGGCGAAGCTCAGCTGGTCGGCGTTGCGGATGATCGGCACGACCAGGCCGCGCGGCGAGCCGACCGCGATGCCGATGTCGAAGTAGCCGTGATAGACGATGTCGGTCCCGTCGATCGAGGCGTTCACCACGGGGAACTTCTTGAGCGCATGGACCACCGCCTTCACGAAGAAGGACATGAAGCCGAGGCGCACGCCGTTCGCCTTCTCGAACTGCTCCTGGTGCTTCTTGCGCAGCGCCATCACGGGCGCCATGTTCACTTCGTTGAAGGTGGTGAGGATCGCGTTGGTGGACTGCGACTGCAGGAGGCGCTCGGCCACGCGCTGGCGCAGTCTCGACATCGGCACGCGCTGCTCCGGCCGCCCCTCCAGCACCTTGGCCAGGTCGATGGGCGGGCGAACCTGCGGCAGGCTCGGGGCCGCGGCGGGGGGCGCCGCGGGGGCCGGCGCGGGGCTCGGTGCGGGCGCCGAGATCGCGCCCAGGACATCGCCCTTGGTGATGCGGCCACCCTTGCCGGTGCCCACCACGTCGCCGGAGCCGAGGTTGTGCTCCGCCATCAGCTTGGCGGCCGACGGCATGGCGATCTCCTTGCCGGGGCGCGATGCCGGCGCCGGGGCCGACTGCGAGCCGGGCGCGTGCTGCGCCGGCGCCGGCGATGCGGCGGGCTCGGCGGCGGGAGCCGGGGCGGCCGCCGGGGCCTTGGGCGCCACGGCGCCCGCCTTGGCCTCGGTGTCGATGATCGCGATCACCTGGTCCGCGACGACGGTCGCGCCGTCCTCCGCGAGGATCTCCGTGATCACGCCGGAATCGGGCGCCGGCAGCTCCAGGACCACCTTGTCGGTTTCGATGTCGATGAGGTTTTCGTCGCGGCCGACCGAGTCGCCAACCTTCTTGTGCCACTGCAGGAGGGTCGCCTCCGCGACCGACTCCGACAGCTGCGGAACCTTCACTTCTACGAGGGCCATTCTGGGTTACTCCGAAATCTGGATTCGTGCGCCGGACGCGGCGCCACGGCGTCGCGTCCGGTCCGCTGCATGGGATGCGGTGTCGCTCACTTCTTCGAGCGCGACTTGCCCTCGCCGAAGGCGGCGGCGATCAGCTCTTTCTGCTGGGCGAAGTGCTTGTCGAAGTACCCGACCGCGGGCGAGGCGGACGCCGGACGACCGGCGTAGCCGAGCTTCTGGCCCGGGGCCAGCGCCTCGCTGATGTGGTGCTGCACGTAGAACCAGTAGCCCTGGTTCTGCGGCTCGTCCTGGCACCAGATCACCTGCGGCGCTGAGGCATAGCGCTTGAACTCGGCCTCGAACGCCTTGTGCGGGAACGGATAGAGCTGCTCGATGCGGATGATCGCGACATCGGTCGCATTGCGTTCGCGCCGGGCGGCCACGAGGTCGTAGTAGACCCGGCCGGAGCAGAGGATCACGCGCTTGACCTTCGCGGGATCGATCGACGGATCGGTCTCGCCGATCACGGTCTCGAAGCCGCCGGTGGCGAACGCCTCGATCGGCGACGTGGCCTCCTTGTGGCGCAGCAGCGACTTGGGCGTGAGGATGACGAGCGGCTTGCGGAACAGCCGGATCATCTGCCGCCGCAGCAGGTGGAAGATCTGCGCCGGCGTGGTCGGCTGGCAGACCTGCATGTTGTTTTCGGCGCAGAGCTGCAGGAAGCGCTCCGGCCGGGCGGAGGAGTGCTCGGGGCCCTGCCCCTCGTAGCCGTGCGGCAGCATCAGCGTGAGGCCGGATACCCTGCCCCACTTCGTCTCCCCGGAGGAGATGAACTGGTCGATGACGACCTGGGCGCCGTTGGCGAAATCGCCGAACTGGGCCTCCCAGATCACGAGCGTGTTCGGCTCGGCCGTCGAGTAGCCGTATTCGAAACCGAGCACCGCCTCCTCGGACAGGACCGAGTCGATGACGGTGAAGCGACCCTGGTTGGGCGCGACGTTCTCGAGCGGGATGTACTTGCCCTCGCCCCACTGCTCGCGCTTCTGGTCGTGGATCACCGCATGGCGGTGGCTGAACGTGCCCCGCCCGCTGTCCTGGCCGGACAACCGGACCCCGTAGCCGCCGGCCACGAGGGTGGCGAAGGCGAGGTGCTCGCCCATCCCCCAGTCGACCGGCACCTCGCCGCGCCCCATCTTCGCCCGCTCGGTGATCACCCGCTGCACCAGCGGATGCATGGTGATCGTGTCGGGGATCGTGGTGATGATGTCCGCGATCCGCTGCAGCTCCGGCAGCGGCACGGCGGTGTCGGCGCTGTCGGTCCACTTGCGGTTCAGGTACGGCATCCAGTCGACCGCGTACTTGCTCTTGAAGTTCGAGATCACCGGATCGGACGTGTGCCGGCCCGCGTCCATGGCCGCGCGGTACTCGGCCGCCATGGCCGCGACCTCGTCCTCCGTGAGCACGCCCTGCGTGACGAGCTTGTCGGCGTAGAGGGTGCGGGTGGACGGAAGGGCCGCGATCTTGCGGTACATCAGCGGCTGGGTGAGCGAGGGCGTGTCCTGCTCGTTGTGGCCGAGCCGGCGATAGCAGACGATGTCGACGACGATGTCCTTGCGGAACGCCATCCGGTAGTCCACGGCGATCTGCATCGCGAGGACCACGGCCTCCGGGTCATTGCCGTTCACGTGCAGGACGGGAGCCTCGATGCTCTTCACCACGTCGGTGCAGTAGAGCGTCGAGCGGGCGTCGCGCGGATCGGAGGTCGTGAAGCCGATCTGGTTGTTGATCACGATGTGGACGGTGCCGCCCGTGCCATAGCCCCTGGTCAGGGACATGTTCAGGCACTCCATCACCACGCCTTGCCCGGCGAAGGCCGCGTCCCCGTGCACCAGGACCGCGAGGACCTGGTCGCCCTGCGGGTCGTTGCGCCGGTCCATGCGCGCCCGCGCCGAGCCCCCCACGACCGCGTTCACGATCTCGAGGTGCGACGGGTTGAAGGCGAGCGAGAGATGAACCGGGCCACCCTCGGTCGCGACGTCGCTCGAGAATCCCTGGTGGTACTTCACGTCGCCGCTCGGCAGGTCGTCGGCATGGCGGCCCTCGAACTCCGCGAACAGCTCGTTGGGCATCTTGCCGAGGATGTTCACCAGGACGTTGAGCCGGCCGCGGTGGGCCATGCCGATCACGATCTCCTGGATGCCGTGCTTGCCGGCATGCTGGATGACCTCGTCCATCCCGGCGATGAAGCTCTCCCCGCCTTCGAGCGAGAAGCGCTTCTGGCCGACGTACTTGGTGTGGAGGTACTTCTCCAGCCCCTCCGCGGCGGTCAGGCGATCGAAGATGTGGCGCTTCTTCTCGCGCGAGAAATTGGGCGTCGCGCGGGTGGACTCCAGCCGCTCCTGCATCCAGCGCTTCTGCGCCGGGTCGGTGATGTGCATGAACTCCGCGCCGATCGTGCCGCAATAGGTATCGCGCAGGGCGTGGAGCAGGTCGCGCAGGGTGGCGCTCTCGAATCCGAAGAAGGTGTTGGCGACCGAGTAGATGTTGGCGTGGTCGCCCTCGGTGAAGTCGTAGAACGCCGGCTCAAGCTCGGGAATCGTCGGGCGCTCGTGACGCTTGAGCGGATCGAGGTCGGCCCAGCGGTTGCCGAGCGACCGGTAGGCCGCGATCAGGGACTGGACGAAGACCTGCTTGCGGGCCGTGCTGGCGTCGCCCCCCATGACGCGGGGCGCCAGGGTGCCCTCACGGGCGCGTTCGGCGAAGGACCGGACGATCGGCGCATGCGCGACGTCGCGCGACATGACGTTGCCGTCGGCGGCGGGCACGACCTGCAGGTTGTCGAAATAGGCCCGCCATTCTTCCGAAACGGAGCTCGGATTATTGAGGTAACTCTCGTAGAGTTCCTCGATATATGGGGCATTGCCGCCGAACAAATAGGAGTTCGACTGGAAAGATTTCATCATGAACGCTTCACCCTTTGTAACGAGTTTCTCGTCGACGAGGCTTGGAACCCCCCGTTCAACGGGGTTCCAGACGGGTGGACCGGTCTGCGGCCCGCCACGCCCGCGATACGGAAGATCCGGCTCTACATCATTGAAATTCCTTTCGGAAGACCTTCAAGGATACTCTCCCTCTATGGCGCCGGCCAAATCGACCCTGCCCCGGGGCGAAAACGCGAGCGCCCGGATGCCCCGGCAACGAGTCTAGCGTTGCCCCGTTGCAACGCGACCAAAGGAAAAGGCCGGCGATGCCGGCCTTTTCGCTGGGGGTGGCCGCGGCGCGGGACGCGCGGCGGCGGCGGGACGCGCGCCTATGCGCGCTTTTCCAGCGGCACGAACTCGCGCCGCGGGCTCCCGGTGAAGAGCTGGCGGGGACGCCCGATCTTCTGGTCGGGGTCCGAGATCATCTCGTTCCACTGGGCGATCCAGCCCACGGTCCGGGCCAGCGCGAATATGCAGGTGAACATGGAGACCGGGATTCCCATGGCCCGCTGGACGATGCCCGAGTAGAAATCGACGTTCGGGTACAGCTTCCGGTCGACGAAATACTCGTCCTCGAGGGCGATCTGCTCGAGCTTCATCGCCAGCGCGAACAGCGGGTCGTCCTTCACGCCGGCCTCCTCGAGCACCTGGTGACAGGTCTCGCGCATGAGCTTGGCACGCGGGTCGTAGTTCTTGTAGACCCGGTGGCCGAAACCCATCAGCCGGACGTTGGAATCCTTGTCCTTCACCTTCTTGATGAACTCGCCGATCTTCGCGACGCCGCCCTGCTGCTGGATCTCGTCGAGCATCACCAGGCAGGCCTCGTTCGCGCCGCCATGGGCCGGGCCCCACAGGGTGGCGATGCCCGCCGCGATGCAGGCGAACGGATTGGCGCCCGACGAGCCGGCCAGGCGGACGGTGGAAGTCGAGGCGTTCTGCTCGTGGTCGGCGTGCAGGATCAGGATCCGGTCGAGGGCATCCACGAACACCGGATTCGGCTTGTACTCCTCGCAGGGCGTGCCGAACATCATGTGCAGCACGTTGCCGGCGTAGGTCAGGTCGTTGCGCGGGTACATGAACGGCTGGCCGACCGAGTACTTGTAGGCCATCGACATCAGCGTGGGCATCTTGGCGATCAGCCGGATCGCCGAGACGAAGCGGTGCTCGGGGTTATTGATGTCGAGCGAGTCATGGTAGAAGGCCGACAGCGCGCCGACCACCCCGACCAGGATTGCCATCGGGTGCGCGTCGCGCCGGAAGCCCGCATAGAAGCGGGTCATCTGTTCGTGCACCATGGTGTGGTGCAGGACCCGATAGCGGAAGTCGTCCTTCTGCTCCTTGTTCGGGAGCTCGCCGTTCAGCAGCAGGTAGCAGGTCTCGAGGAAGTTGCAGTTCTGGGCGAGGTCCTCGATCGCGTAGCCACGGTAGAGCAGCTCTCCCTTGTCGCCGTCGATGTAGGTGATCCGCGACTCGCAGGACGCCGTGGACATGAAGCCCGGGTCGTAGGTGAACTTGCCGGTCTGCCCGTACAGCTTGCGAATGTCGATGACCTCCGGGCCGACCGTCCCCTTGTAGATCGGCAGTTCGATCGACGGGGTCCCGTCGGTGAAGCTCAGGGTGGCCTTGTGTTCGCTGGTCACCTTCTGTTCGATGGTCATGTTGATGTTTCCTGTCATGGCTTTGTTTCGGTCGGCCCTCGCCGGGCCTCGGTTCGATCGCGCTGACTGCGGCCCTCAGACCGACTGCAGCCACTCGAGCACCCGGCGGGCATTCGTCCCGGCCGCCGCGCCCCGCGGCTCGACGCGTTTCAGGATCAGGTCCAGGAGCTCGTTGTCGGGGAGGTCCAGGAGCACGTCCAGGCCCTCGACGTCGCTCTCGCTCAGTCGCTCCCCGTAGGCTTCGAAAAAACGCTCGAGAACGAGGTCGTTCTCGAGCAGGCCCCGCCGGGCCCGCCAGCGGATGCGGCGAAGGCGTGCCGCATCCAGCGGACCGCCCGGGCGTTCGGCCATGGGCTCAGACCGCCCGGCGGACCAGCAGGTCCTTGATCTTGCCGATCGCCTTGGCCGGGTTCAAGCCTTTCGGGCAGACATCGGTGCAGTTCATGATCGTATGGCAGCGGAACAGCCGGTACGGGTCCTCGAGGTTGTCCAGCCGCTCGCTGGTCGCCTGGTCCCGGCTGTCGGTGATGAACCGGTAGGCCTGCAGCAGGCCCGCCGGGCCCACGTACTTGTCGGGGTTCCACCAGAACGACGGGCATGCCGTGGAACAGCAGGCGCACAGGATGCACTCGTACAGCCCGTTCAGTTCCTCGCGCTGCTCGGGACTCTGCAGGCGCTCCTTCTCCGGCGGCGGGGTGTCGTTGATCAGGTACGGCTTGATCGAATGGTACTGGTCGAAGAACTGCGTCATGTCGACGATCAGGTCCCGGATCACCGGCAGGCCCGGGAGCGGCCGCAGGACGATCGGCTCCTTGAGGTCACGCAGGTTGGTGATGCAGGCCAGACCGTTCTTGCCGTTGATGTTCATCGCGTCCGAGCCGCACACCCCTTCCCGGCACGACCGGCGGAACGCCAGCGAGTCGTCGAAGTCGCTCTTGATGCGCATGAGCGCGTCGAGCAGCATCTTGTCGGTCGGCTGCAGCTCGACCTCCAGGTCCTGCATGTAGGGCCGGGCATCCTTGTCCGGGTCGTAGCGGTAGATCGAGAAGCGCACCACCCGGGTCCCGGCGGCCGAAGCCGCTTTCGTTGGCGCCTGCACGACTGCGTTCATCTGGGCACTCCGAATCGAATCAGAAGGTCCGTGCCTTCGGCACGAAGGTGTCGACGGTCAGCGGCTTCAGGTTGACCGGCTTGTACTCGAGCCGGTTGCCCTCGCTGTAGTACAGCGAGTGCCTCATCCAGTTCTCGTCGTCGCGCTCGGGATAGTCGGAATGGGCGTGCGCCCCGCGGCTCTCCTTGCGCGCCTCGGCCGAGACGATGGTCGCCTTGGCGACTTCCACGAGGTTCGCCAGTTCCATCGCCTCGACCCGGGCGGTGTTGAACACCTTCGACTTGTCCTCGATGCGGACGTCCTCGGCCCGCGCCGCCAGTTCGAAGATCTGGGTCACGCCCTCGGCGAGCAGCTGCGACGTGCGGAACACCCCGCAGTGCGTCTGCATGGAACGCCGGATGTCGTTCGCGACGTCCTGGACCCGCGGCCCGGAGCCCGGCGACTCGAGCTTCGCCAGCCGTGCGAGGGTGGCATCCCCGCTGTCCTTCGGCAGCGGCTTGTGCGGGCGCTCGTTGAAGCGGTTGGCGACGATGTGGTTGCCCGCCGCGCGCCCGAACACCACCAGGTCGAGCAGCGAATTGGTCCCCAGGCGGTTGGCGCCGTGGACCGACACGCAGGCGCACTCGCCGATCGCGTACAGGCCGTTGACCACCGAATTGGGATCGCCATCCTTCGGGACCACGACTTGGCCTCGATAATTGGTGGGGATTCCGCCCATCTGGTAATGAATGGTGGGCACCACCGGGATCGGATCCTTGATCGGGTCCACGTTGGCGAACTTGATCGCGATCTCGCGGATCGACGGCAGCCGCTTCATGATCGTCTCCGCGCCGAGATGATCGAGCTTGAGCAGCACGTAGTCGCCGTCGGGGCCGGCGCCGCGGCCCTCCTTGATCTCCTGGTCCATCGAGCGCGAGACGAAGTCGCGCGGGGCCAGGTCCTTCAGCGTGGGGGCATAGCGCTCCATGAAGCGCTCGCCGTCCTTGTTCAGCAGGATGCCGCCTTCGCCCCTCACCCCCTCGGTGATCAGGACCCCGGCACCGGCCACGCCCGTCGGATGGAACTGCCAGAACTCCATGTCCTCGAGCGGGATCCCCGCGCGCGCGGCCATCCCCAGGCCGTCGCCGGTGTTGATGTAGGCGTTGGTGGAGGCGGCCCAGATCCGGCCGGCCCCGCCGGTGGCGATCACCGTGACCTTGGCCTCGAGGATCATGACCTCGCCGGTTTCCATCTCGAGCGCCACGACGCCGACCACGTCGCCCTCGGAATCCCGGATCAGGTCGAGCGCCATCCACTCGACGAAGAACTGGGTCCGGGCGCGCACGTTGCGCTGGTAGAGCGTGTGCAGCAGGGCGTGTCCGGTGCGGTCGGCCGCCGCGCAGGCACGCTGGACCGGCTTTTCGCCGAAGTTGGCCGTGTGCCCGCCGAAGGGCCGCTGGTAGATCGTGCCGTCGGCATTGCGGTCGAACGGCATGCCGAAGTGCTCGAGCTCGTACACGACGTGCGGCGCCTCGCGGCACATGAACTCGATCGCGTCCTGGTCGCCGAGGTAGTCCGACCCCTTCACGGTGTCGAACATGTGCCAATACCAGTTGTCCTCGCTCATGTTGCCGAGAGAGGCACCGATCCCGCCCTGTGCGGCGACGGTATGCGAACGGGTCGGGAACACCTTGCTGAGCACCGCCACCGAGTAGCCGGCCTCGGCCAGCTGCAGCGAGCAGCGCATGCCCGAGCCGCCCGCGCCGACGATCACGGCGTCGAACTTCCGCCGCGGCAGGTTGTTCGCCAGGTTGTTGAGAACTTCCGCCATCTCAGACTCTCCAGAGGATCGTGAACGCCCAGACGACGTAGCCGATCAGCAGGACGATGGCCGACGCTTGGAGGGCCAGGCGCAGCATCGCGGGCTTGATGTAGTCCATGAAGATGTCGCGCACGCCGATCCAGGCGTGGTACGCGACCGCGATCATCGCGACCGAGGTGGCGATCTTCATGCGCATCGCCGCGAACAGGCCGGCCCAGTTGCCGTAGGTGAGCTCGGGCAGCATCAGCAGCTCGACGAGGAGCCAGACGGTGTAGATGACGATGACGACGCCGGAAAGCCGCTGGACGGCGAAGTCGCGCCAGCCGTAGTGGGCGCCGACGACGGTTCGGTCGAGACTCATCAGAACACCCCGAAGATCTTGAGGCCGGCCAGCACCGTCAGGACGAGGCTGGCGAACAGCACGATGGCGGCGGACTTGCGGGCCGCAGGCAGGTCCCACCCGATGTGCATGTCGAGCAGGAGGTAGCGGATGCCGGCGAACAGGTGGTGGAGGAAGGCCCAGGCAAGCGCGAGCAGGACCAGCTTGGCGAACCAGTGCGACACCACCGCCGAGTAGCGCTCGAAGCTGAGCTCCGAGGTGACGCTCTGCTGGAACAGGTACAGGATGAAGGGAATCCCGACGAGGAACATCAGCGCGCCGCTGATCCGGTGCAGGATCGAGACGATCCCGGGACCGGGAAGCCGGTACCGCAGGATCTGCGTGATGTGGATGTTCCTGAACTCTGGCCTGGGCTTGGCCGCGGAATCGGACATTGGCTCACCTACCTCTAGACGGCTCGGATCATTGTTGGCCGGGCGAGAGCCTGCAGGAGGGCTTCCGATCGGCGCGGGGCTCGGCCGAACCCTTCCAGCACCCCGCGATCAAACCCGCATATTCTGACCGAACTTGGCGCGATGCACCAAACGCGGGCCGCCGCACCCCCGCGTCCGCCCGTGCCGGGGAGGGTCCGCCGCGCAGGGACCGCCCGGACGCGGGATCCGGGGCGACGGGCGCGACAGGGCCGGGCGAGGCAGTTCGCGACAAGGCCCGCCTCAGCTGAGCTCGTTGAAGTAGTGGTGCCGTCGCGTGTCGTACAGGCCGCGCCTGAATTCGACCGCGACGTCGTCGTACGTACTCGAGACGCGCTCGACCTGCAGTAGCGGAGCCCCCACATCGATCCCGAGCAGCTCCGCGGTCGCGGCGTCGGCGGCGACCGCCTTGATCCGTTCGGTGGCGCGAATCATGCGCGTGCCGAACTCGCGCTCGAACAGCCCGTAGAGCGGCCCACTGTACGCCGCGAGCCGCTCCGCCGTCAGCCCGCGGAACCGGGCGCCGGGCAGCCAGATCTCGTCGAGGACCGTGGGTTGGCCCTGGAGGTCGAGCACCCTGCGGATGCATACGACGGCCTCGCCGGCCCGAAGCCCGAGGATCCGCGCGACCTCGACCGGCGCGCGCAGCCGGCGGCACTCGATGATGCGGCTGCCCAGTTCCTCGCCGCCCTTGTCGTCGGGCAGCAGCCGCAGGAAGCGGAACTGGGTGCGCGCCTCGTGATGGGTGGCGACGAAAGTGCCGCGCCCCTGCCTGCGAACGACGAGGTTCTCGGCGGCGAGTTCGTCGATCGCCTTGCGCACCGTACCCTGGCTCACGCCGTAACGACGCGCGAGCTCGACCTCGCTCGGGATCGCCTCGCCGGGCTTCCACTCGCCCGCCTGCAGGCCTTGCGTC